>CAZMSV010000015.1:0-14469 GCA_964569075.1 uncultured Candidatus Saccharibacteria bacterium
GGATTTCAAATCTTTGGATAGGTCTCTAATAAACCAAGTAGAGGTCGTTATGTTATTAGACGTTATTGAACACATATCCGATGTTGGTGTTTTTTTAAAAGATATAAAAGATACCTTTCCCAAACTTTCTCATATTTTTATTACTGTTCCAGCCAGGAAGGAGCTGTGGTCAAATTATGATGAGTTTAATGGTCATTTTCGTCGTTATGATATTGATGATTTGACTCATTTATCTAGCGCGGCCAATTTCAGAATAATTGAATTAAGTTATTTTTTTCACTTGTTGTATATTATGGCGTCGTTGGTTATGGTGTATAAGAAAAAGAGATCTACACAAGTTGTCCCACCTAATGGGTTGTTGGTTTGGTTACATAAGGTACTGGGAGAATTCTTTGTTTTTGAGAAGAGGTTTTTTCCTAGAAGAATGTTCGGGTCATCGTTAATTTGTCTTGTCGCCGTATGATTAAGTTTATTTGTAAACTTACAAAATCCCACCTTACCGCAATAGTTGTCTCTATTGTGTTAGGTTTAATAATTATTTCTCCGCATTTAAGGATGCGGCTTGAAATTGGGGATAATTTTAAGGGCGTATACTCATCTTTTACAGATGATGAAATTTACTATCAAGCCCGCATAAAAGAAGCCGCTGAGGGTCATTTTGGCATAGGAAACTCTTATATTAATGAACATCAAAATGATTTGTTCATCCACCCCCCAATACCAGAATGGATCTTTGCTGTATTGGTCATGGTTTCCGGTTTTTCGGTTCCTTCAGTGACACTATTGGGCGGTTTTATTTTCCCCGCAGTTTGCTTTCTTCTTCTGTATTCTATTTTTTTGAAAATAATAAAAAAGAAAAATCTTTCGGTACTGTATTCTTCGGCATTTATCTTTTTGTTTTTACAGACCTTTGCTAGGCCCATAAGCCCACAATTTAATTTAGTAGTATTTCTTTTTGGTTTTTATCTTATATATGAAATCTATAATAATGTTAATCTTTCTGACAGTAATAAGATAATACTATCTACATTTCTGGGGTTTAGTGTTGGTTTGATGTTTTTTATTTCGCCATATTATTGGACGTCTCTGTTGGTTTTGGGGTTCTTAAGTTTGTTGTTTAAATTGAAATATGACAGAGATTGGAAACACATTAAGTTGGTTTTAATGGGGTTTTTACCCCCCGTTTCAGTCTTCATTTCTTTGTATGCTTATTTTACTTTGCGAGCATCATCACTATCTGGCTATATTGAAGCTACAGAACGTTTCGGACTAATTAGGACTAACTGGCCCGGGGCGTATACAAATATATTTTTAGGTCTTATAACCGCACTTGTTTTTTTCTTTAGTCGAAAATTTATAGTTAGTAAAGACAAATATTTCATAGCATGCTTGCTTATTAGTATCCTAGTCTTAAATTGGCAGAACGTTTTCACGGGGGTTTATTTACAGTTTTCCAGTCATTACTTGCTGATAACCATCTTATTTATTTTTTTTGTAATTGCCTTAATACAAAAACACATCCCTCGCCTGACCGTATCTGCCATTGCCTTGATTGTTGTTTTAATATTTATGCAAAGGCATGAAGTATTGCAAACTATTAAATATAAAATTGACCGAGATTCTGCAATATCAATTCAATCGAAAGCAGAAGTTTTTAATTGGTTAAATAAAAATACAGAAAAAGATTCCACGGTTTATTCGTTGGGGGGGGATTATGATTTTTTAATTCCCGTATACACTCATAACACGGTGTATTATAATTTTTATGCTACTCTCTCCATTCTGCCAAATGAGGAATTAGAAAATCGCTGGATTATCCAGAATATATTTAACTCGTATTTTACGAAAGATTATATTGAAGCTCGGCAAAGAGAATTTTGGGGGAATAGGTTTATTGATCCCTATTTTTTTATTGAGAATAGGAAGAAAATTATTTCTAAGATAACTGGAAAAGAGCATAAGCCCGCTGTTCAAATTAGTAGTGAATTGATTGATGATATGTATAAAAGGTATGGCGCCTTCGTATCCATGCCGGTAGAGGAGAGTCTAAAAACTTACAATATTGACTATATTTTGCTTAATTATTCTTATCCAAGCTATGATAGTGCTTTAAAGCAAATAGACTCACTCAAATTTGTCCAAAGAGTAGCGCAAATTGGTGATAATCAAATATATAAAGTAAATGATTAAATATTCATTATTAAAGAATTTAATTCTTGTAATTTCGGTTCATATATATGCGTTAATTCGTGGAACCGCCAAGGGAGAGCCCAAAATACCGCCCGAAAAAGTTGTCATAATGTTTTTGACCACAAACATAGGGGACATGATATTTGCTACGCCGATTTTTCGGGCTCTCAAAGTAAAATATCCGCAAACCAAATTGACCGTTGTGGGTTCGGCAAAGAATAAAATTATATTAGAAGGCAATAAGGATGTTGACGATTATGTAGTTTGCAAAGATTCAATATGGGAGCTTATAAAAAACCTTCGGGCAGTTGGGGCGGACTACGGAGCCACTGTCTCGTCTAGCTCGCTTGATGCATCCATGATGTTCCTGGCTGGTATTCCATCTGTCGCGGTGTTTTCTGTAGAAAATGCTGATACCCACACAAGGTCGTACAGAGCAATCCAGAATTTATTTATTCAGATACCTTATTTTATTGGGAAATATGTTGCGCAGGAATATTTAAGAATTCTTTCTCCTCTTGAAATAAAATCAGAAGAGACAAAAAAGCATCTGTATTTTACTAACGAAGGGAAGAATTCTGTAGAAAAGTTTTTTCTTGATAATAATTTTGATTTTAAGAATCGTAAATTAGCAATTATTTCCCCTGGTGCAGGAACTAAGATTAAACAATGGCCAGCAGAGAGATTTGCAGAAGTGGCTGATTATTTATATGAGAAATATAATATGGGCATTGCAGTCATTGGGGGGCCAGGAGACAGGGAGGAGACTGATTTATTTGTAAAATCTCTAAAAAAGATACAACCTCTTATTTATGTAGATTCAAGTTTGGATGAATTAAAAGCTTTTATTTCTTATGGGCATGTCCTTATGGCAAATGATAGTGGGCCGGTTTATATTGCTGAAGCGTTTGATGTGGCGACTTTAGTCGTTGTTGGGCCCACTGATGAAAATGAACACCCACCTCAAGGAGAGAGAAATCGTATTGTAACCTGTGAAGATAGAGGAGAGGCGGAGCTCAAGGGTCATCTAGAAGGATTTGATGAGTCTGTGGCAGAGAGGCAGATAAAAAGCGTAGAGACAGGCGCAGTGTTGGCGGAAGCGGAGGATTTACTTTATACTTTAAACTCATAAGCATATATGAATAAAAGAGCTCTAATTACAGGTATTTCTGGGCAAGATGGGTATTATTTATCTAAGTTTTTAGTAGAGAAAGGTTATGAAGTTTTCGGATTGATAAGGAGAAATAGCAATAATCCATTTTACCGTTTTGAAGACAACATAGATTTGTGGGAGAAGATTAATGTTATTTATGGAAATATGAGGGATGTGGAGTCTCTAAATAGAGCTTTGGTCATTTCTAAACCAGACGAGATATACAATTTAGCTGCTTTGTCAGACGTTGGAGTTTCTTTTGAATGCCCGACAGAGACAATGGAAATTAACTATCATGGCGTAGGAAAGCTAATCAGTGAGGCTCAGAGATTATTTCCTAAATCGCGCTTTTATCAGGCTTCTACGAGTGAGATGTTTGGTAGGACTAATCCTCCGCAAAACGAAGAGTCATTTTTTTTACCAGTAAGTCCTTATGCCGAAGCGAAGTTAAGAGCCCATACAGATTACATCGTCGGTTATAGAAAAAATCATAATTACTATTCGTCTTCTGGGATTCTGTTTAACCACGAGTCTCCAAAAAGAGGAGAAAAGTTTGTAACTAGGAAAATTACTTTATCTTTAGCTAAAGTAAAAGCTGGTCTTCAGAACTATGTTCAACTAGGGAATTTGGATGCAAAGAGAGATTGGGGTTTTGCAGGGGACTATGTAGAAGCAATGTGGTTGATTTTGCAGCAAGAAAACCCAGATGACTACGTAATTTCAACAGGGGTCAGTCACTCCGTAAGAGATTTTGTTAATATTTCAGCCAAAGTCTTGGGGATGAAATTGACTTGGAGCGGACAAGGGGAGAATGAGCAGGCGACTGATGGTGAAGGCAATGTTGTCGTAAAGGTAAACCCTAAGTTCTATAGACCGAATGAAGTCCATGATCTACTTGGAGATAGTGCTAAGGCAAAAAAGATTTTAGGTTGGGAGCCCAAGACATCTTTTGAGGAATTGGTGGAGATGATGGTGGAGAGTGATAAAAAATATGCGGAGTATCTTAAGGGTCTAGCTGAAAATCGATAAGGGAACCCCTATGTTTTTTCATACACCCACTTTTTTCAGGAATCAGTATGGTATTTTTTTCAACACATAATCATATGCAAAATGAATCTTCAATCATATACACCCCCACAGCCCCGGGGGAACTTATAGATAAAATTACTGTCCTTAAGATAAAGCAAGAAAGGATTAGGGACGAATCTCGATTAAATAATGTAAATAAAGAGCTTTCTATGCTTGAAAAAGTGAAAGAGAGATCATTTTCTTATAACCCCGATGTTATGGAGAAGATAACTCAGATGGAAGAATCTCTTAAAAAAGCGAATGAGGAGATATGGGATATGGGTGACAAAATCCGTGAATATGGTGATAAGAAAGATTTTGGTGAAGGTTTTGTAAAAGTGGCTCTAGGTATACATCTCGCGAATGATGTAAGAGCATCTATAAAGAAAGAAATAAATATCTTATTAGGTTCTTCTATTGTTGAAGAAAAATCTTATAAACACTGGAAGTAGTCTCTACTTTCCAATAACCTCAAACTTAGGGCATGGAACGATGAGTTTGCCACCCATTTCAAGAAAATTGGCTTCACGTCTTGTAAACTCTGCAATAAAGTGCCAAGGTAGAATCAACAGGTAATCTGGCTTCGCTTTTCGCATTTCTTCCTCTGAAAATATTGGAATATTAGTACCCGCAGTTTTTAACCCAAATTTGGCTGGAGAGCGTTCGGCAATTCCATCAATTAATGAATTGTCCAAACCAAACCACTGTAGAAGGGTGTTGCCTTTAGTGGAAGCTCCATAACCCCAGATTTTCTTTCCTTTCTTTTTCTCTCTTTTAATAAAACTAACTGTCTGATTTTTTAGAGCGTTCACTTCTTTCCAGAAATCCATATATATCCTTTTTGAATTTAGATTTAAGGTTTTTTCGTAGGCAAGTACGGAATCCACCCTCATGCGTGCAACATCTCTGTATGGGGCTGATGAAAATGTTGTTGGATCAGCGTCTTGGTGTCTTATGTATATTCTGAAACTTCCACCATTAATGTCATTAAGCTCGCAATCAACAATTTCCATTTTGTTAGCACTTAAAAGGTATTTTAATGAATTAAGGCTGTAATATTTCAAATGTTCGTGGCAAATGTTGTCAAATGCCAATTGCTTCAGCATCAGTGGCAAATAGCTCATTTGTATTATCCACAATCCATTTTTGTCCAAAGTCTTTTTAATGTCCTGGACAAATTCGTGTGGTTTTTCGAGATCATAAAACATTGCAATTGAAGTTATCACTCTTGCCTTTTTGTGTCCGTGATTGGTTTTTTGGTATTCTTTGAAGGTGAAGTAGTTATTGACTATTACATCAGCGTGCTTTATTGATTCAATCTTGAAGTCATTTGGATCAAAACCTATTCTGACCACTGATTTATTGACAAAGCTCAATAGAGTCCCATCGTTACAGCCAATATCGAGAAAGATATCACCGGATTTTAGCGGCATTAATTCTTGAGTTTTTTTGACAATTCCCATGAGCTCGTTTGTCATGGTCGCGTTTGTGCCAGATTTGTACCAATACTTCCGATACATGATGTCGCCTGGAACCGTGTGCGAGAGTTGCACAAGGCCAGATTTTGGAGCGAGACACATCTTCATTTCTACAGGTTCATATTTAGGAACCTCTTTTTGTTCGATAAAATCAGATAAATAAAGCTTTCCTAAGGTGAACATTGGCTTCAATTGTTCACCAGAAAGTCTGCAGGTTTTCCTCTCTACGATTTTGGTAGTTTTTTTCTTATGGGCCTTTTTTGAGATCTTTTTCATGGGATGATATTATATTTTTCTTGATAAATTGCAAGTCTGTTATTAATGCTCTAATATTAATGCTCTAAACTATATGTTTAAAAGAATTAAGAATTTTTTGTGGGTAACTAAGGAGTGGATTAAGAGGATTTATATATACCCACAAGAGAGAATAGTGCCTGGAGCCCACTTTGACTATGACTCTTATTGGAAAGAAAAAAGGGGAGATAGTCATATGGGAGGTTTGGGTGTGTGGCAAGGGAAGCGGGCCACTATTGCGTCTAAGATTATAAAAGAGCTAGGTGGCGGGTCTATAAATGATATAGGTTCTGGGGCGGGTGAGGTTTTGTTAAAAATTAAGGAACTTACCGGTGTTGATGTGGCAATTGCTTACGATAGCTCTGGGTATGCTTTGGATATAGCAACTGGCCTTGGTTTGAAGACTAAGAAATTGGATATAACTAAGGCTTCGGAGTATAAAGAGATTCTTAACGCAGAATTTACTATCCTTTTTGAAATACTAGAACACATTCCTGGTCCAGAAGAATTACTAAAGGTGGCCTATGAAAGATCTACAAAAGCAGTAATGTTTTCTTTTCCCAATACGGGATTTGTGATTCACCGACTTAGGTTAATGTTTGGTAAATTCCCAATGCAATGGGCCAAGCACCCTGGAGAGCATTTAAGGTTTTGGACAAAAAAGGATTTGATTTGGTGGCTTAACGCGCAAGGATATAAAAATTATACCGTTCACTATTACGTCGGGGTTCCGTTTCTAAAGGATGTTTGGCCCTCAATGTTTTGCGCCGGTTTTTTTGTAGAACTCAAAAAAATAAATTAACCAATTTTTTGAAAGAGGTCACTGCGTACGTGCTTTTTGTTTATTTCAGACTGAATTAATTCTTTTGATATCGCTCCTGAGGCGAGTGCTTCTTTTACCAAAGTAAAGAATAATTCTTCGATACGAGGGTCAGGGTGCTTTTGGTAGCGGGTAGGATATTTGCCGAGAAGCATCTGAACAGGTTCCCTTGGAATGATACCGAATATTTTCGGCATTTTGTTGCGAGTAAAGTCGATAGGAAGTCCAGTGCTCCATGGCTGAGTAATTCTGTTTGTCATATGCACCGCAAGAGTTTCTGGCGTGAGGGTGTCGAGGTTATTCCAAATTCTTCCAAGTGGAAGCAGTGATTCTTTTGGCTCACGACTGAGGTTCATAATATCTAGTACGTAGTCGAGTTTTTTATATGCAAGTTCTTGGAGAATTGATTCCATCTTCCAGTGAGTGAGTTTTGCGCAGTCCATAAGCATAAAGGACGTATCCCATGCATCTTTTTTGTTGCATGCAGCGATACTTCTCCCTTGCATGTTGAGTTCAAAAATACTTGAAATATCTTTGACTGCAAAAATATCTGGATCGATGACAATCGCTTTTCCTTGGTAACCCATTAGTTGCGGTGCCATAAAACGAGAAAGAGTGAAAGATTGGAGATCTTTTGGGTTGTAGGTACGTTCAGTTCCAGCAAACAAATAGCTTTTTCCTGCAAACGATTGAAATACTGCGAGCTCATCAACGTTGATAAATTCGACACTAATGTCAGTATCTTTTGGAAGAAAGCGAGTGATGGCAAATCGTGCAAGCTCCGCACCGAACATCTGTCTATTATTTGTGTGAATAAAGATTTTTTTCATATGCGTTTCATCATATCATTTTATAAAAAAACTACCCTCACACGAATGTGCGGGGGTAGGTGTCATCGAAGTTCTTTAATTGTACATGGCACAGGTCTCACAGGGAGTACCGGTGACGTTACCCTTGAGATGAGCCACTCGGAGTTCCTGAAAAGCGACACTGTGCCAACCCTCACTGACCGAAACCTCATTGAGGTCAGCCATGGTCCAACTCCCGTCAGCATCGAAGCAACAAGCTGAAAGCATGCCACTTGAAGTCACGTGGGCTTCTGTGAAAACTGCCCAACATGGCATCGGCTCTACGAGCGCTCCGACACGCCCCATGTTGCCTGCGGTCGGTTTCATGCCGAGCTTCAGTTCCTGATCAATCGGTGCTCCCCCCATTGTGTAGAGAGGAAGCTCATAGCTGTGATCGACATATGGCTCGATATGTTCCGCAAAGAACGGATCCATGAGCTGTCCCTGCTTATCATCGTACTGAATACGAGAGGCAGAGAGTTCACAGAAGTGCCCAGTGCGAGCGAAGATCTCATCACGAACAACCTTCGCTGCCTTGATGTTTGCTACCGCCTGATGAAACAGGCGACCCGGCCTCTGAACGACTTCGACGAACTGGTTCTCGTCGTAATTGTTCACACTCCACTTGAGCGAAGTGAGTCCAGCCTCAATCACCGTCCTGACTTTGTCAGGAGAGGCAAGTGATGCATTGGAGGTGAGGAAACGATTTTCGTATCCCAACTCCGTTGCGAGCTTGATTGCTGGCACCAGAGTTTTCACTGTGGTGAAGCTTTCGCCGATGTAGAAGAATCCGAATTCGGTGGTGCCGAACTCACGAAACTCCCTGATCATCCGTTCGAGGAGTGACCATTCCATCGGCGCACGCGGTTGTTCCACGCGCTTTGTCAAGGCACAGAAACTGCAACGATAGTTGCAAACTCCTGTGACTTCAACCTTCACCGATCGTGGCGGGGGCGGGTCTTTCCTGCGATGGCTTTCGGGGATTCGAGTCGTACGGTCGATTCGATCCATGATGGTCGTGCTTTTTTCGGGCATTTGACACCTCCTTAGACTATGGAAAACTTCGTATGTGTAAGAGCCGTAGTTCCGCGTATACTTTACCGCTAAATATAATAATTACAAGTATACTGGTCATTTATTTTGCAATAACTTGACTCGCGGTATATCATGACCAGATGTTAAGAAGTGCAAACTCAAGGGCAAGACTCACTTTGAAGCACGAAATCAATGCTTTAAGAGCCTTAAACAAAGTGTTTTATGGGTCGTTTGGAGAAGCTATTGCCCTTTTGAATGCCAGAACAGGAAGGATAATTGTAACCGGAATTGGCAAATCTGGTTTTATAGGAATGAAAATGGCAGCTACCCTGACTTCTCTTGGACACAAATCTACCTTCCTTCATCCTGTAGAGGCGATTCACGGTGATTTGGGGTCAGTATCAGCGGGCGATGTTGTAGTGGCGATGTCATTTTCCGGTGAATCTCCGGAAGTCTTAAAACTTGTGAAATATCTTCGCAAGGATTTTGAAGTAAAAATTATTTCAATTGCGCAAAAAAGGGACTCTACTTTAGGAAAATTGTCCGATGTTGCGATAGAGGTCCCAGTGAAAAATGAAGGGTCGCCACACGGCATAGCTCCCATGGCTTCCACGACAGCAACCCTCGTTATTGGGGACATGATAGCTTCAGCACTTACGTCGCCTAGGAAATTTAATAAGGGCCAATTTGCCCGCTTCCATCCTGGAGGGGGACTCGCACTCTCTATCCGAGCTGTTCATGAGCTTATGACAAAAGGCAGAGATGTTCCACTTGTGAAAAAAACCGACACCCTAATCAATGCCATTAAAAAAATGTCCGGTAAATTTAGAGGTATAACTGGTGTCGTAAATGTTAAAGAAGAATTGGTTGGGACTATCACTGATGGTGACATTAGGCGATTTCTGAAGGCGGGTAAATATAAAGACGATGTGGTCGTATCTGCTGTCATGTCAGGGAAACCAAAAATAATTTCAAAGGATGATACTTTAAAATCTGCTCTTGTAACTATGGAGGCGCATAGAGTGACAAGCCTGTTTGTGCTTGATGAAAAGAAGATTCCAATTGGGATCATCCATATACACGACATCATAGAAGGGAATGTCATTTCGTAATATGGATACAGCGAAAGAAAAAAATTACATCAAAGGGAGAATGATTCTAACAAGTACGAGTAAGTCAGGGTTCGTCGGCATGACAACTTGCCCTATTCTTGTGAGCCTAGTAAACCCCACCACATAACACTACTATGGATAATTCGTACCTTGATTATAAGTATGCGTTCGATGTACTTTCGCGATTTAATCGCTTTGTGGAGGGTGACACGCAACTCTCAAATACTTTTCAACATAAAGGATACAATTTCCTTCAATCCTATCAACAATCAATGTTTGGAGATATTTTGTCATGGTCGCAAGCCAAGAATACAGATGTAGTGCAACCAAGGAGTAGCGTTGCCGTTAAATTAAAAATAGTGATACTTGGTATTTTTGCGATTGTATTTTCTCTATGTGGAGCGCTATGGCTTGCTGTCTCTCGAAGAAAAATAGTCATTTTTTCTATGGACAAAACGAGTGGTTCGTATCAAAATGATTTTCGAATCGATTATCTCTACAGAGTTCTCGAAGAAAAAAAGCTCCCATACTTTGAGATCATTCATACGGTACTCGGGAGGAAAATGATAAAAAATCTTTTTGCACGAAAAAGATCAGCTTTTTATTTGGAAGCTGTAGATTTCCTCGCGTTTCCATTTGTTCTCAAAGAAAAGAGAAGAATATACGATATGCATAAAACCACAGATGAAAATCTTTTTGCACCAGAAGAAAGAGAACTGATGAAAAAGCTCTACACAAAATACGCAAGTTCCATGGTCATCTCAAAAGCGCGAGTAGCATTCTTTAGATATCTTTTAAGGGCAAGTAATGTGAGCGATATCTATACTATTGACGATGTGAGAAGTATTAGCGAGCTCGCACTCGCCGCACAGATGCAGGGTGTTTCTTTTACCGCTATCCAGCATGGGCACTTTACCAAGTACCATGTCGGATGGCTCACTATGACAAGGATACCAGGGAAGATTATTGCGGCTCGCAAACTTTTGGTATGGAGTGAGTTCTGGAAGCAGGAGCTCCTTCGGCTTAGTACCTACTTTTCCCCAGATCAGATTATTATTTCTGGAGAAAAGTCTCTTTTTGTTCCTGTGCAAAAAACTCACGATGAAAAAATTTCAGTGCTGTTCCCCTATGAAAAGAATGCACCAAAGGCGGAAATCTTCCGGTATCTCGAGGAGCTCATGAAGTATTCTAATATTGAACTGTGCTTCAAACTGCGCCCCGATGAAGACAAGCAAACGCAAATCGATCTATACGGCTTAGCTCCATTTCTTTCCAAGATTACGCTAGTGCGCGATATACGGGATGTGCTTCCTCGTGTCGATGTGGTAATCGGAACATATTCATCATTCCTTTATGACATGGTTGCGCTTGAGAGGCCGGTGCTCATTCTCGAAACCTCGATAGATTATGGAGAGGGCATGATTGAAAACACTTTAGCGGGAAGACTTCTGTATGGTGATGATATATATAGAGCGATCAAAGATGCTTCAGAAACTCCTCAAGAAATACTTGTAGAAAGAAGGGAAAAACTTGTTGGAAAAAAACCGCTACTTCTCGAAGACACACTCAAAGAAATTATTTCTAAAGATTGTCGACATTAAACTATTTGACAGTTTTGTATAAAATATAAGTATATAAAATTTGAAATAACCGTAACTCTTCTTTTGGTGTAGATTTTTATATTTTTCGAATTAAAATTAAAGAAACACTGAACACAATCGTTTTGGTTATTATTTGTGCCCAGAGTATTCCCCAAATTCCATACGGTATTACTAAGAGCGTCATCAGAGTAATGCGAGTTACATTTGAAAGTACTACAACTATATAACGCTCTCTAATGGCCATTCTTGCGTCAATGAGAGACATTGGTAGGGCTCCTGCCGCGAAAAGCATTATAACTGCATAGAGTCTTGAATAGGGTATAGAATCAGAATATTGTGGGAAAAAGGCGTGGTATATAAATGGCGCTACGAAGTAATATCCAACAACTGCAATAGATAGGATTCCTACGAATTTAACAATCTTCATTGGCATTTCTCTCTTTATCAATTCTTTGTCACCTTGAGCATATTTTGGGACAGCTAATAGTCCGACTGTTCTAAATAGCCCTATTATTTGGTTTGGTATTGCAACAGCAAAAGAGTATGTAGCAAGAGCCAATCCTCCAGAGAAATGAAAGAGTAGGACGTTGTCTATTTTATCTCCAACTCCCGCTAAGATGTTCATAAAACTTAAGTGCTTGCTGTAAGGTAGGCTGCTTTCTTGTATAGAATTATTTGGCTTGTATTTGCTGAGAGTTTTTTTATAAAGCCCCAATGATACAACTGTATTTGATAAAAAGTAAATGAGAACTATGAATACGACATTGTTAGTAAATATAACCGAAAACATTAGGGCTAATATTGGTATAAAATCTTGCCATAAACCAAGCATTGTAATTCCTTTGAAATCCTTCTTCCCATTTAAAAAGGAAACGTAAAGCTGAGCACTATTAAAGATTGGAGAAAAAATACCTATGATGAAAAAGGATAGTCCAAGATTAATATTATCGTTGATTAGGTAATAGATGCCAAAACAAAGAGCCCCAATTACAATAAACACGCTCCACTTTAAACTTATTCGAAACCCCTGCCTTAGGGCACCATCATAACCACGGGAAACTGCCTGAAGCACCGATGTTGAAATGCCCGTAAGTGAGAAGGCGCCCAAAATAGTTGCTAATGAAAGTATGTATTTGTAGTTACCGTAGATTTCTTTGGGTAGATAATTGGCAAAAACAATCGCGAGTAAAAAAGAAGAAAAGGACGCTGCAAATTGTCCAATACCAAGCCAGAACCCTCCTTTTGAGAGATATATCATATCGGTTTTAGTGTATTTTTCGCTCCAACGTAAAAAGCGGAAGGTTTTGTTTCGGAGAAGATTTATCACGGTATTATACTAGCCAATAAAGGTCTATTTTGCTAGCGCACAGCAAGTCTTTGGTGGTATAGTTTCAGGCATGAATTCATCCCTAAGAAACGCAATTCTTTTTGGAATTTTTGTTCTTCCGTTCCTTGCTTTTTTTGTTTCCAAATCAACGCTTTTCCCCTTCATAACAGGGAAGAATTTTGGGTTTAGAATTATTGTAGAAATTATTTTTGTTTTATGGGCCATTCTCGCCATGAAAGATGCGGATTATATGCCCAGGCGCTCGTGGATATTGTATTCATTTATTCTTTTCCTCACCTTTCTTGGTTTGGCAGATCTTTTTGGTGAAAACCCAAGCAAAAGTTTTTGGAGCAATTTTGAAAGAATGGAAGGCTTTATAACCTCCCTTCATTTATTCCTGTATTTCATTGTCCTGTCTTCTGTCGTTTTTGTAAAAAAAACTTGGGATAAATTACTTGGTACCTGGATTGGGGCTTCAACTGTTATGTGTATTTTTGGTCTTATACAGCTTGCTGGGCTAGCTACCATTAATCAAGGAGGGGCCCGTGTTGATGGAACATTTGGTAATGCCATATATCTCGCGGTCTTTTTGATGTTTACAATATTTTTTACCATCTTCTTCACTGTTCGTTTTTTGAGAGAAAAAAGTGGATATATTTGGCTTTCAATACCATTAGTAATATTGCAGTTTGTTGTTCTCTATTACACAGCAACTCGTGGGGTATTGTTGGGTCTTTTGGGCGGACTATTCTTATCAATGATAATTATTGCTTTTGGCGAAAGAGAAAATAAAATTCTCAAAAAAACCGCAATTGGGTTTCTTTTGGGATTACTAGTGTTTGTTGGTAGTTTCGTGGCGCTAAAAGATATGAGCTTTGTAAGAGAGAGCCCTGTCTTAAGTCGTTTTTCTAGTCTATCTTTTTCTGAAATTAAAAGTCAGGGTAGATATTTTATTTGGCCCATGGCGATAAGGGGGGTTGTTGAGAAGCCTCTACTTGGTTGGGGTCAAGAAAGCTTTAATTATATTTTTAATGCCAACTATAATCCGCAAATGTATGCTCATGAACAATGGTTTGATCGAGCACACAACACCTATCTGGATTGGCTTGTCGCCGGCGGACTTTTGACATTCATACCATTTTTAGGACTCTTCTTCTTTTTTATATGGTATTTATGGAAACACAACAATCTTGACCTGTCTTTTTCTGAGAAAGCAATTTTGACCGGTCTTCTGGGCGCCTACTTTTTCCAAGGAATCTTTGTGTTTGATAATTTATTTAGCTCAATTCTTTTTGTTACCATACTTGCCCTTGCCCATGCCAATTCCAACAGTGCTCGGGTCATCTTGCCGAAGTCGCTAGGACTTCCAGCCGTTAGGTCAGCGCTGAGCTTTGTCTTGGTGTGTCTTTTGTTTCTGACACTTTACTCATGGAATATTAAACCAATTCAAGCAGGGAGAAATCTTATAAAGGGGATGACCGCTATCCCAACAGGCGATCTTAATGGTTCACTTAATTACTTTGAGAAAGTATTTGCTTCCAAC
>CAZMSV010000016.1:0-13264 GCA_964569075.1 uncultured Candidatus Saccharibacteria bacterium
AGCTACCACAGCATATATATGCTGTGGTAGCTTGTGTCTGGGCTTTTTGAAGTCATGTCTTTTAGCGATTTTTAAGCTTTCTTTTTAGTATTTTTATAAAAGCAAACCCCCGCACGGATGCGGGGGGGTCTTGCCTATTGTCCGGCGCACTGCGCCGGGGCAACTCCGATGGGAACGAACCCCTTATCCTTGTAGGTGTAAGAGGTGCCCACGCAGAGTTCTTCTTCCAGGGTGAACAGCTGTAGTGCTCCGTCTGGTCGGACCAAGGTGACAGCGTCACCGTTCGGATCGTTCCAGATGACTTGGTATGTCCACAGCTCTTCAAGCTGGTCGGTTCCTGCGGGCTTGCCGATGTGTTGATCCTTTCCAGTATCCCAGAGACCGAAGGATCCCAAAGACCAGAAGAGGACCGCCCCCACGAAAAGAACAAGGCCATTCATGGTCTCCTCCGACTTAAAAGCGCCGAGCGAAACTATGAGCAAAAATGCACCCGCCAGCAAGACAAGGGTTGCTAAAGCAATGGGGAAAAACACGGGCCCTCCTATGGGTTGATTGTTACGGAACGAAGATCCTTTTCTATTATATCACAACCAAAATATATGTCAACCACGTCGTTCGCGAACGACAGGATTAAGCTTAAAAAGGAAGCGTGTGGGTGAAGGAAGAATCAGCTTTTTCTTCCCAAGAGGAAGTGTTTAGGGGTATTTCTATCAGCTGTCCGCCTTCTTTGAAAATGAGTTTATTGTTTGCCCTAGCATAGTCATAGACATCCTTGGTGATTTTTACATCATCTAGGCAGTATTGTATTACCTTGTCATATTCTCCTTGTTTCCACCAGATAACAGCTTGTGGCCCGACAGAGGACTTGTTTATTCCGAGCGTGCCTTCAGCGACTTGGTCAAGCTTCATTCTTCTGCCAAATGAATCTCGTATTTCTGAAAGGATGTCTAAGCTTTTTATTTTTGTTAAATCACCCGGATAGTATTTGTTAAGCAGAGGAATATCAAAATGATTTGAATTGTATCCAATCAGCATATCCGCCTTTTCAAGTATTGGCCAGAGCTTAGGAAAATCTTCTTCAACGAATGATTCATACGCGTCTTTTTCGTAGTCATATATACAGACAACAGAAATGTCTAAATCTACTGGGTCATTTGAATTAACTTCAGCAAAGAGGTTTTTTGTTTCTATATCAAATACTATTTTTTTCATTAGGGGTGGCAGATTAAGATTGGATTTTTTTGATCAACTCTTCTTCTGATAGTGACTCAGTGCTTTCAGTGGTTAGGTTTTTTAGTGTGTAAATTTTATTTGTGAGCTCATCTTCTCCGACAAAGATAATGTACGGTATTCCAAGTTTAAGGGCACCCTTTATTGCATCCGCTGGTTTTTTCGCAATTGTGTTTAAGGCGACAGATACTCCACCGTTTCTCAATCTCTGGGTCAGCTCTAATACTTGGTCTCTATCAATCGTACCTATTGTGGCAAGCAGAGCATTGGTTTCCGGCCTATACTTTGGAAGTAGATTATGAGTCTCTAAGAAGTCTCGGATAGTGACATCGCCCATACCAAAGCCAATTGCTGGCAATGAGTCGTTGCTAAACAGCTCTAGGAGGCTGTCATAACGGCCACCACCAAAAAGAGATCTATTGTTGTCAGGGTGGTTATCAAAGACTTCAAATACTATGTCGGTGTAGTAGTCAAAGCCACGCATAAGGGTTGGTGTGAAAGCGATATTTTTTATACCAAGCTTGTCTAGAGATTCAATGAGCCCTATCAGTGTGGTGGTGGCAGGATGATCCTTGCCCACTTTGTCTAGGAGTTTGTCGTGAGAAGTTAGAAGGAGTAGGAATTCCGACGTCTTATCTTTAAGAATTTTCTCCACACTCTCCTCAAATATTTTTTTGTCTACCTTTTCTTTTTTATCTAGAAGTTTTGAAAGTATGAGAGAGTCTTCGTCGTTAAGTTCATAGCTTTCAAAAAGCGCTTTCATTAATTTGCGAGAATTGATGAGTATGGAGAAGTCGCCTTCACTTGCTCCAAAAGCTTTCATAATTGAATGTGCTATAGATATGACTTCTATTTCTCCTTCAATATTAGATATACCGAATACATCTACATTTAGTTGGTAGTGTTCTCTAAGTCGGCCCCTTTGTGGACTTTCGTATCTGAAAAGGTTTGGTATGGAATACCAGCGAAGGGGGAATGGTAAGTCCCTTTTTCGTCCCGCCACCATTCGAGCTACTGTTGGGGTCATCTCTGGACGAAGCGTCACTTCACGGTTTCCGCGGTCAGTAAATGAGTAGGTCTGTTCGTTAACTATTTCTTCACCACTCTTTTCTTTATAGAGCTCACTCGGCTCTAACGGGGAAGCTCCATATTCAATATAGCCAAATCTTTCTACTACCTCTCTCATAATGCGGAAGAGATATTTTTCTACCCACATGTCTTCTGGGTAGAAGTCCCGCACTCCCTTATAGGGATTGGTATCCAGTTTTTTCGCCATGTAGTATATAGTATCAAATACTCTTATGGACTC
The DNA here is from genome assembly GCA_964569075.1 of uncultured Candidatus Saccharibacteria bacterium. GTDB lineage: Bacteria > Patescibacteriota > Minisyncoccia > Phycocordibacterales > Zambryskibacteraceae > JBGTNQ01. The sequence continues at coordinate 2,540 of CAZMSV010000016.1, forward strand.
AAAACAAAATATAATCGCTATTTGGAAGCCCTTGGGCTTTACTATGGGTAAGCTCACAGAGTTATTTAAGGCTAGCCGAGGGAATGTGGGTGAAAGTATTACATTCGCTGGGCGTCTTGACCCGTTAGCCCAAGGGGTAGTGGTCTTTCTTGTAGATGATGCAATTTCGCAAAAGGAGGAGATTATAGAATTACCCAAAGAATATGAATTTGAATTTGTGTTGGGCTTTACTACTGACACATACGATATATTGGGGTTAGTAGGTGCCCCTTTTTCGTCAGCGCCTAATCTGGGCAAGGAAAGATTTGAGGAAGTTTTAAATGAAATAAAAAAACTGGAGAATCAATCTTACCCACCATTTTCATCAAAGACAGTCTCTGGAAAGCCTCTTCATGAATGGGCGCGAGAAGGGAGACTCGGTGAGATAAAAATACCAGAAAGAAAAGTAGACATAAAGAGTCTAGAAGTTTTGGAAGAAAAGACTATTTCGGCTACTGATTTTTTGAATACTATTGTGACAGCCATTGGTCGTGTGGAAGGAGATTTTAGACAAAAAGAGATTATAAAAAGGTGGACAGAAATTCTCTCTTCTAAGCTCGGCGAAACTTATAAAATATTTAAAATGAAAGCAGTTGTTTCAAGTGGGACATATATTCGTGGCCTAGTGGAAGAAATTGGCAAGGATCTGAGGTGTGGCGCCGTGACGCTGTCTATTAAGAGAACTAAGGTGGGGGTCTATGATGAAGCGACGGTATCAAAAATAGAACAGTTTCCCACTAGCACATAACTTTCCTATAGGAAAGTTATGTGCTAGTGGGGTGAAAAGGGAAAAGAAGAAAAAATGTTGAATTAGTTCTTATATAAAAGAATAACCGCGCGACGTCTCTGCGTCGCGCGGTTGGGTATTCTCATTTCACTTCACGCTCTCACGCGAGAGCATGAAGGCATCCACGAGGCAGATCTCTTTCTCTGTCAGGTCTTCAGGGACCTGAAGTTTTGAGATGAGTCCGCTGTAGTGGTCCCAAATTGGCTTCTCCCTCGCCAAGACTGACAAAATCTTGGCGAGGGCCTGTCGGTGGAAGAAGACGCTCCGACCGGGTCGTCCCATCTCCTTGATGAGATCACTGACCTCGGTCATGGAAAGGGGGCCCAAGAGCTCATCACCATCCATCTTGGCGTAATCGCGGAGTTCTCCGCAAGTCACCTCAATGGCATAAACTGCTTTGAGGTGGAGCCCATTGGGGTCGTCTTGGTCTGGGGCAAACATTCCCCAAACCGGCCTTTCGCCATTCAAGGACCTGAACTCAAAGTTCTCTGGATCCTTGGCGACCTCCTCTACGGTTTCCCGATGGAGGGCCGCCAGTAGGTCCTCTCCGTCTTCGCCGGTCCCCACGGGGATACGAATGGTTGAGTGACCATTCTTGGTGTATTCCATCGTGGCGATGGATACATGACCATCATCATCTACCTTGAAGATGATGATGGCAACAGCGACTGATGCAATGTATGACGCAATACTCTTGAGCACTGTGCCCTCCGAGGGCGAAATGATGTAATGAGCATAGGTAACCAGTTTGATTACCGCTACTCCTAATTATACCATAGATTATATTAAAAAGTCAAGCACAAAAATAGCCCTAATCTTAGGGCTATTTTTGTGCTTTTCGCATTGATTTTGTTCTTTGAGCCTCGGTTAGATATTTCTTGCGGAGGCGCACGTCTTTAGGGGTTATTTCAATATATTCATCTTCACTCATTACTTCCATCGCCCTTTCAATGTCTAAAGTGAATGGGGGAGCAAGATAAATACCGTCGTCAGACCCCGATGCACGCATATTTGTCAGTTGCTTCCCTTTTGTTGGATTAACATACATATCTTCGCCCTTGGTAATATTGCCAATGACTTGTCCTTCATATATTTCTTCTGCTGGGGCAACGTAGAGTACTCCTCTTTGCTGAAGGTTATCAAGGGAGAAGGCCAGGACCTTTCCACTCGCCATAGATATCATAGAGCCATACTGTTGTTTGCGTATTTCTCCGGCATATTTTTTGAAACTTATAAATCGGCTGGAAAGAATTCCAAGTCCTTTGGTGTCCACGACAAACTGTCCGCGATATCCCAATAGTCCGCGAGTTGGTATTTCAAATATAAGGCGAGTTGTTCCACCATGCTCGGCTATCATATTCATAAGGGTACCCTTTTTTTCTGAAAGCCTGCTAATGATGCTTCCAGAGAACTCTTCTGGCACATCAATAATAACTTCCTCGTAAGGCTCTATTTTTTGTCCAGCTTCTTCTTTTATGATTACTTGTGGTTGAGAGACTTGTATTTCATACCCTTCTCGTCTCATATTTTCTAAGAGTACAGCAATATGTAGTTCTCCTCGGCCATAAACAGTGTAGTATTCACTAGAAGAAAAATCTACTTTTAGTCCAACATTCACCTCCAGTTCTCTTTCCAGTCTTTCACGAATTTGGCGACCAGTAACAAATTTTCCGGCCTTGCCGGCAAAGGGGGAGTCATTTACAAGAAAGTTTAAGGAGATTGTAGGTTCGTCAATGTTGATTGCTGGAAGTGGCTCTTGAGATTCATTTGTTACAATAGTTTCTCCAATATATATATTTGATATTCCGGCAATCATGACAATATCACCAGAGGAAGCTGAAGGAACCTCTTTTCGTGTCACACCCTCAAAAGTAAAAAGCTTCGTTATCTTTCCACCATAACTTTCTCCATTTGGTTTTTTTACCCAAACACTTTGCCCTTGTGATATTTCGCCTTCATAGACCCTGCAAATTGCTAGGCGTCCTAAGAAATTGTCATAGGCTAAATTGAAAGATTGTAAGGTTGCTGAACCATTCTTGTTTTTGTTTGCTGGTGGCACTTCTTCAAGAACCACATCTAGTATCGGGGTGAGATCCTTTGCTTCTTCGTTCATATTGCGCTTAGCCACACCTTCGCGTCCAATAGCGTAAAGTGTCGTGAAGTTAAGTTGCTCATCACTTGCTCCGAGTTCCATAAAGAGCTCAAGTACGAGCTCATGAGCCACTTCTGGGCGTGCGGCTGGTTTATCAATTTTGTTGATTATAACTATGGGCTTAAGGCCAAGTTCTAGAGATTTTTTTAAGACAAACCTAGTCTGAGGCATCGGTCCTTCTTGGGCATCTACTACGAGCAGTACCGTATCAATTGAGCGTAGGACTCGTTCTACCTCACTTCCAAAGTCAGAGTGGCCTGGAGTGTCAACGATATTTATTTTGGTGTCTTTATAGAAAACTGAGGTATTTTTAGCATATATGGTAATACCACGCTCTTGTTCTATTGCGTTTGAGTCCATGGTCATCCCCTCTTCAACCATTCCTGTTTGACGCATAAGAGCGTCAGTCAAGGTGGTCTTACCGTGGTCAACGTGAGCTATTATTGCTATATTTCTAATTTCCATATTTTGTGACAGTGAGGGGTTATTAAAGCAAAAAAACAGCCCATTGTCTAGCTTTGGGCCTCCAAACGATGCGGGCTTTCTTGGAAATGATATAGTGTATATGTATGGATAACCCGCTTGCTTCATTAATTAGTAACATCCGTATTGAATCAGGAGCGCTGTCATTAATATTACTCTTTTTTGCTATTTTCTATATAGGTATTAGCTCTATTCTCTTCTATCACTGGAGGAAATATGGGATGAAGAATCGTTCTATTGTTCTTGCAGAACTGATTTTCGCGCTGGTGAGTATTTTTTTATTTTATTTAGCTGGTGTTGGTATAGCTATATTTTAGTCTATGATTCACTTTGACCCAGATGAGCATGTCGTTTTGGAAATTAGAAAACATTGGTTTGTATTTTTTTCACATGGTTTTTTTCTAGCCGTATCCGCCATAGTTCCATTTGTGGCCTATGAGGTCGTCTCAAAGTACTTGAATTTCACAATACCAATATCTGGCAATATAAGTGGGCTTATGACATTTTTATACGCCCTCTGGCTCCTTGTCCTTTGGATATCTTTTTTTATCCAATGGACAAACTATTATCTTGATGTTTGGTATATTACTGAAAAGCGAATTATTGATGTTGAGCAAAAAAGAATGTTTCATAGATCAGTTTCAAGTCTTCGTTTTGATAGGATCCAAGATATAAGTATTGATGTTAGTGGAATCATCTCTACTTTTTTTAATATCGGGGATATTAGAGTTCAGACTGCGGCGGAAAGTAGTAGTGATTTTTTTATGAAGAATGCAGATAGCCCAGACAGGGTTCGTAATCTTATTTTTGGTCAACATAATAAAGAGGCAGAAAAATCTCTGCATGTCACGATAACTGACAGAAACAATGGAGCCAGTTCTCAAAAGTAAATATAGAAATGTCACGAAGTTTCTATTGTGGGTTGGCATTATAATTGCCGGATTTTTTCTGTATCCAGCTATTTCTGAGCAGGTAAAAATATTGTCAGTAAAAGAAAGCCGTGATGAGCTTGTTGATTCACTTAAGAAAGATATTAGCAATTCTGGGAAACTTATTTTCCCCGACGGGGCCCCAGACTCAAACCTGACACTTCAGGGGGTATTTTCATTTACAAACGCTAGAAGAGATGAGAATAGTCTTTCTAGATTTTTCCCTAATGCACTTTTAAATCAGATTGCTCTCCGTAGATTGGATGATATGTTCGCTGAGCAGTATTTTGAGCATGTATCACCATCTGGTAAGTCGGCCTCATCTGAAGCTGAGAAGATAGGTTATGAATATATTTCTATCGGTGAAAACATCGCTTTAGGTAATTTCCAAGATGACTTTGCTTTGGTTTTAGCTTGGATGAATTCTCCTGGCCATAGGGCAAATATTGTAAGTGAAAAATTTACAGAACTTGGTGTGGCCGTAAAGAAGGGTATATACGAAGGAAGAGAAACTTGGATAGCAGTCCAGATATTTGCACGCCCACTTACAGACTGTCCTACAATTGATGTGGGTTTGAAGTTAGAAATTGAGCAGATTAACAATCAGATCGATCAAAACGAACTTGTACTTTCAACAAAGAAGGGGGAGATTGAAAAAATGGAGAATAACCGAAGCAACAGACAAAGATATGAGCAGGCGGTAGAAGAGTATAATGCTCTGGTTGTAGAGACAAATACTTTAATAGAGAAAGCTAAGGGTATTGTGAGTACATATAATAGTCAGGTTCGTTTATTTAATTCTTGTCTTGAATAGACTATCCGTATCATGTCTCCCGATTTGATTCTTATAGACAAACCAAAAGGTATTTCATCGTTTGATGTTATAAGGGCCCTTCGGAAAAAACTTGGTATTTGGAAAATGGGGCACGCAGGCACCCTCGATCCCAACGCTACAGGTCTTTTAATAATTGCTACAGGTGCAGAAACCAAGAGATTGGCGTCTCTTTTGGGCCTCCCTAAGACATATGAGGCAGAAATTCTTTTGGGAAAGAAAACAGACTCTGGTGATATCACTGGGGTGGTGATAGAAGAAAAATCAGTTCCAGCTATTTCTGAGTTGGGCATAAAAAGAGCACTGGATGGGTTAATCGGAAATCATTTTTTACGGGTTCCAATATATTCCGCCATTAAAAAAGCAGGCAAACCACTTTATAAATATGCTAGAGATGGGGAAGAGGTGGAGGCTCCCATAAAAGAAATGAGAGTTATATCGGCATTTCTTTTGAAAGTAGATGGTGGTGTTATCAGTGTGTCTTTGGGGGTTTCTAGTGGCTCATACATTAGAACTTTGGCTGAGCTTTTGGCAGAACGATTAGGTACAGTAGGAACAGTTCTTAATTTAAGGCGAACCTCCATAGGAGATTTTAAAATAGAGAATGCCAAAAAAATAGAAGATTTTGGTACAATTAAGTGATGAAAACATCACTTGGCGGGTTTAAGAAGTTTATTTTGAGAGGGAACGTGGTTGATTTGGCGGTCGGTGTAGTTATCGGTGCCGCCTTTGGTACTCTTGTTAATTCTTTGGTTTCAGATATTTTAACTCCACTTATCAGCGCTATTGCCAAAGTGCCAGATTTTTCTGAGCTTGTTTTATCTATTAGAGGAAGCCAGTTTATGTATGGAAAGTTTTTAAATGCCCTAATATCATTTGGCATCATAGCGGTAGCTATATATTTCTTTGTGATAACACCACTTAATGCTTTAGTGGCAAAGATGAAGGTGGATCCTCCAGCAGATTCTACGACCAAAAAGTGTTCAGAATGTAAGAGCGAAATAGCTTTAGATGCCAAGAGGTGCGCCCATTGTACTCAGGTGGTATCTTAATTTCTATAAAACAAAAACCCGCGCAAGGCGCGGGTTTTTGTTTGATTACACTCCCTCTGCAGGGGCTGTAGTTTCACCTTCTGGAGCCGGAGTACCTGCTCCTTGCTGTGTTTCCTCACCTTCTGGAGCCGGAGCTGGAGTTGCAGGAACACTGTTGTTTTCGTCTGGATTCATTTGTGTTCTAAGTTAATTAGTAATTGAGTATTGATTGTAACTCATATTAACCCTCGGCGCAACCTCTTTTGGGAAGTTATCCATTTTTGTATAATTGGGAAATATAAATTAACTATGCGGAATTAAACAGGAGCATGGAGTCAAATACAACACTAAAGCAAAGCGGTGGAAATAAGATATGGTATCTGGTCGTGGCAGTTGCTTTGTTTGGCATAGTTTTACTCCTTATGTTCGACAAAGAAGATGAGGCAGAGCCAGTAGAGCGCTTAGAAGAAAATCTCGCTGAATTAGGGTCTTCAGCCGTGGTTCTAGAGAGTAGTGAGTATTTTGTGATATGAACCACACACTACCCACGGCCTCAATGGGGGAGATAACGATTTAAGGTTAGTTCACAAGTTCCCGGTCTTGCTTAATCAAAAATGCTTATCAGGTATTCATTTATAGTTCTCTGATCTAAACCGTAGAAATATATATTTTCGCGGTCTAAGTACCTTGCGAGGTCTTGACCAACAAATCTCCAATGCCACGGTTCATATTGATAATATGAATTGTTTGGTGGATATGAAAGCGTGAAGCCATATCTGTAAGCATTCTCTGTGAGCCATTCGTATTCTGGGGTATTTTGAAATCCAATCAACGTATCTCCAAGAGTTGGGGTGGTAAAGTCTACGGTTGTACCAAGTTGGTGTTCAGAATACCCCTGATCTGCTGAAAACTGATTAGCTGTTCCGGCCCCGTATGTAAACACATAGTTTGATTTTAATGATGTTTGATCACCAAAAGATCGGAAAGCTGATAAAATCTGGAGATTAAGCCCATCATTCTCAGCCCTTTCCATGAGTCTTTTAAGATATGAAGAAACATCCTTGTGCACATATACCTCCTTTTCTGGGTTTTTTAAGAATTCTTCGGCAATCTTAGTGAGGTTTGCGGGCTGATAGTGTTCGTTTAGAAAAAATACTTTTGAATACTTTTGTAATAACTCGGGGTCAGTTTTACTGAGTTTTTCTAATATCCCCACAGTTCCAGCAATCTCATTTATTTGATTTTCAAATTCAGAATTTTTTTGCTGCTCAGCATAAAGGGTGTTGGCTAAATTGTAGTTTTCATCTTTGGTTCTAGATATCTCTTCATTAGCTATGGCCAGCTGTTTTTCGATATTTTGTATTTGCTTTTCTGAATTACCGATCGTGTCTTTAAGTGAAATGAACAGATATATTGAAAGGCCAATAAGGACGATAATAAGAAAAGATTCACTCCATATGAATGCTTTAAGTTTAGAGCTGTTATTCTGTTGGCCGGCTTCCATTTGGGCCATTCTATCACAAAAATTAATTTGAATGGCATCTACTCATTTTGGCCTTGATTTGTGTATAATAATGAAGTATTAACTTTACTAGTATTATAAAATATAAATGAAATTTAAATACCACATTGCTTCTTTTGTTTTTATGGTAGCTTTGGCGTTTCCGATGATGAGCCATGCGCAGACGACGGTTTCTATTGCTGATCTTTTGGCTCAGATTGAAACCCTAATGGCTCAGATTGAAGAACTTCAAAAGAAGGTTGGCGAAACCCAAACAGAACTACGGACACTTCTCAAGGATAACTTGGAGGAGGGTATGTCAGATGATGATATTAAAAAAATTCAGGAGCTATTAGCTTCTGACCCAGAAATATATCCACGAGGGTTAGTGACCGGGTATTTTGGGCCCCTTACTAAAGATGCCCTTAGGCGTTTTCAGGAAAAGTTCAAGTTAAGAATTACTGGCGAAATTGATGAAGAAACAAAGGTTTATTTAGAAGAGCTTTTGGCGGAGCGATTTGGTGATCGGATTCCACCGGGCCTTCTCCGTGCTCCTGGAATTCAAAAAAAGGTTGAATTAAGGATTAAAGATGGTTGTGATAGCGGTAAAAGGGGAATGGCTTTTCTCTGTAAGGAGATTAAGGTGCGTTTAGGTGGTGATGATGGTGATGATGGTGATGATAGTGATGATAGTGATGATAGTGATGATAGTGATGATAACAGCGGGCTTGAGATTGAGATTGAGGTTGAAATTGAAAGCAGTCGCTCAAGAGTGAAGGTTGAATATGAAAATGGAGTAAAAAGAATTTTTATCTTTAACACCATAGATCATGATGAGATTGTAGATAGAATTGTTGATAGAACTAATTTGACAGAAGAAGAGGTTAATGCTGTTATAAATTTCAGTGATGATGAAGATGATGAAGATGATGAAGATGATAGCTAGTGTTGTTGGATAGGTGTGCATTTTAAAAACTAATACGCCACTTCTGTGGCGTATTAGTTTTTAAAAATCAGCCCAGGAAATATACTTTCCTGGGCTGATTGCTCTGTTGGCGTCTAGATCTATCCGGCGGACCGGGCGTTCTCCACCTCCTCTATAAGCCTTTCGAGCGTTGTTATTGTTGCCTCAACTCTATGTTTCCCTTCTTGTAGTTGAGGATCTTCTGGATCTCGGAACTTGAATATCCCAAGTCTTTTGCCTTCCTCCTCTCTTTTTTCGATAGAAATCAGAAGAGAGAGGGCTACGAATATGATGTGATCAAGACTGTAGAATTCGTACCTGATCTGTATCCGCCTTAGTTCTTCCAGGGCCTCTTCTCCCAAGTGATGCTCGAGCCACCCTTCAGGATCATCGCACCCTTCTTCTGATCCATCTTCTTCCCACCCTTCTCGAGGAGTAAGGTCTTCAGACATATACCCTCCGGACAAGTTAAGGATGATTGGACGCTCAGGAACATCTATCTCTAATCTATCACAGTACAAGAAATTATCTCTTTCTCCATCAACTAGGGTATTCGCCTAAACGGAGGCATAAAATGTCCGCAATTATTAAAAGGGATATAAGCCAAGGAGAAAAGTTTATTAAAGTGTCACTTATTGAATGGGAATTGCTATCAATATATAGAAAAATACTTATACCAATAATAAAAAGAATGATACTAACTAGCCAACCCTTAAAGGACGACGGCACATAAAATGCAAAATATTTCCAAAACCTTTTGGGTCTAAACCAATAGTCCATAAAATGATTTTAACATTAAATTATTGCTTTTTTTGTATAGAAAAAGACCGCCCGCAGAAGCGAACGGCTTCTTGCAGGGCGGGGACTTCGGAGATCACGGGAGTTTTTTCAGGATTCTCCACCGCGGGTTGTTTCTGTTTTGCCTGACCATCTCTATGTATCCGTAATAGCGGAGTCGGCCTAGTGAAACGGAAACTCCGTTTGTGTATATTCCTAATTTATCGGCTATCTCCCCATTGAACGCTTCACCGCCGAGGGACTTGAGTGCTTCAAAGACAGCCATTGCTGTCTTGGTCGGTTTCCATTCCTCCTGTTTTTTCATCGGAACCTCTTGTTTAGGGTTACGTATCTAAGGGACAGATTAGCATATCTTTATCACCCCATCAAACTAAGAGGTTAAGATCTATACAAGACAAATTTAGTATATTTTCAAACTTGCGGGGTAATGTCTAAACACGGCTAATTATGGCCATTTGAATACGCCAAGGAGTGGCGTATTCAAATTTTGTAGACACCTTAGAAGATTATCACTTCCGCAATGTATTAAAAAAGCCACCCGAAAGTCGAGCGACTTTCGGGTGGGGTTATTCGGCAAGCTCACGATCTACACGGTCATGGAGAGCGGCTAGTCCAGCAAGGAGCGTGAGTTGTTGGGCGGGACTATCAACGTTGTGGCAACTAAATTCGTATCCTCGACCGTCACCCTCTAAGCCATTACTGTCTGGATTGAGTCCACAGGCGTCTCCTGGACAGTAAACATTGAGCCAACCTCCTTCGTAGTCTACAGATGCTCTGAATGGTCCATATTTAGCTGAACCGGGGCCGAGCATATGCTCGTAGGCGGTGGACATTGCCCCCACCATCTCAGGTATATTACGCCCGACTTTTTCAGACATCCATTTCACTAACGGGATACTGTACAGTCCCGAGAGTGATCCACCGTGCATTCCTTGTAGTGTCAGGAGCTGTACGGTTAAAAGTTGGGGTGGACAAGTTCAGAACTGCCAACTGGCGCAAAATCAAAAGCGATTTGGGTTTTGGTGGCATTTTGGGGCTGTTTCCGGAGAGGGTGGTTCAGAACTTGGAGTAATTGTTGTTAAAATAGATACATGCTATAATATCATCAAGTATTCCTAAAAAACGGAATATTTGAAGATAAAATGCAATATTTAGAACTAAAGACACAATTAAAGGATTTTCTAGTCTTTTCAATCAAGGATATTGAAA
>CAZMSV010000017.1:0-8953 GCA_964569075.1 uncultured Candidatus Saccharibacteria bacterium
AAGCAGAAAGTGACAAAGTCGGTGGGGGTGTTACTGGGGGAAGTACTGGAGCAACACCTTGCAAATAATTACCGGCAGTCCAGCCAGTGATGCCTCCGATAAATCTAACTTCCCACCAGATGAATCCATCTGCTGATGTTGGCCCTCCAATAACTGTTCCTTGTAGTCCAACTGAAGAAATGGCAAAGGATCTTGATGCTAAGCTTGGGCCTGTACGAACATTTACATTTGATGTTGTTCTAATCACTTCACCTATAAAGAATTGGGAGGAAACAGGAGGTGGTGGGTTTACTGGAGGAGGTGAAATGGCGCCAAACGATGAAACTGTGACTGAATCTGATGCACTATTCCCAAAATCAACAGAACCTTGGGCATTGGTAGCATAGCAAGTCAGAGTATATGTTGTTCCAGAAGAAGTCGGATACCATGGATGGGTGGATGGTAGTGCACTAACAAAGCCGTTTGATGGATCGTTTGACGGATTATCGATCCCGAAGGGACCGTTGGCTGTTCCGCTAACAGCCAATCTACAAACGCCCGCTACAGTATTTGTCGAACTCCATTGAAGATACAGATTTTCATTCTGGTTCAAGGTTAGCGGCCCATCTGTTAGATTCACAGTAGAGGGTGCTGGCCAGGGCGACCCAGCAACAAAATTCACATCAACAGACGCTGCTCTCAAATCTACAGTTGGAGTTTGAGACGTTGAACCTCCGACAGTTACCGTTACTTGTCCGTAAGCTCCGCTCTGATTTCCCGGATTTATGGTACCGAAAGGAAAATTGATCGGCGGACAATATATCTCATACGTTGTGGTCACTCTAGGACTTACTGTCGTTAGGGCGGAAGGAGACCTTGCTCCACTTTGCTGGGAACCGTCCCAATTGCTATCCGAGGGATTGGATCGGTGAATGCACATATTTTGCCCCGATTTGGTAAGCCTCAATTGAGTTAATTCCCCAGATTGTATTGAAGATTTGGTCGCAAAGAGATGTCCCGCCGAAGAGCAACTGACATCTTTTATGAAATCAAGATGCGTCCCGGTAAGAGTCCCTCCGACGGTAAGGCCTGAGACACCTGCATGACTGAAGAATGAGGTGAGGGCTGATCTGGTAGCTGGACCAAATATTCCGGGTCCGGTGAGAAAAGAAGTCCCGCCCAAATAACCGCGTTCAGCAAGAAACATCTGAATTTTCAAAACATCTTCCTTCGTCCGTGGATCTTGACCAGTTGAAGAAACGGGCCCCAGATAGGAATATGCATCAGCAGAGAATGAGGTTATGCAAGTTGAGGCTCTTCCGGAAGACGAGGAAGACGACCCGCCGAATATGGCATCAAGGGCATTGTATGGAATGCTCAAAATAAACGCGGGTACCTTAACAGCTGTTCCTGCGATTTTAACAGTTCCAGATACAACAGTTGAACCAATTGTCCACGGAATGCTCAGTATTCCCCCAACGATTTGAGTGGCTCCGCCCATAATCTTTCCAATGCCGTCAAACAAGAAAAACGCTTGGGCATTTACCGCCGGGAATAAAAGAACTCCTAGTAAAAGAACGGTTATAAAAAAACGGCGAACTTGATTTCGTAAAAATGATTTCATTGTATTGAATTTAAAATAATAAAGACAAACTGTTAATTCGCAGACGCAAGTAATACAAACTACTGCAATTCATTATATAATAAGGAGAATAGATTGCCAATGACTGTTCCTTGTGTTCCAGAAGGAACAGTTGAAACAACCCTTGATGATGTACCTGGGCCTGTGCGGACATTCAAATCTGCCGTGGTTTTAACTACTTCTCCGATGGAGAAATTAGTAGAGGGTTGTTGGGGGTTTGTTGGGGGTGGATTAATTGTACTCGTCGATCCACCGCTAATGGGTTGAAGGTAGTTACCAGCGGACCAACCACTGATGCCTCCGATAAATCTAACTTACCACCAAATGTATCCATCTGCTGATGTTGGTCCTCCAATAACTGTTCCCTGTGTTCCAAATGAAGAAATAGCAAGAGATCTTGCTAATATACTTGGTCCTGTACGAACGTTTACATTTGCTGTTGTTATGACCACCTCACCAATGGAGAATTGGGGGGACGAATTTGTTGTACTAATACTTTGAGCATTGATCGTAGTAACGGCCGACAAAAACAAAAAAGCCATGATAGCGATTGTAATTGTTTTCATATTCATATTCATATTAAAAATAGCTAAACTGACTAAATCTCACAATAGACCATCGTTTCGTAAACAGTAAACAATAACATTGAGAACATCGCAACTTATTAAAGTATAGGTGGAATTGTAGATCGATACAACATAAGCCCTGTGGACAGCCACCGGGCAGAGAGATTACACACCAAAGAGTACGCGCCTTAATTTAAACTTTATGGCTCTACTCTGTTAAAAATTAGGTGGATTAAAAAGTGTAGCTCATTTTAAATAGGAAAACCAAATTACCTAACTCTGACGACCGTCAGAGTTAGGTAATTTGGTTTTTTTGTTTATTACCCACATTAATGAGGAATGGGCCAACAAAATATTAAACTGAGTAGCTTTTATTGAGAAAAATTGTAATATAATATCTGAAAATCAAAACCACCCTTAGCTCCCCGCCCAAAGGACTATAATTAGTTCAGTCGGGCAAGAGTTGGTAGGGTCCAGAGCTTATAAGTGGTAGTGAGAGGTCACGCAAAAGCTTGCTTTTATGAGACCCGAGCGACCCACTTATATGATATTTGAAAATTTTAAAGTCCGCCCTTAGCTCAGTTGGTTAGAGCACAGAGCTTATACCTCTGGGGTCCCAGGTTCAAATCCTGGAGGGCGGACTTTGAAATCATTCATATACCTCGGAGGTCCTTGGTTCAAATCCAAGAGGGTGGACAAGTAGAGTAAACGCATCCCGCCTGTACTGGGTATTACGGGGTATTGAGAAGATATTTATTTGCTATAATAAATAGAGCTTATTAATAAGTAACAAAAAATTATGAAATTGCACATGATAGCTTGGATTCTTCTTATTATTGGAGGTATTAACTGGCTTTTGATAGGTTTACTAAACTGGGGAATAGAAGATCTAGTGGGAAGCAGTATCGCCCAAATCATCTACATCCTAGTTGGACTATCAGCTCTATATGAGCTGTTTACCCACAAAGGCAACTGCAAGAACTGTGGAGTAAAGTCTGGAGGTGGAGGTTCACAGCCACAGCAAATGTAATAAGATTTTCTCGGAAAAAAACAATGCGCCACAAAATGGCGCATTGTTTTTTTGATTTTCATCTTTATCCCTGATGTTCAATATCTTTCTTTTTCTTCACCTTAATGCCGTGCAATACAAGTATTTGCTCAAATTCATCTCTCTCTATGCTCTCAACTTCAATAAGACGGGTTGAAATAGCGTCTAGAAGCTTCCTATTTTCAATTAGAACCTTCTCTGCACGAGCAAGCGCTTCATTCATTATCTTGGAAACCTCTGCATCAATATGCGCACTTACCTTTTCAGAATAATCCTTATCATCAACACCTCGTCCAAACAAAGCCTTGCCTCCCTGCCCCTCTAGAGCAATCGGCCCTATGTCGTCTGACATTCCATACTTGGTCACCATATCCCGTGCCAAGGCCGTAGAAACCTGAAGGTCATTTGATGGGCCAGTGGTAATGTCACCAAAAATCATTTTCTCTGCTACATATCCACCAAGCGACATTGCGATATCATCAAGAAACTCTTTTTTAGATTGCAACTTCCTGTCTTCAAGTGGAAGATTGAGAGTATACCCAGCGGCTCTACCGCGAGAAATTATAGAAATCTTATGGACTGGGTCAGAATATTCCAAAACAGAACCCACTAAGGCGTGTCCCGCCTCGTGGTAAGCTGTGATTTCTTTTTCTTTGACAGACAGGAGATGACTCTTTCTTTCAGGCCCCAGCATTACCTTTTCAATAGAACGAATGAGATCAAACTGAGAAACCTTGGTGCGGTTTTCTCTAGCAGCGAGAATCGCTGCTTCATTCATAAGTGAATAAAGGTCTGCTCCAGAAAATCCCGGAGTTCTTTCTGCAATAATTTTTAAATTAACATCTTCGGCTAAGGGTTTTTTGCGGGCATGAATTTCAAGAATATCCCCACGATCATTTCTGTCTGGCAGATCAATAGTCACCCTGCGGTCAAACCTTCCTGGGCGCAAAAGTGCTGGGTCTAGAACGTCTGGTCTATTCGTCGCCGCCATCACCACTACCTTTTCATTAGGCTCAAATCCGTCCATTTCTACCAAAATCTGGTTAAGTGTCTGCTCTCGCTCATCATTTCCTCCACCAGCACCAACACCACGGACACGGCCCACAGCATCGATCTCATCCACAAATATAATCGCTGGGGCGGCTTTTTTAGCTAATTGGAAAAGATCTCTAACTCTAGAAGCCCCAACACCAACAAACATCTCTACAAATTCTGAACCGGAGATTGAAAAAAAAGATACCCCAGCTTCGCCAGCAACAGCACGTGCCAGAAGCGTCTTTCCTGTTCCTGGAGCCCCCATAAGAATTACTCCCTTTGGGATTTGTGCCCCTATATCAAGAAACTTACGCGGGTTTTTTAAAAAATCTACAATTTCCGCCAATTCTTGTTTTGCTTCTTTGGCCCCCGCGACATCTTTAAATGTAACTCTTTGCCTTTTATCGTCTGGAGATATGATGCGAGCCTTGGATTGTCCAAAGGTGAAAGCTTGCATTCCCGCGCCCTTAACTTGGCGAGAAAGATACCACAAAAAGAAAAGTATAAAAGCTATTGGAAGGAGGATTGGTAATAGATTTAGAAGCCAAAACCCCAAACCTCTTTCATTTTGAATATCAATTGTCACACTAGATAGCTGTTCTGGGGTTACTCCATAATTCACAAGGGTTTGAGATACGGATTCACCGCCTTCTTTTTGCGACTCTTTTTCTTCACCTTCTTTATAAAAAACAGAAAGCTTCTCTCCACTAACCTCAACTTTTTCTACTGTGCCATTTACGATATCACGAGCCAATTCAGAAACTGGTATGACAACCTCTTCTTTTTTATTTTCAGTAACAAGAGAGTAGAGGGTAGATATTATAAGAAAGATGAGAAGTGTAGATAGAAGATTCCTGCCAAAAGAACCAGCTGGGCCACCCCTATTTAATCTAATCTTCAAGTGCTTTTTGGAAGGTTTTTTTTGATTTGGTTTTTGCGCCATAGAAAGTACTGCAAGTATAAGGTAAAGAGAGAAATATTCAAACATCACTTTTTCGCGTGCCTTTTGATATGATATTCTCATGGCGCTTATAGAAAATAGAAAAGCTCGATTTAACTTCGAAATAGAGGAAACCATTGAGGCGGGCCTTGAACTTTTAGGCACTGAAGTAAAAAGCCTACGCAAAGGACAAGGTTCACTTGATGGCTCTCACGCAATTGTCCGCGGAGGAGAAGCTTTTCTTGTTGGATGTCATATCCCAGCCTATCAGCCGTCAAATACAGCGAAAGACTACGATCCTGTGCGTAATCGCCGACTTCTCCTAAGTAAGAAGGAAATAAACCACCTTTCAAAGATTGAGGGCCAAAAGAGCTTGACAATAGTGCCTATTTCAGTGTATAATAAGGGTAGAAACATCAAAATAGAGCTTGGTATAGGAAAAGGAAAGAAAAGATTTGATAAACGAGAAAGTATAAAAAAAAGAGAGTCTGATATAGAAACTAGAAGAACCTTAAAATACGAATAGGAAGTAATATTAGATGATGGGCGTGAAATATGGAATGCCAGATTACGATAGAATACTGACATTCCACTTCAAGAAAAGTGTTTGTATGAACTTTTTTCTTGGGGGTGCCATGAATCGACAAAGAAACACCCTTGAAATATGCAAGAGAGAGCTGTGGTAACTCTTAAATCTGCCACAAATGACCAAATGCAAACAGCATCGTCGCACGAGCAAAGTCAGTAGTTTCTCCATATTTTGGAGCTAAGGATTTCGCTTTCGCTTACGCTAACGCCTAAGTGACATCGATCTTCGTGAAGTCTGTTAGCGAAGACTCGGTGTAATATTTCCGGACTTTAGAAAATACTTGCTTCGATATTTTCTGAACTGTAGAAGCTCGGTATTGTGAGGTTTCGTTTGTTTTATACTCACAAGACTTAAAACCAATGAAGCAAGCTAGCTCTTGTAGAAATATTTCGAGGATTTCTTTGCACGGGAGTTCAATCTCCCCACCTCCACAAAAATAAGGAACGAAGTGACTATATTTTTGTAGGACTCCGCCCCGCCACAAGGGCGAGGCGGAGTAACACGATTTTATTAAACAGAGCCCGCCCTTGTGGCGGGTTTCCTGTTAGCTGTTGGAGAGTACCAGGAGATTGAAGGACGGAGCGCATCGGCGCGAGTCGGGTCATTCTGACTCTGAGAGTCATCAGACTCGAATGGGGTCACGTATATTTTTCTGCTGAAAAATTATGCGACCAATCTCCTCCTCCTTTTCAACTCAACAAAAAGTATCTACCAATCAATAACCAGGGATACTACACATATCGTTTATTATATTATCTCAAATACGGCCATATAAAAGCCAATCCTCTTTTCGTTATCTACAAAGCCATACCCCCCAACTCTAATTGTAACTGTAATCTCACCAACCCTAACGTCAGATTCCATCTGACGGTATAACTCTCTCAGGACTTGTTCTTCAGACTCTGGATATATATCAGGAATGGTCAAGGGAATTTTATTGTAAGTATTTTCGTCTCTCTCCCAGCCGTTAAGACTCTTAAAATAGTACTGTGGAAATTTTTTTATATCAGCATCACTTACCTCTACTACAAGTCCGGTGTAACCATGGGTCACTCGACCAGTCACAATAACTTCCCCACTAAATGAATAGTAATGCCCTTCCCAAAATGGTTTATAATCCACCGGCGTTCCTTCATACGCTAACTCTCCATATTTTTCCCCCTTAACTAAGTCTCCCTCCGTTAAATTTGAAAGAAAAAGAATATTTCCATCCTCCTCCTTAGTCCCTGTTTCATTCAGTACAGTATTCATCGTATTTGTCCAAGGCTTCTCCATCTCAATCATTTTCTCAGGAGCATAAGTATACCCAATCCACCCACCGATAAATGGTAGTGCGATAACTAAAGCAAGTGCGAGATATTTTGAAAAAGGAGTAACAGTAGTGAGTTGTTTTTTAATTCCACCCTCTTCTTGGTTTTCTTCTTGGAAACTAGTGTTTTCTTGCATATCTATAGTATACAGAAAGACCAGTAACCGTATCAATCTCTAATTCTTAGGCTTCTGCCTGTTTTCTGCTTGATTTGACATTTAGGCCACATAAGAGCAACATTAAAAGTCGCTGTACCATATTATATTTTTCATCCTCCCCAACCCAAACCCACGAGGCCATAATGGGCAAAGATCCAAGAATCGAAGAGGCGACGACGATTTATGCAATCGTCAGCGAAGTGTTGGGAACGCCCGGATGTTGCAAGGAGCGATTCATCAACTTCTGGCAAGGCCGACAAGGGTCGCTTCAGCTATCCCCAGGTTTCACCTTCTACAAGGGTACTGGGGTCTGCGTTGACAGGGTCACGAGACATGCGCATCCGGACAATGAGCCGATGGCAGAGGAAGCGAATCGAGGGATACGGAATTTCTGCCCAAGCTGTAGCCCAAGTCTTGTGAGGGAACCGAATGGAGAATCAGAAACAGCAATAGCCACTCGCTAGATGCGAAGATAGCGACAGCGCAGACAAAAAGGAGAGACACAGAGTGCCTCTCCTTTTGTAATTTATATTGGAAGCAAAAGGTGTTAAGGTTTAATAAGCTAGACATAAAAACAATCAATATGATACTCCCAATTTTAATTGCATCAATCACAAGCGTGGCTTTCGGTTTCTTATGGTTTTCGCCCTTTCTTTTTGGTAAACAATGGGCAACACTATCTGGCCTCACACCAGAAAATATGACCGAAATGAAATCTAAGGGAATGGCTAAGGTTTATGCAATAAATTTTCTAATGGAAATAATTACGGCGGTCGTACTTTTTAATATTTTTAAAATGCTTGGAACCACCTCGATAATTGGAAGTTTAGAGATTGCACTTGTCCTCTGGCTAGGCTTCATGCTTCCAATTGAGGTTGGTCAAACTTTGTGGATGAAAAAACCAATAACTTTATTTCTTATAAACTCCCTACACAGACTTGGTTCAATCGTAATAATAGGCGTGGCCTTGATGCTTTTAATATAAGGATCTGCAAATAAAAAACTATCAATGTCCATTATTATTAGAATTTTTTCGCTTTGAATAACCAGACAACCTGGCATCTCTACCATAAGACAGATGACGCTTGGCGCTCAATGAAAGAAGCATGCCTTAATGCTCGGAAGACAATTGACATAGAACAATACATCATAGAGGGAGATGCCGTCGGACACGAACTCTTTGAGCTTCTTGCCCAAAAACAGAAAGCGGGGGTCCACATACGCATTCTCTGCGATATGGTCGGTAGCTATTCATTTTTTTCATCCGACTTACCAAATACTCTCCGCGACATTGGCGTAAATATCCGTTTTTTTAACATTATTAAGCCCTGGAGAATACAATCATTTTTTTCTTGGTTTTTTAGGGATCATCGGAAAATAATGGTAATTGACGGCAATGTAGGATTCGTTGGAGGAGTGGGATTCAGGGCTGATATGAAAGAGTGGCGAGACACTCATGTAAAGATGATGGGACCAATTGTTAAAGAAATGCGTTTTGCATTTGAAGAGATGTGGGAAACTGCAGGAAAAGAAAATTTCTTTCGAAGGATGGGGCGAACTAGCAAGTTTCTGCACGGATTCAACTTTCTCACAAATTCCCCATTCATTCGAAAACGTTTTATCTACCGTAACCTCCTTTCTGCCATTAAAAGCGCCAAACAATATGCGTTTTTTACAACCCCATACT
>CAZMSV010000017.1:8963-12683 GCA_964569075.1 uncultured Candidatus Saccharibacteria bacterium
GATCGGCGCATTAGGAAAGCTTTACTAGATGCATCTGCTCGCGGAGTAGATGTAAGAATACTTGTTCCCCAAAAATCAAACTATCCGATAGTAGACCTTGCATCACATACCTGTTTTAATCAGCTACTTTCTGGCGGGGTTAAAATATTCCTTTACAAAGGAGAGATGCTTCATGCGAAAACGGCCGTTTCTGATGATAATTGGGCAAGTGTCGGGAGTTTTAACCTAGACTCACTTAGTCTTTTCTATAACTACGAAGCTAATATTATATCTGCAAAAACTGAATTTATTAGAGAAATCCGGCTACTTTTTGAAAAAGACCTTGGCCAAGCAGAGGCAATATCAGCCAGCATGTGGAAATCCAGACCAAGGCGACAGAAGATTTTAGAATTTTTCATATACCCATTACGCCGATTTTTGTAAGAAGATTGTCCAAATACGTTTTAAATGCTATACATAAGGGTATATTACTGGTTAACATATATTCATTGAGTACCTATACAAGAATTAATCACCAAATTAAAGCAACTGAACTACGCATCATTGGGCCAGAAGGAGAGAATTTCGGAGTAATGAAACTTTCTGATGCGCTTGGAAAAGCGCAGGAATTGGGTTTTGATCTGATAGAAATATCACCAAATGCCAACCCTCCTGTGGCTAAGATAACGGATTACGGCAGATACCAATACGCCGAAAACAAAAAACAAAAGGCGGCCAAATCAAAAACTCATTCTGTAGAGGTGAAAAATGTTCAGGTAAAAGTAGGGACCGGAGAAAACGACCTTGCGCTCAAAGCTAAAAAAGCATCTGAATGGCTTAAAGAGGGACATAGAATAAAAATAGATTTATTTTTACCCGGAAGGACTAAGTACATGAATGAAATCTTCCTAAAGACACGTCTAGACCGAATAATGAAACTTATTACCGAAGATTTTAAAGTTGCAGACCCTCCAAAAAGAAGCCCCAAAGGTCTGTCGGTTATCATAGAGAGGGACTAGGCGGGGCAGGAATCTATAAATTGAGTCTAAAAAAACCAGCGAGGAATCGTGGGGATTAGGCTAGACAAAAACCACAAAACAAGTAATATAGAGGACCGTGGCTTTAAAAAGTATATGGCAATAAAAACCAACAAATCATACTCAAAACGTCTCAAAGTGACGAAAAATGGCAAGATTTTATCCCGAAAAGCAGGGCAAAATCACTTCAATGCCAAAGAGTCCCGTCGCCGAAATCAGCTCAGAAAAAAGAGAACTGACAGTTTTGTCATTTCTAACAAATCAAAAAGCAAATTCTTGGTAAATATATAAAACATGACTAGAGTAAAAAAGGGAGTAAATGCATTAAAATCACGAAGAAATATCCTCAAACAAGTAAAAGGATATCGTTTTGGACGAAGCAAGAAAGAGAAACAGGCCAATGAAGCAATCTTTCACGCTGGGACATATGCATTTGCCCATAGGAGAGACAAAAAGGGAGACTTCCGAAGACTTTGGAATGTGCGTATCAATGCAGCGCTTAGACCGTTGGGATATTCATACAGTAGATTTATTGACGCCCTAAAAAAAGCTAACATCAGTTTAGACCGCAAAATCCTCTCAGAGCTCGCTCAAGATAATCCAGAAACTTTCAAAAAAATCGTAGAGAAGGCATTTTAATAAATTCTGAAAGTACAAAACAAAGCCCCGCGAAAGCGGGGTTTTGTTTTGTACTAATTTTAAAGATTATAACTCTCCCCTCTTTCTGGAACTACGACATCTATATCAAAATTATCTTTTAGTCTTTGGGCTAAAAAAAGTGAAGATTTAGGTTCACCCATAACAATAAAAACTTTTTTTAGCCTTGGCAGAGCCTTTTCAATAAACTCAACCAAAGAATCAGAATCTTTATGCGCTGAATACCCTGAAATGTTTTCAACCCTTGCCCTGACAGATATTTTTTCATCATGGATGACAACCTCCTTCTCTCCTACCTCAAGTCGCCTGCCAAGTGTCCCTACCGCCTGATATCCCATTAGAAGAAGCGTATTATTCGGGTTTGGAAGATATTTTGCCTCATGACTCAAGACTCGACCAGCAGTAGACATCCCAGAACCAGCGATGATAATCTTCGGGCCAGGAACAGATTCAATATGCTTTGATTCCGCCACCCTAACGGTTTCTTTAAACTTCGGAAAATTAAAAATATGATCCCCGCCCTTAATGTCATTTTTTACATCTTCATTAAAGAGCCCCGTCATGCGTTCATAAATATCTGTTAGCTTAATAGCCAATGGGGAATCAAGGAAAACAGGAACCGACGGAACAACACCAGATTCTATGAGGTTATTGATTTGATACACAACAATCTGAGCTCGTTCAAGAGAAAAGGCCGGTATGATCAAAGTTCCCCTGCGAGCAATGGTATCTTTGAGTATCTTTACAAACCTCTCTTCCCTAGCCTCCTTGGGTTCATGGTTACGATCACCATAAACGCTGTCAATAACTATATAATCTGCGTCATTTACGAATTCTGTGTCTTTAACAAATGTGGATGGTGAATTACCAAGATCTCCAGTAAAGAGAACTGTCTTTTTTTCTCCATTATGATTAGCTGAGAAAAGAAACATAGACGAACCCAATATATGCCCAGCGTCTCTTAAAACAACAGAGAGTGTTTTAGTGACATTGTGTTCGGTGTGATAAGGCAGAGCCTTCCACAAAGAAAAGGCTTGCATAACATCTCTACTTGTATAGGGTGGCAGAACGCCAGTAGCGCGTGACTCCATATCAGCAATACGCGCCGCATCAGCAAGCATAAGCTCAGCAAGCTCTTTGGTGGCGGTGGTGGAAAATATAGTCCCCCTAAAACCGTCTTTGACTAATTTTGGTATTCGCCCAATATGATCAATGTGGGCGTGGGTTACAAAAAGGAAATCAATACTCTCAGGAGCATATGGGAAATCTTCTCTGTTAAACTCATTGGCATGTGGGAGCCCTTGGAGCATTCCGCAATCCACTAAAACTCGAAACCCATCTCCTTCAAAAAGAAAATTGGCCCCCGTCACTGTACCAGCACCACTATAGAAAGTTATTGCTGGTTCTGTCATATTATTTTTGTTTTAAATCTCAGCACATATATAACAGCAAGATACCCAGTTCCAACGCCCAGCATAATGTCGCTTAATGTATCTATCATATAGCTTCCATGTGCTAGGGCAAGGCCGTTTATATATTCAAAAACCTCCCAAGATATAGCAACAAGCAATACCATACCTAAGGTAGCTAGTGAAACACGCCGTGGTGAAATTTCTGGGAAAATATTATACATAAGAAAAAGAATAAGAAGGGCGAGAACAAAGCCAGTTAAGGAGTGCAGTAACACATCAAACCACCAATAGATCCAATAAAGTGAAAGCCTAAGAGCGGTAGTATGCAATATGTATATTACAATAGACAAAGCGAGTGCCGGAAGTAGAATTCTTTGGAAAAGATTCATAAAATGTATAGAAATATTATACCAAACGAGCACCCCACCGCCTTTAGGACGGTGGGGGTATCGATGGGGGTTACAAGTGTTATTCCCTAAGTATAAAACTTAAGTGGGTGTCCGCAATTTTATTCTTCGGAATCCCCGAGAGGACTCAACCGAAACAAAATAATGTTAGACTCCCTGAATAGATCTTTGATTAGAAAATATACTAATAACCCTCATAACAATTATATAACCGACAGTGTCTAATGC
>CAZMSV010000018.1:0-12612 GCA_964569075.1 uncultured Candidatus Saccharibacteria bacterium
ACCTCAATGTCTGATAAGTCTACCCCCAAACAATCGGCCCCTCGGTCGCGCAAAAACTTAGTAACCACACCACGACCACAGCCAATTTCTAATATTTTTTTATTTTTTAAATTATTTCTATCCAAACACGACTCAATTATTTTATTGCGAGCCAGTGTCCAATAATGGTTTTCTATACCAGGTGGATATATTGATAAAAATTGTTCATTGCTGAACTCGGTATTCATAATATTTGCTTATAAGACTTTATCTATAAGGTAGCGAGGCCGTCTCTTAACCTCTTTAAAGATGTTACCTAAATATTCTCCAATAATACCTATGGCCAGAAGTTGTATACCACCCAATAAATAAATCGGCAAGACTATGGACGCCCATCCAGGAATGACGCTCAGGAACAATTTTGAATATAAATAATAGGCACTTAATATGAGACTTACAAAAAATACTAATATACCCATAAAAGTGACGAACCTAAGTGGTTTAATCGAAAATGATGTTACGCCGCCCCAGGCAAATGAAAACATTCTTTTAAGCGGATACTTCGAGACCCCATGCTTTCGCTCTCTACGGTCATAATAAACATTTGTACTTTTGTATCCCATTGAAGGGAAAATCCCCCGTAGAAAAAGATTTTCTTCTTTATACTCTTTCAAAGAATCAGCAACTCTACGGCTAATCAACCTATAGTCAGCGTGATTATAAACAATAGAAACGCCCAATAAAATCATTATCTTATAAAAACACAAAGCGGTATATTTTTTAAAAAATGAGTCGTAATCCCTTCTTCCGCGTACACCGTAAACAATTTCATTACCTTCCCCAAATTTCAAAATCATTTCTTCCATTATGGAAACATCATCCTGTAAATCTGCATCAATCGAAATAAGAACGTCAGCCTCATGAGAAAACAAGTGGAGACCGGCAAGAAGTGCATTCTGGTGTCCCCGATTCCCTACTAATTTAAGTGCCTTTATTGCTTTATGTTTTTTCTGAATAGTCTCTATAATTGACCACGTCTTATCAAGACTGCCGTCGTCTACAAAGCCTACAAAACTATTCTGGCTGATTTTGTTTTTATTTATTAGCCCTTTCAATACAAAAATTAGAACATCGGAAGTATTCTCAAGGCATTCCTCTTCGTTATAACACGGCACAACTATAGCTAAAATGGGGGGTTTTTCCATAATATTTATTGAAGTATATATTATTCTTCGGCGAAGATAAAATTCCTATTTATAAAAAAGTTTATCACAGAAAGCGATAAAGTAATGATTGTCTGGGCTATCAAGTAATTGATTCCAAATTGATCAACAAATACATACATAAATAAAATATTTAGTATCAAATAAACAGCAGACACAAGGGCATAAAGAACGAATTGCCGTTTAACATCCTTTGGCAAACTATCATTGAAAACTAGAAATTTCTGTAGAATAAAATTCAAAACTACGGATAGGGCATAAGAAATTACAGAAGCCAGTAGATACCAAACGTGTAGGAACCCAACTAACACATACAAGAAAAGTACATTAAACGTCACGATACTGACGCCGACAATTAAAAATTTTATTAGTTGATAAGAAGTCTTATTCATTAGAAACTTTTTCTATTAATTGAGCGAACTCTTTGGCCATCTTTGTCCAAGAAAACTCAATAGCATATTCACTCCCCTTGGATATTAAGTCCATTCTATACTGATTATCATTAACTATTTTATTCATCTCTTGCCCTATATTAATAAAATCATTCGGATCAACCAAAGAGGCCCGACCCTGCGCAATCTCCCTAAGAGAACTGATGTTCGATGTAATTACTGGAAGAGAGCAACTCATTGCCTCTAATATTGGCAAACCGAAACCTTCAATAAAAGACGGGTAAACAAGAGCGGTGGCGCGTTTATAAATATAAGATAATTCCCCATCTGTTACATGGCCAAAAAAGTGAACATTTTTTGATATTCCTCTATTACTAATAACTTCTACTAAACTTTTATAATATTCATCTGAATGTGAATTCTTTCCACATAGCAACAAGTGATATGATTCACCATCTTGATTTAATTTTAAAAATTCATCAAAACCTTTTATAATATTTAAAACATTTTTTCTCTCCTTAATTGTTCCAACAAAAAGAAAAAATTTATTGGTGGGTATTTTTATTTCTTTTTCCGGTAAATTGCAAATATTATTGAAACCAGGATAAATAACAAATGGCTTAGATTTCTCAATATCAAATAATTTCATTAAATCTTTTCTTGTTTCTTGAGAAATACAGACAATCTTATTTGCAATAGCGAAAGCTCTTTTAGACCAGAGATCTATAAAAAAAGCTCTAATCCTAGACAACACACTCTTTCCTAAATGTTTGTACGCAAAATCATAGACAATAGTTATACTTTTTAATGGACGAAAAAATAGTGGCCCCTGTGAACCAGTAAATAAATATATGTCTGACCTTGGGGCCAGAAACAGCCCTAAATCCTTCCATAATTTACCCCATCCAACTTCGACAATATTAACCCTGGTATTGTTTTTTAAAAATGAAAAAGTATCTAATTTGTTACCTTTTTTTGTGTATATATAGTAACTATTTGTTGCATCTTGGTTAATAAGGCCCTTTACTAACTCATAGGAATAGCGCTCCAATCCAGCGGGTTTTTGAGAGATATAGCTAATTACTATGCCGATTTTCATGATTATTTTATTACCTCCAGTTCCCAAAACAAAACCTTAACCGGCAAAAACAAAGATACATACTGATCATAAAAATGAGGGTGCTTTTTTATAAAAGATTTAAATAATCTAACAAAAAATCTTTGTGATGGCTGGGGCCACCCATACCAAAATCCGATTTTTTTAAATTTACAATTTGTATAATTGTATCCGGATAAAGACCCCCCGCCTTCAATAAAATAATTTAGAGACTCTGATGTAAAAAAGTGCTTATGTGTCGGATCAGTAAAACTATCTACCGATCTAAAATATGGAACCTCTATAACAAGACGGGATCCATTTTTAGATATTCTCCAAACCTCATTGAAGAAATCCACAATATTAACAACGTGCTCAAGAACGCTGTGAGCGACAACAACATCAATGCTGTTTGGCTCAAATGGCCAAGGATAGTTATCTAGATCATGAACAATGTCTACTGATTTTAAATCTAGCATATCAACACCAACAGCTCCTTTTAATTTTGAATCTCCACACCCGAGATGAATAGCCTTTTTATCAAGAAATAGATTGTCTTGTGTAAGACCATTATCCGTATAAATTTTTAAAGCCAAACTAGTATTGTCCATTTTTTGTTTTGTTTTTTATAAATTCAACAATATTATGTCCTCTTTTTGTCCAAGTGTACTTATTTACCTCAGTAAATGCCTTGCTCGAAATTCTATTCCCCTTGTCTGGGCCATCTAGAAGTCCTTGAATCTTTTCCGCTAAATCCTTTGAATCATCTGGATTAAAAAACACGGAGTTATCATCATTAAGTATTTCTCTGATAGACACCAAATCAGACGCAACTATTGGTACACCACTTGCCATAAATTTAAGTGGCGAAGTATAAAATTGAGAGGTTGTTGATTTGGCAGAGTTTGGTATTACAAGCACATCGGCAGAATTCAGGTAAAACTTCATTTCCCCATAGGGCTTTTGTCCGACAATCAACAGGTTCTTTATATCCCCGTATTTAGCCCTAAAATTAACCAAATCAATGTCTGTTCCGCCGACAACAACCACAGTAATACCCTCTCCAAGCAAGGGAGTTGCCTCTGCTAAAGTATCCACCCCCTTCCAACCATATAGGTGTCCTGTATATAAAACAATCTTAGTATCACTTGGGAGGTTGAGTCTTTTTTTGAAAGTCCCTTTATTGCCATCTATAATAAAGTCTTCTAACTGCACCGCATCAGGAGCAACTAACGTATTTTCTCTTAAAACACCGAAATCTCTAATTAATTCATCTGCATAATATTTTGTTACAGTCACTATGCCACTTGATCGTTTGAGTGCCTTTTCATATCGCAACATATTGCCAGGCTTAATATGTGTTTCCCAAATAAAAATTTTTCTTGGTATCAACCGAGCTAATACCAAAGCTACTTCTCCTCGGGTATACAATATTGATGACTCTCGACTTTTGAACAGGAGGAAAAAATAAAGAGAGAAATAGAAAGTCAAACTACTCAGAATAAAAAGGAACGCTGATGACGATCCCAGATCAAACACTGGCAGTTTAATAATTTTAAATATTCTTTTTACCCCATAGAAATCAATAGGATCTTCTTTAATTGGGTTCTTCTTGTTTGGTACAACTAAGACAACTTCCACGCCACTTAAGGCGAATGATTCACACATTTTCATAACCTGGATACCATGTGCCTTCTCAGTTGGTATTCGAATATTTGCTATATAATAAATCTTCATTAGCTTATATTTAGGTCTCTCAAAACACTGTTCATAATACTATCGATTCTTCTTCGAGAGTAAAGTTCGTCACAAATCCTTTTTGATTCCTTAGACAACTTCAACCTCACGGGATGTGGAAAAATATATAACAACATACTGACATATTCCTCAAGAGTATTGGCCAACAACACCGACTCCTTGTGATAGAACGGGTACCCAACAATATTTTGCCTCGATGTAATGAGTGGAATAGAGCGTGCCAATGGTTCAAATACCTTCCCCTGCATACCGACCCTTTTTTCAGACGGACTTATCATGACATCTATTTTAGAAAAGTACTCTTCCATGGCTTCTTTGGGGATATAACCATCGTATAAAATCTTCTTCCCATCAATAAAAGGTTCATATTCCTTTGGAAATTTAGCTCCTGTAATGTGAAAAACAAATTTATTAGGTGCCCCTTTAGAAATTTCCGGAACAACTTTGCGCAAAATAAAATCCAAGGCCTCTTTATTATGCCCAACAGTATAAGACGACCCCATAAACAAGACATTTAGGGTGGGGACATTCCTAATGTCGTGCTTGCGTAAAAGACTTGGTAGGGCTTGTAGAGGGAGGGTGACTACTTTCTTGGCGCCAAACCATTTGTACTTATTTGTCTCATTTGGATTTAATGCCAGAAGATAATCTGAAGAACGAGAAGCAAAATACTCTGTCATAAATTTAGGAATATAAAGAATTATATTCTTTAAGGAAAGCCCTTCTTCCTCAATAAAGTGTCTAGGCTCATAATTTATTGACCTCGTTATAATTGGTATATTAAATTTCCTAACAATAGAGTGCAGTGGCCAAAGATAAGTGAAGTCAAACCATACAAGACCTGGCCCCCAATCTTTTAATTCTTTAACTAAGGTCTCTGTAGTTTCTGGGTCAAAATACTCATAAGAAGCTCCGTCCCAATAAAGAGGATTAAGTAGACGCTTAACCTTAGTTGATAAGGAACTTTTGTTTATAAACTTATAAAGAACCGGAATAATTTTAATTTTTAATTCATTTCTTGCCTCTTCTATAAACTCTAGGTCGTTTTTTAAAATCTTAGTTATTACCCTAACCTCAAAACCGTTATTAATGAACCACTTGATACCGGAAAGACGCTCTAATTCATCTGCGCCTCGGCCTTGAAACGGAGAGCGTGGAGTAACAATTAAAATTCTTTTCTTCATAGACTGATGTTGTATTTTCTTGCCCACACTTGAAACGTCATAATAGCCCAAAGAATCGTTAAATTATAGTCTTCTTTAGATATATGCTTATTGAGCATATCGTCCACTGCTGACCAATTAAATAGAGGGGCAGTATTTGCATAATATCCATCACTAAGTACCCTGCGAAATATTGCTTCAATTTCTTTGCGCCGTATCCATTTCGCTCCAGGTGAAAACCATCCTCTCTTGGGCTGAACAAAAAGAAAATTTGGCAATTCATCCCTAAATGCGTCTTTTAAAATTTTCTTAGTCTTGAATGGCCCAACCTTAAAATTGATTGGAAAACTCATTGCCAAATCAACAACTTCCCTATCTAAAAATGGCACCCTTTCTTCAAGAGAACCGAACATACTCATTTTATCACCCAAAGAAAGGGCCTGATCTGGTAACCACGAAACTAGGTCGGCGAACATCAAATCTGTAGTCTTATCTAGTGAATCTGGAATATATTTTTGGAAAGTTTTTCTTATCTCTGATATAGGTTTCAAGTATTTATCATTCACAACCTTTGAGAGTCTGTGATCTTTCTCAAACTCAAATTGAACCAAGCGATCAAGTGCAGACATCTCTACTGCCTTCTTAATTTTATTAGGTAAAAAGTATTTCGCCCCAGGTATCTTGTCTATTAAATCGGCCCTTCGACTCATTCTGTATCTTTCATACCCACCCAAGAGCTCGTCTCCGCCATTGCCAGAAAGAGATACCGTGACTTCCTTTTTTGCAAAACGAGAAAGATGTGCCATTGGTATGGCCGTAGGATTAGACACAGGGTCATCAATAGAGCCAATTATATCTTCCAAGCTATCCGCTACATCTTTTGCACCTATTGTCATAGGATAGTGCTCACTACCAAAATATTTGGCCGTCTGCTCTGCAAGCTTAAAATCAAAGTTAAACTTTTCTTTCTCTTCGTCCTCTTCAAGATCGAAGCCAATTGAAAATGTTTTTACATTTTTTCTAACTTTTGAAACACTAGAAAGCACCACACTGGAATCAATACCCCCTGATAAATACACACCCACAGGCACATCTGCAACTAACTGTCTCTCTACTGCTTCTTCAACTACTCTCTTTAATTTTTCTTTTGCATCTGTATAGCCTGAATCTTTGACTTCTAACTGTGGTTTATAATACAAATCGACACTTAGCCGGCCACCGACAAGAGTAATGGTGTGGCCAGGAGAAAGTTTATTTATACCTAGTATCATAGTTCTGGGTTCTGGAACATAGAGAACACGCAAGTACTCATTAAAGGCGTCCATATCAAGAACCCTCGGTACATTGTGATCAAGTATTGATTTAATCTCCGAAGCAAATATAAATTTCTCACCATCCCAATAATAGTAAAAGGGTTTTACTCCCATATGGTCTCTTGCGCAAAAAAGTTTTTTTTGTTTTTTATCCCAAATCGCAAATGAGAAAATCCCATTTAACTTAGTGACGACCTTACTCCCCCACTTTTTATAACCAGCTAGTATAACCTCTGTGTCACTCTGAGTTTTAAAATTATATTCATTAAATAACTCTTTTTTTAAATCTTGATAATTGTATATTTCACCATTGAAAACAAGGACCAGATTCCCCGTGTCATCAGACATGGGCTGATTGGCCAAGGATGACAAATCAATTATGGACAGTCGATTGTGCCCGAAAGAAATACCTTCGTCACAAAAAAAACCACTTACATCAGGGCCACGGTGAGTGATCGTGCCACTCATACTTTTTACTAACTCTTCGTTTTTCCAATTAAATCCAGATATTCCACACATGTGATTGATTTTTACGGAGCGTAGCGATGATAAAAATCATCACTCCTCCTCACTTTTAATATAGACCATAAGTGGTTACTTGTGGTTTTGAACATTACTATACCTTTTTTTCTTAAAATTGTTTTCATGTTTAAAAGTGAGGGGGGTTCTTAAAATACGCGACCTTCATGCTTTCTGCATCTTGGAAAATTCATCCGCAATTCGTTTAGCTAAATTATTTATATTGTGATTTTTAACCACAATATTTCTAGAAAGCTCCCCGTAGGCACTTTTTTGCGCGTCACTCCATTTAAGAACGTTTGATATTTTTTCAGCACACATCTCTGCATTATCTTCTTCAAAATATAGGTCTCTTGAAAAATCACCCAATACACCGCTGTGCACATCTGTACAAAGTACAGCTGGAATACCACATGCCATAGCTTCTAGTTCGGTTTTTCCAAATCCTCCACCGCCCTGCAATCGCACAAAAACACTAGCCTTATTATAGAGTATAGGCGTCTCAATGTTCTTAATCCCACCAATCCATTCAACGAAGGGGGCGAGGCCATATGAATCCGCAAGTTTTCTTAAATTCATCTCATATTCATAGTCTTCTTTCCGTGCTGGGCCGCCAACAATAATTGCACGGAATACCAAATCAGGATGATTATTTTTAAAAATATTTAAGGCCTCAATAAAAACATGGAGTCTTTTGACTTTCGATATTCTAGACATTGTCATAATTACAGGAACCCTCTCTGGAACAACGCGCATTGGTTTAAAAATGTCTGGATCTATGCCATGACCTGTTGATATAACTTTTTCTGAACCAAAAGAGAAACTTTCCTTTGACGGAGTAAAGATCTTGTCTACCTTGCCTATTGCCCACCGCGCGGTTGGACTAACTTTTATATGGGCATACCACATTATTATTGGTTTTCGAAAAAAAATGTTTACTGGATATACGGCCCTTACGTATTCTGGGGCCATGTGAACAAAAACACCATCAACCTTGGGGAGTATCTTTAAAAGAAAAAAATAAAAACGAATCGCTTGTACAAATTTCAAAAATCCCCTTTCCTTACCCAAAGAAAACACCTCCGTATTTTTAGGAAGATTATTTTTGCCAGAAAAAAGAGTAATGACAGAAAGCGAGTCTACATTCTCCGCTATGTGCGTAAGCCAATTATGAAAAAAGCCCAATATATCATCGTCTTGATCCACTTTTTGAGTAATGATTAGTAATTTCATCTTGATTAGATTTTATGATCCAACCTTTTTATCTCGTCTATTATTAAACTCAAAACTTCTCTTTTTAAGACCTTGTGCATCAACACAAATTTAGTATGAGGTAAAAGGGTGCTGAGATCTTCAGAAATAATCTTCTCTGTCACTTTGTCCTCAATAAAATTCTTTAATTTAACTAGAAACTCCTTCGAGTCCATACCCGTTCTCTCTTTGATAACACCAGCATCATACTCAAAACCGTTTATAAAAAAATAGTGAATGTCATATATATCTCTCCCTGCGATGCTCTCTGTTTTCTCAAACCGATCCAAAATGGCCACGAGCTTGTGGGCAAACATCGTCCCCTTGGTTTGGCAAGTCAAAATACGATCTATTTCTAAAAACCTCATGGGGGTATATACGCTGGATTGAAAAAGAGGATACGAGGCATCTACTTTCAAAAGTTTTCTCTCGGAACCAATATCTTCATATCTCAAAAAATATTGAATACCGTTTTTGCTTTTATCTTTTATAGCAAGACCTAGTTTCAAAAAAAGTTCCTCCATAGAAATGCGAGTCTTCTCTATATTTTGCTCATCTCCAGCGTAGTCAAAATCCAAATCAACTGAAAATCTATCCAGCCAGCCCAGCATTGAAGCACATGTCCCGCCTTTGAAATAAAGAGTGCTGGCGAGGTATCTATCATCTGCTATGGCCTCGAGAATTCTATAGAGCCACGCCTTATGAACTGCATCTTTTTTATTTGGTAAGATCATCATGATTTTATTTTTACTTTATATCCCACAGCACTAATTATTTCCTTGACTTTTCCCCAATCTATCAGATTGGTGCTCGCTACATCAAAATGTTTCTTGGGATTAAAATAGAGCATATCCGCCATGGCTCTAGAAAGAGTCGCCACGCGAACACCATCCTTTGTCTCCACTCCAACATCATTAAAAAGAAACTCATCGCTCATTCTCCTTGATCGATAATTTATCCCCGCGATTTTAAAATGCTTAGAGTCTGAACTTACAAAAGTAATTTCCTGTGGTGATTGATTCAGAACACCATTTTGAAACAAAACTGACTCACATGATAAATATGCATAAGCATTAATCGCTTTAGCCCCCAGAAAAATAGGATTGATATCACCCACCTTCCTAACCGAATAAAATCCTTTATAAATACGGTGAAGGATGCCGTCCGAAACATACCTCGATAGTGTTTTGTTCAAAGAATTTTTATTTGTAATCCTCCACAGATTAGCAGCGTCACCTGCATGAAAAACTGTCTCTCCAAGCGCAGCAATGCGCGAAAGGCGATCTCCTCCTGATACTCTTAAATCTTCTTTTTTTGTTTTAGTCTTATTCATTATCCTGTACTTATATGTACATGTTATTATAACACTATACAATTTTTATGCAACTATTTAACCATAGTGGCTGTTTCTTTAGTCACATAGGTGGAACCTATGTGTGTTATAAAATCTAAATATGTATTTTATTTTTGAAATACCCAGTGCTTGCTCCTTCGACCTTTTTCCGCAAGATCTTTCCGAGGGAAGCTACTTCCACATCTCTATCAAAGTTATATTTACCTTTCCCTAAAGCCAACACCTTTAATGAATCCGTGTGTTTAGATATATGCTCTATCCATCCATGAAAAAAGCCCAATATATCATCGTCTTGATCCACTTTTTGAGTAATGGCGAGCAACTTCATAATGTTATTTATTTTGAATATATAAATCCTTTAACTGCTGTAAATAATCCTCTTTTGATATGGCGTTCTCGAGAATATTATTTTGAAGTGCCGAGCCAAGAGAGTCTCTAATTATCGGATTTTCCATTAGATTAACGATTTTAGTATACACACAGTCTTCATCACCCACTGAACACACTAAAGCATTCCTCCCATCTTCTAAAAAATCATATGCTACCCCCACACGAGTGGTCACTACTGGCCTACCAGACGCACCAGCTTCAATCAGGGTCATGCCATAACCCTCATAAAGGGATGTATTAAGAAAAATATCCGCGGTTTTAAAATAAGAAGTTAGGTCATGTTGCCAATCCTCAAAAACCACATTTTCCATTAGCTTCCACCTCCGCACAAACTTTTTAAGGTTTTCTTTTTCTGGACCGTCACCCACTATGACTAGCCCCACATCAGAATATTTTTTAACTAGCTTTCTAAATGCCTTTAAAGCTGACTTTATATCCTTCTCTCTAGTTAAACGAGAAGCCATCAAAATGATAGTTTTCCATTTTGGGTATACTTTGTGCAAATCAAGAGTAACTGGGCTACGGGCATAATTATAGACATCAACAAATATAGGCAGAACAGAAACACTCTTGGGATCAAGTTTGCTATGGAGCAAAACATCCCTACGAATCTTTTCACTTACTACCCGAACATTATTAACTCTTTTCAAGACAAGTGGTGCAATAATATTAACTCTAATCCAATTAAGTATTGTGTGATATTGAAAGTTTTTATCCCAAGCATCAGTATGAAGTTGTGCCTGAAGGGGAAATTTTGAAAATCTTTTCAGAAACACACCAACAATTCCAGATTCAAATGGATCTTGAGTGGAAATAGCTGTCTGGCCAAAATATATATTGGAAAGTATCTGCTTGCCTATATAGATTGCATCGGTTATGTACCCTAGCTTACTTTTAGAGCTTGTCGGGTACACCCAAACATTTGGCGCAATTTTTTTTGGTTCCAAATCAGGATGATAGAGAGAAAAGATAACGATATGAAGTTCACCTAAAACTGACGCGTACTCAACCATACGCTTAGCGACGGCCGATTGGCCATTTAATATCTTTCGGTCTGTTGATATCATCAAAACTCTCATAAAAATTTATTTTAGATTCTCTGCCAATTCTGAAAGCATTTTACTTTCACTGAACTCTTTTATTCTATCTTTGCCACTCACCGCCAAATTTTGTGCCAGATCTGAATCTTTAAATATCTTTAAAATGGATTCAGCCATTTTACTTTCATCATTGTAGTCATTTAGCAAACCATTATCTCCATCAATAATAATCTCTAGATTACCTCCAATATTGGTAGTAACTATTGGTGTCTCAAGTGCCATAACTTCAAGGAGCTGGTGAGACATCCCCTCATAGGCGGTATTGAGAACAAAAACATCTGCTGCTTTTATGTATTCAAAAAGCTCTGCTTGGGGTTTTCTGCCAGCTAAAAAGACATTATTTTCCAATTTCCTATCTTTTATTAAATTCTCAAGATGGGTTTTATCAGGCCCTTCACCCAAAATAATAAGTTTAGCATCAGAGAATTCTGCTAAAACCTTAGGCATTACTTTTGTTATAAGGGTAGTAAAGCCCTTCCACGGTACGAGTCTACCCGCACTTACAAGAATGTGCCCAGATAGACCAAGTTTTTCCCTCAACACCCCCTTGTCTAAACTAACGGCCGGAGCGTCAAATGAGTTATATATAACATTAATTTTATTTGGATTTACTCCCCAATTAGTGATGATTTTCCTTAAATAGTGGCTCGGCACAATTACCTTGTCTGCCCCATTGGCGACAAAAAGTTGTACTTTTTTAAATATTCTAACAAACAAGGGATACTTATCACTTTCAACTGAAAACGTATCCAAAAAATCAGTTACTCCGGCTCTTTGTGATCCTTGTTCCCACGCATAGTCGCCGACAATAATGAGAATAAATTTTTTCCCAAGTATTTTTGACGCAATAAGAGCTGGTAAACCAGTACTCACCGGATCTTGTGCAAGAATAATGTCGGCACTCAACCCCTTAAACAAAACCATTAGGAAATACAGAAAATGCCTTATCACCTTTGGAAAACGGAGGACTGTACTAAATTTTACGACAGAAATAATAAATCCTTTATCTGGAAATTTCTTTTCAAGAAGCGCCGTGCGTGTGGCTGGACCACCAACCTGAGGAGGATATAAGGG
>CAZMSV010000019.1:0-12477 GCA_964569075.1 uncultured Candidatus Saccharibacteria bacterium
TACATATAGGGGGTAATATTTATACCCTTATCTCCTATCTAGTATTCATTCGCACGGTTCATATTAATAGTTTGCTAATACTTAGCTTCGTTTTTTCAAA
Source organism: uncultured Candidatus Saccharibacteria bacterium (assembly GCA_964569075.1). GTDB lineage: Bacteria > Patescibacteriota > Minisyncoccia > Phycocordibacterales > Zambryskibacteraceae > JBGTNQ01. The sequence continues at coordinate 101 of CAZMSV010000019.1, forward strand.
TTCAGTTTTTTCATCAGGGCATTGAAGCGCTTTGAATTTTTCTTTTGTAGATAATTCATTTGTGCCTGACGTTCCGATACCATACCGAGCAGTCCTCGGCGAGAGTGGTTATCTTTCTGGTTTTTTTTGAGGTGAGAAGCTAACTCCTCAATTCTTTTTGTTAAAATAGAAATCTGAACCTCTGGAGAACCAGTGTCAGTATCGTGAGTTTTCACCTCCTTGATAATTTTCGCTTTCTTTGTTTTCGTAATCATTGTCCGACCATAATAGCATAAAACCATTATTTTTGCAACCCTTTTTTGTAGTTGCTCCATTTCAGCTTGTAAAGCTAAGGAAAGGGGCATTTTCTGATATAATATTGTGCGACCCCGTCAGGGATTTATCGCAGAGTATTCCGTTATTGTCTTCAGAAGCCGTGAGGCGAGCCTGCTCTGGATTTTTCGGAAAAATGTTAATGTCCGGCGAATCTATGACGGGGTGCGACACTATGGAACTATTAAAATTTAAAAGAGAGTTTCTTGAAGACTTAGAAATTGGTCGTGGACGGGCTATCAGGACAATTGAAAACTACGATCATTATCTGGCGGTGTTTTTAGAGCACACCAAGGTCAAGAGTCCAAAGGATATAAACCCAGAAATGATCAGGGAATTTAGATTGTGGTTGAATCGACAGTCGGCTGGAAACAACAAACAAACAGGTAAGACTATGTCTCGCCAAACACAAAATTATTACCTCATTGCTCTACGAATGTTTCTTAAGTACTTAACTAAGAGGGGTGTAGAGTCTATGTCCGCAGATCAAATTGAGCTTGCTAAGGTTTCAGAAAGATCTCTCGACCTAATTAGTAAATCTGAACTAAAGCGACTTTTAGATGCTCCAGATGGTAAAGATTTGAAGTCTTTGAGAGATAAGGCTGTTTTAGAACTTCTATTTTCAACTGGTTTACGTGTATCGGAACTGTGTTCTCTAACCAGCGACCTTGATTGGACGGCTGATGAATTCTCCGTTCGTGGTAAGGGTGGCAAGGTTAGGGTGGTTTTTATTTCCCCAGAAGCCAAAGAGGCGGGTAAGAAATATATGGATGCCCGCAAGGACATGGCGGATGCCCTATTCGTCCAAGTTGGTAGAGATATGCGACGTGGAGAAAGTAGTCACTTAAACAGACGTTCAATCGAAAGAATCGTAAAACATTATGCTGTTAAAGCTGGAATTTCAAAGAGGGTTACTCCTCACGTTATAAGACACAGCTTTGCTACAGACTTGCTTCAAAACGGAGCCGATATTCGCAGTGTCCAGACTCTTTTGGGCCACGCCAACATTACCACAACCCAGATATACACCCACGTAACCGACCATCATTTAAAGGATATACACAAAAAATTTCATAATAAGAGAAATTAGAGAGCATAACTTTTTTGAATTTATTGACAAATATTTGCTTTGTGAGAATCTCTAGTGCAGAACGGGTTCACTTTAGATGGAGGCAAAGCAATGCTAAACATTGCTCCGGGGACTGTTATCGCTCTGGATTTTGAGATTGGATACCAAGAAGGTTCTCTCAAGGGACAATGGGAGTGTAATTACAAGAATGGCAATGAAGCCATCCTCTTTGTGATCATGGGAGACACACTCACCCCTAGGCAAAGGGCGTTACTTCAAAACGATGGTATTTTCTGGTTCTGTCGCATCTTGTCTAAAACAATTGAAGTTAAGAGGAGGAATCTGAAGATTGTATTTGTTTCTTTGGTCAGACAATCTTCAAAGAAGACGCCACGTTTTGGTGTTCTTCCCTGCTGATTTGATACAAAGGACCCGGCGCGCTATAAACGCGCCGGGTCTAGCTTGTTTAAACTTAATTACTACCAAGTAGCGCTTACTGTTATACTTCTAGGATGCGTATCATCTCTTGGAATGTTAATGGCCTGAGGGCGGTCCACAGAAAGGGCCATTTTGAGTGGTTAGTGAATGACTCCTCAGATATTTTCTGTTTACAGGAAACAAAATCTAATCCAGAGCAACTTCCTGAAGAAGTGAGAAATCCAGCTGGGTATTATTCATACTTCAACTCTTCAGATGTCAAAAAGGGCTATAGTGGTACGGCCATATATACAAAAGAGAAACCCCTAGATGTTTTTTATGGAATAGGCAAAGAAAAAGATCCAGAAGGCAGAGTTGTTGGGGCGGAATATGAGGATTTCTTCCTTTTGAATGTTTATTTTCCCAATGGAGGAGGTGGCCCAGATCGACTTGCTTATAAGCTTAAGTTCTACGACCAATTTCTCACTTTTATTGAGAAGTTGAGAAAACATAAGCCAGTTATATTTTGTGGTGACGTGAACACTGCCCATAAAGAAGTGGATTTAGCTCGGCCAAAGGAGAATGAAAAAAATACAGGATTTTTGCCAGAAGAAAGGGCTTGGATAGACAAGGTTATTGATAAGGGATATGTTGATGTATTTCGTCACCTCTATCCAGACAAAGAGAATGCCTATACATACTGGGATATGAAAACCTTTGCTCGCGATAGAAATGTTGGATGGAGGATAGATTACTTTTTTGTAAGTGATGAATTTGTTTCAAGAGTCAGGAAAACCGATATTTTAGGCTCTATTTTCGGTTCTGATCACTGTCCTATTGAAATAGAGCTCAAGTGAGCTTGATCCGCACACTAACTTTATTTTCATTATGTTCTACGTTTATGTTTTAAAAACAAAAAAAGTTGGCGAACTGTATAACTGTATATAGGTTCTACTAACAATCTAAAGAGGCGATTATCGGAACACAATGGAGGCCTTGTCCCGTCTACAAAAGCTAAAAGGCCATATTTTCTTGTTTATTATGAATCGTACTTTTCTGAAAACGGCGCTCGGCGTAGAGAAAAAATGCTTAAGTTGCGTGGGCAGGCAAGAAGACAGTTGTTGGATAGAATAAAAGAGAGCATCAACATATTAAACTAAGGTTAGTGTGTGGATCAAGGACATCCGTTTATCCACAGTTGTATTTCCAATGTCCTTTATAGGTGATATACTTTCTTCAGAAGCGCGGGAGGAAGTTTCAAGGACATAATCTCGTTAGCATCGTTCTTTCAAGAGTTCGAACTCTGTGAGAGACCAGCTTGGTCTGGAGAGTAGAGGAAATTCATATATCACCAACGTACTACACTTTTTTGTTTTTTCGGATATATAATCCTTTGCATTCCTAACTGAGCGGCCCTTTCACCTAAGACCGCCAAGCACCGCAACTGCTCCGGCGGTCTTTGTGTTTTATCCGCACACTAAGTTTGGCATTATATTTTTGTTGCCAAATCTATTCATGTGGTAAATTTGCGGTTACAAATTTAAAATCATCAAGACGGTAACTTGGTGAAATATAAATGGTAACTATGCCAAACTTAGTGTGCGGATTATTGCACCTTGTATTTTCCCCTGATACTTTTTAGTATCTTTTTCTCTTCATCCTCCCTTTTTTCTTTGCCCGAATCACCTCTTTTTTTGAGCTCTTCTTCTGAAAGTACGGCTAATTCTATCGCCTTTTTAGATAAAGTATCCTTTTTGTTAAGTTCTGGATTTTCTAGTACTTCTTCAAGTAGGGCGTGAAGTATTTGGCCCACCTTTGGGCTGGCTGGGATACCGGTGATATCCATAATATCCTTGCCGTCTAGCTCAATCATTCCTACGGACACAGGATCTCTCATCGCCTCTTCAACCATTGCCTTGTATTTTCTCAAGCGATAAGGGTTTTCTTTGGGCCTTCCAGTTCCTATGCGGTCACAAACCCTTAGATTCATTAGGTCCCAAACATTTTCTTTGCCAACATTAGAAATGAGTCTTCTTACTGCTGAAAGAGTAATCTGCTCTGTATCGGAAAAAAACATGTGCCACCTTACAAGTTTGACCACTTGGTCCGTCAATTCTTTTGAGAATTTTAAATTCTTAAGTATGGTCGCTGTTTTTCTGGCGCCGACAACTTCATGGCCATAAAAGGTCCATTCATCCTTTTCTTTGGACCTTCTCCTTGTTTCTGGTTTGGAAATATCATGAAATAATGCTGCCAAACGTATATGAATTGGCCATTTTTTATCTGCTGAGTGTTGAAGAGACTTCAGTAAATGAGTCCAGACATCAAAAGCGTGGGCCTGATTTTGTTCTATACCAATGGAGTCTAAGAGTTCTGGCACGATGTACTCGAGTACGCCAAGGTTTTGTGATACAGCTATGGCTTCCATTGGATTGTCAGACATTATCGTTTTTACGAATTCATCACGAATCCTTTCTTTGGCAATTTTTTTGAGTAGTTCCGCAGAATCCTTAATCCCCTCTTTTGTTGCCTCTTCTATAGTGAAACCCAGCTCTGCGTGGAGGCGAACGGCTCGCATCATTCTAAGTGCATCTTCACTAAAGCGCTCTTTTGGTTCTCCTACGGCCCTAATTAGGCCTTTTTGTATGTCCGCCCTACCGCCAAATGGGTCGATCACAGTGTTCTTAGATATATTCAGAGCAATAGCATTCATTGTGAGGTCTCTGCGCTTCAAGTCATCTTCTATGGTTGCATTGAAAGATACACTGTCAGGCCTTCTGCTGTCGCTGTATGCCTCTTCAATCCTGTAGGGTGTTACTTCTATAATTTCAAGTGTTGGATCGCTCTCCCCTTCATTTACCACACCAACCGTGCCGTATTCATTTTCATAAAATGTTTTTGGGAAGAGCTCTATTATCTGTTCGGGTTTAGCGTTGGTCGTTACGTCCCAGTCTTTTGGAGTTTTGCCCAAAAACAAATCTCTAACACATCCACCTATTAGATAGGCCTCAAAACCAGCTTTTTCAAGCCCTTCTGTTATTCGTGAAACGGTTTTGGGAATCGGAAATAGATCTTGCATTGATATATGTTAGCATTATTTTAGTAAATTATATGAACCATGTAGTACAATTAACTAACTATGAGAACTAAATTAGAAGAAAAACAACTTGCAATCAGTCTGCGAAAACAAGGTTTGAGTTACAACGAAATCAAAGAGATAGTTCCAGTTTCTAAGTCGACACTTTCTTCCTGGTTTAAATTTACCAATTTTACTGACAAAGAAATAGCGGATTTAAGAGAGAAAATCAAGCTCAAACAGGATAACGGTCGCTGGAAGGCGGCCTTATCAAATCACGATAGAAGAGTTGAAAGAGAAAAGAGTTCGTTTGAGGAAGCAGAAAACGATTTCGAGATTTTCAAGAATGATTTACTTTTTGTTATTGGCGTGGCTTTATATTGGGCAGAAGGATCTAAAAGTGGTAACGAGTTTCATTTCGTTAATTCAGATTCTGAAATGATAAGATTTATGATTTTCTGGATAGAAAAGTATTTGGGGATTTCTAGAGACTTTATAAAGTTTAGATTGTATATTCATAAAGTATACGATCACGAAAATTGTGAGGGATTTTGGGAAAACGTAGTTGGTATTTCCAAGGAAAAATTTCAAAAGACCATATATAAACCAACTCAACACAATGTCAAAAAGAACCCTAATTATAAGGGTTGTTTGAGATTAACCGTTTCAAAAGTACATAATTTAAGAAAGGTTATGGCTTGGCAAAAGCTTCTAATAAAGTATCATTCTACAGATATGCACCCGTAGCTCAACGGATAGAGTACTTGTCTTCGGAACAAGGGGTTGGGGGTTCGAGTCCCTCCGGGTGCACAAAACCGAGTGTTTTTGGAGGGGCTCGAAAACCTTGAGTATCTCGCTTATGGCGAGACGAAAGGTGTACAGAATCTGTAAGATTCGAGTCCCTCAGGGCACACAAACCCCATTCTGGGCCGATCTTTTTAAAGATACTCAATATAGAAAAATACGAACGGCAATCTACTGCATTCCGTGGTATCATTCTATCTATGAACAGACAAGAGTTAAAAGAAAAGGCTATTTTTTTGAGACAATCTGGGCATTCTTATTCATATATTTCTAAAGTTGTTGGCATCTCAAAGAGCACATTAAGTAATTGGCTTTGGGCCATTCCATATAGGCCAAACAAAGAAACCTTACTTCGTATTGGTAAGGCAAGGGTTCAGGCATCTTTAAGAAAACACGAGCAAAAGAGAGACTCATTTAAAACAGCTAAAATTGAAGCCAAAAAAGAAATAATGTCTATTACTAAGAGAGACCTTTTTATGCTTGGCTTAGGGCTGTATTGGGGTGAGGGTACAAAGGGTAATAATTTGGTTAGAGTTGTAAATGCTGATCCTAGGATTATTAAGTTATCAATAAGGTGGTTTAAGGAAATATGTGGCCTAACTGAGCCGAATTTTGTTATTAGACTGCATCTATATCCAGATAATAATATTTATGAGTCAATAAGATTTTGGTCAAAGCAAACAGGGCTTTCAGAAGAACAGTTCCAGAAAAGCCAAATCGACAAAAGGATAAAAACCTCTATTTCCAAAAGAGGTAAACTTCCCCATGGGACAGCCCACATGACAATAAAGAGCAAAGGCAACAAAAGATTTGGGGTGTTTCTTGGAAGAAAGATTAATGCCTGGATTGACGAAGTGGGCAAGTAATATACAATACAAGAATTCTAGCGGGATTAGTTTAGTGGTAGAATGCGAACCTTCCAAGTTCGATGCGCGAGTTCGATTCTCGCATCCCGCACAAAATAAGCAGATATTTTGTGCGGAGAATCGAAAGCCGGAGTGATGGTTGCACCTCGAAGTGGAACTTACTTCAAATTACACTCTCTCTAGTACAATTGTCAGTAAGACGTCTTTTTAAAGTCCTTTTACTTATTTGCAACACAATGTTTTTTTTGTAAAAAACGCCTAATTTTCAAGCTTATTTGACCATAAATTGTTGAAAAATGAACAAAATTGGGGATAACTCTGTGGAAAGGTGTATCAAAGACAACGAAATCTTGTCCTTATTGGTGAAAGTTTTTGCCCAATATAGGGCTTAAATAAGCCATATATTTGAAATTAGTATATAAGAAGTGTTTCACGTGAAACATATATTTCAACGTTTCTTATGAAACATTAAAATTAACTAATTTTACCCAATTTATGTATAATTTAAGCCAATAAAGGTAGATTTATGACTAAGACAGGAAAAAGAAAATTTGGTGATTTTGGAGAAAATATAGCCAAAAAGTTTCTCATGAAACGAGGGTTTACTGTAATTGAGTCTAATTATCTACGGCCTTGGGGAGAGATCGATCTAATTGCTAAAAAGGGGGAATATACTCATTTTGTTGAGGTCAAGTCAGCTGTTTCATATGAAACGGCTGAAGGTGGTGTTACATATGAAACCATTAGGCCAGAAGAGAATATACACCCAAAGAAATTGGAAAGAATGCATAGGGCAGTGGAGACTTATTGCCTAGAGCACAATATTGATGAAGGAGACATACAGATAGATGCTGTGATTGTGGCAATAAGCAAAGATAACAAAAGGGCAAAAGTGACCTATATAGATAATGTCCTTTAAAAAAGAGCTAAAAATATAGTATTTTTTAAACCTTGTGATAAGATATTCATCTGTTCGACGGGGCGTAGTATATCGGTAGTATATATGTTTTGGGAACATAAGGGCCGGGTTCGATTCCCGGCGCCCCGACAAGAAAAACAGAGTTTTTATTGTGAGGGCTAATAAGCCGAAGTATCGGCTTATGGCCGGGAGTCGAAGACCTTGAGTATGTCGCGCGGATGACTAGTAAGTCACGCCGAGAGGCGCTCGTGAGCACGACGCGAAAGGTGTACAGTTCATGTAATGAAAGTTTCCCGGCGCCCCGAAAGATTTTTATTAAAAACAAAAGGCACCACGTATGTGATGCCCATTTTGTCAGTTGCTCGGAGACCCTTTCACCGGGCCTTGTTTTTCGTTGCCCTCGATAGTTTCCGTAACTGAAAGAACAGTAAGCCCGAGGATGAAATGCTCACGCCGACTGCACCAATGAGCATGGCAAAGTATGCCGGCGCCCCATATCCAGCGAAGTCATGGAGGTTCCGTACCAAATACATGGTACCTGGAACGAAAACCGTAATCATGACGGTGAGGGCTAAGAGGCCCAGCACCTCGAGAAAGTTCAGCGGGAAGCTCATTGCACTCTCCTCGGTTTGTTTGGTCCTTGTTCAGATCTAAAAATAGGTTACATTGGGTATACTGAAAAGTCAAACATGACATTTAAAAGAACAAAAGAAGACTTTGTTTGCGAAAATTGTAAACACCAAAATATTGGTAATGGTTTTACAGACCATTGTGAGAAATGTCTTTGGTCAAAACATGTTGATATGGATCCGGGCGATAGGGCAGAGGGATGCAGGGGAATGATGAAGCCGATTGAAACAAGGTTGGTCGGCAAGGAACTTAGGGTGAGAAATAAGTGTGTGGCGTGCAGATTTGAGAGATGGGCACCCATTTTATCTAATGACGACAGCGATACAGCCCTCGCTCTCTCTTAGTTTTGCAATAGTTGAATCCCTGTCCTATACTTATATAGGTATATATGAGAAAGGACAAAGAAAAAGCTTTCAACCTCAGAACAACAGGTAAGAGCTATAAAGAAATCCGCGAAGAACTGGGGGTGCCCATCTCGACCCTTTCTGATTGGTTCAGTAAGCAGGATTGGTCGGTGTCTCTTTCTCAGAAATTAAATAATAAATATTTAGAAAAAAACAAAGCCAGAATAGTACATCTGGGTAAAATTAGAGGTAGGCATCTTGACCGGCTGTACGAAGAGGCGAGGGAAGATGCGAGAAGTGAGTTTGATTTGCTCAAGAATCACCCTCTTTTTGTTTCAGGGGTTATGATTTACTGGGGGGAGGGCGATAAAGTGTCTGCGCAATTTAGAGTAACAAACACGGACCCCAAAATGATCAAGGTTTTTAAGGAGTTTTTACTTAAAGTTTGTAATGTACCAAAAGAAAGAATTCGCGCATCTCTAATAATATACCCAGATCTTAAGGAATCTGAATGTAAAAAATATTGGATAGAGGAAGCGGGTTTGGATAATAACTCTTTCACTAAAACAGTAATTATTAGGGGGAAGCATAAGACAAATAAAATCAGGTTCGGCATTTGCACTATGAATTTTTCTAGTAGATTCTTGAAAGAAAAAATGCTAACTTGGATTAGTTTGGTGCCTAAACACCTTTCAAGATAGCTAAGCGGTCATAGTATAGTGGTAGTACGCGTGCTTGCCAAGCACGGGGCGGGAGTTCGATCCTCCCTGACCGCACAAGACACAAAATTTATGGCTTTTTGTCATAGATTTTGTTTGTCTTTGCGAGACAGAACAAGCAAACAGTTTTGCTTGTGTGGAGAATCGAAAAGCGGAGTCATGTTGAGCGAAGCGAAACGGACGAGCTCGGGGAGAAAGTTCTTAGTGAGTAAGAAGCGAAGCGACGAAACGAACTTAGAAACTTGACCCCGATCCTCCCTGACCGCACCAAATAACTGCTTATTTTGTGCGGAGAATCGAAGGCCGGAGCGATGTTTTGCCAGTAGGCAAAACCGCGAGGCGGGGCTGCGACCGAGGTGAGCGTCGGCGAGCCGAGAGTTGTAACCGATCCTCCCTGACCGCACCACATGAAAATTTTTAAAAATATAAATTATGTGTTATATTTGAAATTCAAGGTATTGATTTAAAAAATTAAATTGGAAAATCAAATGTTAGATAATACTAAACAATCAAATGTTCCTCTACCTATAAGAATTATGTCCACCCTTCTTATTGCCGTCGGAATTAGTGGGGCAGTCGTTAGTTTTTTAGTTACAGGAGGCGCTTTGCTTATGTTTAGTGGATATGGCTTACCCTATTCTGTATTACTAATGGTTTTAATAACGTTTATTTATTCTGTGATTTTGATAATTGTTGGAATTGGACTACGGAATCTAAGAAGATGGGCACTTTTCGCCTTATTGGGCGCTATTCTTTTCGAACTGATTCAAATTGCTCCATCAGTGTTCTCTGGGAATTTTGAAATGCAAAATTTAATTCAACCTATTATCATAGGGGCAATAACATTATTTTGTTGGTCAAAGAAATCAAACTTTTCTTAATCAAAAACCCCGCTAACCTAAATCCTTAAGGATCGGTCAAGGCGGGGTTTTTGATTAAAGTTTCTAACTTTATGTAGGATGCTGTTATTTTACAGCGTCTTTCAGTGCTTTTGCAGCGCGAAACTTAGGCACTCGCATTGAAGCCACTTGAATAGTCTCACCAGTGCGAGGATTTCGTGCTTGTCTTGCTGCGCGAACCTTTGTAGAAAAGATTCCGAGACCCGCGATTGAAGTCTCTCCACCTTTCTTGAGAGTGTTCACAATAGTTTCGATCATAACTTCCACAGCCTGCTCAGCTTGAACTTTTGTTCCGCCGATTTTTGCGTGCACAGCTTCCACAATTCCTTGTTTATTCATAATTGTTTTAAAATTAGTAATGTGGTTAATGTCGACTTTCCTCATCGCGCGAAACCTTTGCCTCCCTGGGCCGAGTCGCCCAGTCGGGCAGGCTCCGTTTCGTCTGCTGTATAAGGTTGTAAACATTATATAGTAAGCCATTTTAGGGGGCAACTCCTTTTCACCCCTATCTGGAAAAACAAGGTATAAGGTAAACGACGTTATCTGGCAAATTCTATAACACGAGATTCCCTTATTACTGTCACTTTTATTTCTCCGGGATATTTTAGTTCCTGTTCTATCCGATTAGCTATATCTCTAGCCATTTGTTTGGCTTTCAGGTCTCCCACCTCTTCTGGAGTAACAAATATTCTGATCTCTCTTCCAGCTTGCAGGGCATAGGATTTCTCTACTCCAGGGAAGCCACTTGCTATAGCTTCAAGTTCCTTTAGACGTTTTAGATAGTTTTCTACGTTGTCTCTTCTGGCCCCTGGTCTTCCACCTGAAATAGCATCAGCCGTCTGCACAATAACTGATTCAATAGTTTCATATGGATATTCTCCATGATGAGCTTGCATTGCTTTTATAATTTCTTCACTCACTCCAAATTTTTGGAGAATCCTACGGCCGATTTCAACATGGGTTCCGACCACTTCGTGATCCATGGCTTTACCTATGTCGTGTAGCAGTGCACCAGCTTTAGCCACAGCAATGTTGGCGCCAAGCTCTTCCGCAAGCATTCGTGCAACATGTGTCATTTCTATTGAGTGCTGGAGAACATTTTGACCGTAACTTGTTCTGAAGTGTAGTCGCCCAAGAATTGCCACAATTCTTGGATCAAGATTGTATACCCCACACTCATAGGCGGCTTGCTCTCCCTTTTCTTTTATTATTTTCGCGATTTCTTGTTTGGATTTTTCTACCGCCTCCTCTATCTTGGCTGGCTGTATTCTGCCATCAGAAATTAAATTTTCGAGAGCTACACGAGCCACCTGTCTTCGTACTGGGTCAAATGAAGAAAGGGTAATAGACCCCGGGGTGTCATCCACGATGACTTCAACACCGGTGGCCCTTTCAAATGCTTTAATATTTCTACCTTCTTTTCCAATTATTTTCCCTTTGACTTCGTCGGTCGGTATGGTGACAGTCGTGGTCATGATTTCAGAGGGGACAGCTGTAGCTAGTCTTTGTATTGTAGATGCCAAGATATCTTTAGCTTTTTCTTCTATCTTTTCCTTGCTGACCATTTCAAATTTCTGCATTCTTGCTAAGAGATCATCTTCTGATTGACGTTCAAGTGTTTCCACAAGCTCTTTTTTGGCCTCCTCTCTATTCATCTGAGCGACCCTTTCAAGAGAGGCCTCTCTTTCGGCTATTAAACTATCAGCACGCTCTTTTAAGGACCTGACTTCATTGGCTTTCTCTTTAAGTGTCTCTACTTCTTTGTCTATGTCAGATTGTCTTTTGTCTAGAAAATCCTCTTTTTTTATGAGTCTTTCCTCAGTCTTTTTAGCTTTCTCTTCTTTTTCTTTTATCTCAACACGAGCTTCGCGAAGCGTTTCTTCCGCTTTCTCCTCTGCCTCAGTAATTATTTTTGCTGTCTCTTCCTTTGCTTCAAGCATCGTTTGCTTGATATCGAGCTCCATTGAACCTTTTTTCCCCAAGGAGATGATCCACCTAAGGAAATATCCAAATGCGATACCAGCCGACGCCGCCACCGCAAGGAGTAGCATGACTATTTTTAACGACATATTTTCGGGAGATAACCTCTCTTTTCTTTTCTTACAAAATCTTCACGAAGTACTAGTGAGGACAGGTTTTCTTATTAGGACAATTCTGGACAGATTTTCAGCGTGGCGGGATGACTCTCTAAGGCAGGAAAATAAAGTTATCAAAATTAAAGTGGTAACTTCTATACTTTATAAGAAAAAAATGGTTTTGTACACCCTCACACCTAATTTGCTATCACTTTGTATCACATCAGCTTTTTTGATGTTTTTAATA
>CAZMSV010000020.1:0-12338 GCA_964569075.1 uncultured Candidatus Saccharibacteria bacterium
CCTTGGAAAGGCCGGCAGAAGCAGATGGCTCGGTATTCGGCCGACAGTTCGTGGAACTGCTATGAACCCAGTAGACCACCCACATGGAGGAGGAGAAGGCCGTTCAGGACGAGGAAGTCGCCGTCAAAAGACAAGAACTGGTCGCCCAACTGGAAAGGGTCAGAAATCTCGCCGACCAAAGAAGTATTCAAATATCTTTATCGTTCGCCGAAGAAAGGTGGGGAAGAAGTAGGGATAGTTCTAAGTTTCTAGTAGATAGCTTCGACGTTTAAGTCGGGCGACCTTGCGTCGGGACTTATAGCTTACAAACTTTCAACAAAAAGCACATTTGTACGATATATCGTACAAATGTGCTTTTTCTGTAAGAATAAACAGAAAATAAAATAATCAGGAAGTTTAATTTGAATACGCCACACAGGTGGCGTATTCAAATGGCTTAGCTGGGCCATTTTTTTGATGGTGTTTTTGGGCGAAATTTTAAAAAACCAGCAACTAGCACACAACTTTCCTATAGGAAAGTTGTGTGCTAGTTATAAAAATTAGTAAGAAGAAATGGAAAGGAGAGCTGGCGAGAAGAATTTAGCCCTACACACATTTCTCACGACCGTGAGAAATGTGTGTAGGTGAAAAAGAGGGGTGTGATAGGACAATTATTATTGCAAATCTCAATAAAATCCCCATACACATATTTTGGACGGTCGTCCAAAATATGTGTATGGGGGGGTATGAATGAGAACTTATTCAAACGTAGGATTGTTCCAAATAACCGTGGGGTGGTGCCAAGGTATTGAACCATTATGAATTATTGCATTTTTAATCAAGTATGGTATAATTGGGGAAGATAGAACGTTGTAAAAACTTGCGAATTCGCCACAGCTTTGAGTGTGTAATATAAAATTATATTTTCAAAGCTATGGCGACACTTCGGTCGTCCTCTAGCAAAACGGCAAGTCTCAGGTCTCGCGAATGCGGGATAAGAGGCACGCCAATATTGGGAGGTGTACTATGACTCGTCCAAGGAGTGAATTACTAAGATCAGTGGGTACTGCCTGGGAGATCTTCAGGGCAATCGCCAACGAAGTGCTCTCTATTGGTGGGGATGACCACGATCTTCGTCGCATTCTCAGGGATGACAAGCTTCGTAGGGATATCGCTTTCATGATGGTCACGTATGTTACTACCAAAGATGTTGCTTCCCGGACGTGAAAAACCATCAAGCTCGGCACGGGGCCGAATAACGCCGACGATTTCCGCACACTGATCAAGCGTGCGGGCATGAAGATCGGTGGCTGGGGAAACGACATCCTCGGCGAGCACGCCTTCACGGTGAGCGAAACGGAGATGGAAGTTGACCTCGTCAACGTGTCCGTCGGTGAGCTCGGTTTCAAGCAGGGTGCACCTTGGCGAGACATCATCGCCAAGGCACTCTCGTTCGGACTGGAACTCTGCCCGAACGAAGTTGGTCCCCAACTGCGGTTGCAGTACACGGACCAGCCGAAGGGCGAGTGGCTTCTCGTCGGCATGGAGTCCATAACCGATTTGGACGGCAGCCTCGGCGTGTTCCGCGTCGAGCACGGTGGCGATGAGCTCTGGCTCTACGGCGACCGCGGTCATCCTGACGATGTCTGGTACTCTGGCAACCGCGTCCTGTTCGTCCGTCCTCGTAAGTAGTGTTCTTTTCCCACCCGTGGCTTCGTGCCACGGGTGGTTTTACGTCTGTATTTCTAGATTTCTCCCATGAATTATGCAATTTACCTGTTCGAAGCTATCAGCTAAAAACTAACTACTAAAAACTACCCCCTATATTTGACACTCAGCCCTTATTTGTATAGTATCTTTGGAAGCTCGTTCGAGCTTTTTATATTCGTATTTTTTGTTTTTACGCTGGTTTTCAGCCGTTTAAGCTAAAAACTAACTACTAAAAACTTAAAACTGCCCCAATGACTCGATCATCAAAAAAAGGTCCATATGTTTACGAAAGACTCCTCAAAAAAATTGAGGGGAAAAAACCCAATGAAACTGGAATGATAAGGACTTGGGCTCGTGACAGTCAGATTGCACCTGAAATGGTCGGTTTTACTTTTGGTGTACATAACGGCAAGGATCATATTGAGGTTTTTGTTACTGAAGATATGGTAGGGCATAGACTCGGTGAATTTTCTCAAACTAGAAAGTTTTTGAGACACGGAGGAAAGATGCAAAAGGAACTTGAACAAAAGAAAAAAGAAGCTGAAATCTCTACAGCTCAAGCGGCCAAAGCTTCTACAGCAACTGCTACTAAATAAATAAAATGGCCACAGTTAAAGCACAGTTAAATGATTATAGACAGTCACCACGCAAGGTACGCTTGGTGGCGAACTCTTTGCGAGGGAAAAAAGTAGAAGATGTTTTAAATAATCTTTCTTTTCTCGCTAAGCGCTCGGCTCTACCTTTAGAGAAGCTCATTCGTTCTGCGGTTGCTAATGCAAAGAACCTTTCTCTTGAGACAGAATCATTGGTTATAAAAGAAATCCGAGTAGATGGTGGCAAAATACTTTATCGTCGTCGCCCAGTATCACGTGGTCGTGCGCACCCAATAAAGAAGAGAACTAGTCATATAATGATTGTTTTAGAAGAGTCTTCTCCAGTAGAAGCCAAGCCCAAGAAAAAAGGCAAAGACAAGACCCCAAAAGCCGAATAAGACTTATTTTAATTTTTAATACAAAAATGTCACATACAGTTCACCCATATTCACATAGACTTGGAATCATCAGAGATTGGAAATCTCGATGGTTTGGTGCAAAGGATAAATACAAGGAATATCTTCGTGGTGATCTAGTTATCAGAAATTTCTTGGAAAAGAAACTTCGTGGATTGTATGTTAGCGTCATTGAAATAGAGCGAAATGAAAAGATGATCCGCGTCATTATTGAAACATCTCGTCCTGGAATGATTATCGGTAGAAGTGGAGAGGGAGCTGTCAAACTTAAGGAAGAAGTTATTAAGGCGATGAGAAAGCGCAATGTCTATGATGGCAAGGCAGAAGTTCGTGTTGATATTCGTGAGATTAAATCACCAGAATCAAACGCAGCTATTGTTTCCCAAATGATTGCAGAGGGCCTTGAAAAGCGTCTTCCATACCGCCGGGTTTTGAAACAGATGGTTGAAAAAGTTATGGCCAATAGAGATGTAAAGGGAGTAAAGATTACTATCGGTGGCAGATTAGGGGGCACTTCAATTGCTAGAAGCGAGAGCAAGAAGCTAGGACAGATTCCACTTCAGACATTTCGAGCGGATGTTGATTATGCACACTATGAAGCGAAGCTCCCATATGGAAATCTAGGTATTAAGACCTGGATTTATCGCGGAGAAGTTTTTAATAAGACAGAGAATACAACCATACGACAATAGTTTTTGTGATTTTATACCAAATTTACTACCATGTTATTACCAAAGAAAGTAAAATTCAGAAAGTGGCATACAATGCGTAAAAACCCAAAGAAACTTGGGAATGCTACCCGTGGTACATCAGTATCTTTTGGTTCATTTGGGTTAAAGGCAACGGCTTCTGCTCGTATTCGTTCAAATCAGATTGAAGCTGCTAGAAAGGTCATTTCAAGGACCCTAGGCAAAACTGGCAAAATATGGATTCGCATTTTCCCTGATATGCCGTATACTGCAAAGCCTGCTGAAGTTAAGCTTGGTAAGGGTAAGGGCGATTTACAGGGCTATTGCGCCCCAGTCCTTCCAGGCAGAGTCCTATTCGAAGTTGATGGTGTTGAAGAGGCGGTGGCCCGTGAGTCTCTTCGTAAGGCTGGGACCAAACTTCCAGTAAAGACCAAAATTGTGACTCGTATATAAATATGAAAGAAATTCGTGAAAAAAAGAACGAAGATCTCCTGAAGCTCCTTACTGAAAAGGAAGTAGCTTTAAAAGATTTTCGTTTCGGCATTTCTGGGTCTAAGGCGAGAAATGTAAAGGAGGGATTGGGTTTGCGCAGAGAAATTGCTAGGATAAAGACTGTCATTTCTGAAAGAGCGCATAAATAATAAAGGATATGTCTACTAATACAGAACAAAAAACAACACAGCCAAGGGTTCTTAAGGGAGTCGTGGTTTCTAATAAAATGAAAGATACAGTAGTTGTAGCTGTAGAGAGATTTGTTATGCATCCTCAGTACAAAAAGTTTATTAAGCTTCGCAAGCGTTACCACGCTGATGATAAAGGTAATACCAAAGAGGTTGGAGATAAGGTGGAAATTATGGAAACAAAGCCAATATCAAAGTTGAAGAGATTTAAAATAGTTTAGTTTTTATAAAAACCAGTCATGATACAGCCAAGATCAATAGTAAAAATAGCTGACAATTCCGGCGCAAAAATTGGGCGCATTTTCAAAGTACTCGGCGGTTCCAAGAAAAGATACGCAGAGCTCGGTGACATTGTTGTGCTTTCTGTACAAAAAGCAGAACCTAGAAAATCAATAAAGAAAAAGGATATTCTTTATGCTGTGGTTGCTCGCCAGAAAAAGGCCTTCCGTCGAGCAGATGGTTCCTATGTTCGCTTTGATGAAAATGCTGTGGTTATAGTTGATAAAGTAAAGCACGAACCAATAGCTGGCCGTGTTTTCGGTCCAATTCCACGTGAGTTGGCAGAGAAAGGGTTTCAGCAGATTATTTCTCTAGCGCAAGAGGTGGTATAGGAGTAAGAAGCAAAAATATGAAGATCAAAAAGAACGACAATGTAATAGTGATAGCAGGGAAAGATCGTGGCAAAACCGGCAAGGTTACCCGCGCCCTTCCTCGTGAAGACAAGGTTATTATTGCTGGAGTTAATATTCGCAAAATACACAAAAAGGTGAGTAAGAATAGAAAGCAGGGAGAGATAATCGAGCAGTCATTTCCTATGCATGTTTCTAATGTGATGATTATTGATCCTAAAACTTCAAAAAAAACACGAATTGGATACAAAGTAATTGGTAAAGAAAAAACCCGTATTGCAAAAAAAAGTGGTTCACCTATCGCATAATATGACACCAATTAAAGAAAAATTAAAAAATACTTACAAGGAACTCAAGGGTTCTTTGGGTCTTAAGAATCCAGAGCAGGCGCCACGTATTGTAAAGGTGGTAGTAAGTGCTGGTGTAGGTTCATTTAAAGACAAGAAGAAGATTGAACTCGCCCTTGATCGTTTGTCAAAGATCACTGGACAGAAGCCAGCTCAAAAAGGGGCGAAACAGTCAGTCGCCGCTTTTAAGGTCAGAGAAGGAGACCCAGTAGGTCTTCAGATTACCCTTAGGGGGAATCGGATGTATAACTTTTTAGACAAATTAATTAATATTGCTTTACCAAGAACGAAGGACTTTAGGGGTATTTCTACTAAGGCCATTGATGAAATGGGTAATTACACTTTGGGAATTAAGGAGCATACTATTTTTCCAGAGACCACGGATGAAGAACTTAAGGATGTTTTTGGTCTAGCTGTAACCATTGTTACGACAGCCAAGTCTAAGGAAGAACTAAGGATATTTTTTGATCAACTCGGTTTTCCATTTAAAAAGGAGCAGTAAAAGCGGCCATGAAGGTCGCTTTAGGTTTTTTTGGCATCCCAGCCCCCTTGAGTGTGGTTAAGTTTTATAGAGGTGATTATATCAAAAAACCTTATTTGACAAGCCCATATTCACTTGATAGGATAGAAATCCGAAGCTTTCAGAGGCTTTTTATTTTATGGCGAAAAAATCAGTAATTGCAAGATCACTTAAAACCCCCAAGTTCTCTACTCGGGCGGTTAATCGGTGTTTCCGCTGTGGTCGTAAACGTGGTTATATGAGGGATTTTGATTTATGCCGTATTTGTTTTAGAGAAGCCGCTAATGAAGGAAAAGTTCCTGGTATAAAGAAATCTAGTTGGTAATAGAAACTATATAAAATGAACGACTCAATAGGGGATATGATTATAAGAATAAAGAATGCCGGAATCTCACGGAAAGAGTCTGTTCTCGTACCTTTTTCAAAATTAAAATTTGAGATAGCCACTGTTTTAGAAAAAGAGGGCTATATTGCTTCAGTTGCTAAAAAGGGTAAGAAAGTGGCGAAGTTTATTGAATTAGGTCTTATCTATGACAGTGGTGAATCCCGAGTTCAAGGCGTCCGGAGAGTTTCCAAGCTTTCCCGTAGAGTTTATCGTAAAGCAAGTGAGCTCAGGCCTGTAAAAAATGGTCTTGGAATTTCCATTGTCTCTACTCCCAAAGGCCTCCTTTCTGGCAAGAATGCTAGAAAAGAGAGAGTCGGTGGAGAGGTGTTATTTGAGATTTGGTAATAATTTCCAAATAAGCTGTGTTCGTAAGAAAATCAACAATAAATCATGTCTAGAATTGGAAAAAAAGGAATAGCATTACCGCCAAAAACAGAAGTTACATTTTCAGGTAGCGTCGTTTCTGTTAAGGGTCCCCTAGGTGAACTTTCACGCGATATCGGAAGTGATTTTATAGTTGATATAAAAGAAGGCCTTGTATTACTGGCGCCAAAGCGGGAAAATCTTGAGACACTTGCATTGTGGGGTACTTATACTTCTCATATTGTGAACATGGTATCTGGGGTTAATAAATTTTTTGAAAAGAAACTTTCTTTGGAGGGAATTGGATTTCGGGTGGAGGTTAAGGGTAAAAACCTGGCTTTAGCACTTGGGTTTTCTCATCCAGTTGAAGTTGCTATTCCCGATGGGATAACAGTTGTTGTAGAAAAAAATATCATTACCATTTCTGGAATTAATAAAGAGACTGTAGGGGAATTTTCTGCCAGAATTCGATCACTTAAAAAACCTGAGCCGTATAAGGGTAAAGGTCTTAGATATGAAGGTGAAGTTATAAAGATGAAACAAGGTAAAAAATCTGTATAAGTTATGAAAAATTCCAATCTTAAAAAGACAAAGAGAGATCGTCGTCATGCCCGCATTAGGTCAAAGTTGTCTGGTACGGCAGAAAAGCCACGTCTTGCGGTTTTCAAATCTAATACGGCAATATACGCCCAGCTAATTGACGATGTGTCTCAAAAGACCCTGGCATCTTCCTCATCAAAAAATATTAAAGGTACTCCACTAGAAGCCGCCAAAGAGGTAGGTCTTAATCTAGCGAAAAAAGCTACAGGACTTTCAATAAAGAAAATTGTTTTTGATAGAGGAGGTTTTATTTACACCGGAAAAGTTCGAGCCTTAGCCGAAGGTGCTCGAGAGGGAGGACTTTCATTTTAATTTTATGAGTACTACTGAAACACAAACAGAAAATAAACCAACAGAAGCTTCCACACCGGCTCCTGTACCAGCCCCTGTTCAAAAGGCAGAAGATAGTCGCCCCTCTCGCAGTGGTCAAAATCGTGAGTTTAGAAAAAACCCACGCCGTGGTGGTAAAAAAGATGCTAGGGTACGTCCGGAATTTGATCATAAGACGGTGAGTATTCGAAGGGTTACTCGCGTGACTTCTGGTGGACGCCGATTTAGTTTTTCTGTAACCCTTGTTGCAGGTAACCGCAAAGGAATGGTTGGCGTGGGACAAGGAAAAGCGGGGGATACTCCTGTTGCTATAGATAAGGCACTTCGTGATGCAAGGAAAAATATGATTACAGTTAAGATGACAAAAGACATGTCTATACCACACGAAGTATCAGCAAAGTACGGTGGTTCTAGGGTTAAGATTATGCCTTCTCCAGGAAGGGGAATACTTGCAGGAAGTTCAGTCCGTACTGTTATTGAGCTCGCTGGGTTGAATGGTATAAATGCAAAAATTCTTTCAAAGACTAAAAATAGTGCCAATAATGCAAAGGTTGCTATAAAAGCTTTGAGCACTCTCTCCCAGAGAAGGTCAAAAAATTCATAATATTTATGCAAATCAATACTTTAAAAAGAAAGGTTGCAAACAAAGCTTCGCGTCAAGTGGCTCGCGGTGGTACTCGTGGTAAAACTGCAGGCAAGGGTACTAAGGGTCAGAACGCACGCTCAGGAAGAAAAAAGCGTCCAGAGATACGAGATACTATTAAGCGTTTGCCGAAGCTTCGTGGTCGTGGAGTAAACAGCAACTTGAGCATTCAAACTAAGCCGATAGCCTTGAATCTCTCTGTTTTTTCAAGTTTCAAGTCAGGAGAAAGTGTTTCTCCAAAATCTCTTATCCAAAAAGGAATTATAAAAATGGTAGGGGGTCGCATTCCAAAAGTAAAAATACTTTCTGGTGGAGAAATTAAAGAAAAAATAAATTTTGATTCCTGTGCGGTTTCAAAGGGTGCTCGCGCCAAAATTGAGAAAGTTGGTGGTACAATATCTTAGTCAATGAACACATTTTTCTACAAGATACGCCTCATATTTTTGGACCGAACACTCCGAGCTAGAATTCTTTTTGTGCTAGGGGCTCTGATAGTTTTTAGGGCTTTGGCTACTATCCCTGTTCCGAGCATAGACACCTCAAGATTGCAGAGCTTCTTTGCGGGTAATGAATTTTTGGGGCTTTTGAATCTATTTTCAGGAGGTGGGTTTTCAAACCTTTCAATAATTATGCTGGGTGTTGGTCCGTATATCACTGCATCTATTATTATGCAGCTTTCAACGGTTATTTTCCCTAAACTTAAAGCCCTCCATCAAGAAGAAGGAGATGCTGGTCGTAAGAAGTTTTCACAATATAGTAGACTGCTGACCGTTCCGCTATCTGTTATACAAGGCTTTAGTTTCATAACTCTGCTTACCAGACAGGGAGTTATTTCTCAGTTAAGTACCTTTGATATGGTGACTAACCTCATCATCATTACAGCAGGCTCCCTTCTTCTAATGTGGATTGGAGAGCTTATAACAGAATTTGGAGTAGGAAATGGTGTTTCTCTTCTGATTTTTGCTGGTATCGTTGCAAGCTTGCCTCAAGTTTTGGCCCAGTTGTATTTTACTTTTGATCTTTCACAGGTTCCTTTGTATTTAGCGTTTGTTGTAGCTGCCATCGCCATCACTTTTGGCGTTGTGGTTATTACTGAAGCAGAGCGGCCAATCCCTGTAACTTATGCCAAGAGGGTTCGTGGTTCAAAAGTTTTTGGCGGTGTTTCCACATATCTTCCAATTAGAGTTAATCAGGCAGGAGTTATACCTATTATTTTCGCACTTTCCATTCTTCTTTTTCCGCAAATGATATTTGGATTTTTGGCTGGTTCAGCAAACGCTACGGTGGCCTCTGTTTCTTCCTTTGTTTTAAATGCGATATCTAATCAGTGGGTGTATGCTATTACCTACTTTTTTCTTGTGTTTGTTTTTACTTATTTCTATACCGCAGTCACCTTTGATCCGGACATGGTCTCAACCAATCTCCAGAAAAATGGAGCATTTATCCCAGGCGTGCGTCCAGGGGCTTCAACCTCTGAATACATAGCAAAAATTCTCACTCGACTTACCCTTGTTGGGGCGCTTTTCTTGGGTCTCATTGCTGTATTGCCCCTAATTATGAGAAGCATTACTGGTATACAGTCTTTGGCAATTGGTGGAACAGCGCTTCTAATCGTAGTTTCTGTGGTTATTGATCTTATTAAGAAAGTTGAAGCTCAGATATCTGCAAGGGAATACTAGGAACAGTTTTGAGTTTTAAGTAGTTAGTTTTAGGTAGCTGGATTTTATAAGCTATAACCTATAAGCTACAAGCTATAACCTAATCTATGAATCCTTACGCTTTTATATTTATTGGGCGCTCTGGTTGTGGCAAGGGAACACAGGCTGGGCTTTTGAAGTCTTTGATAGAAAAGAATGGTTCTTTGCCTGTCTTTTATATTGAAACTGGAGAGAAATTTCGTACATTCATAAAATCAAACGGATATGTTTCTAGTTTATCCAATGAGGTGTATAAAAATAATGATAGACAGCCAGATTTTCTTGGAACTTTTATGTGGTCAGACATGCTTATCAATGACCTTAAAGGTTCGTCCCATTTGATTCTTGATGGCGTGGCTCGCTCTATCAATGAGGCCAATATTTTAGAAACGGCACTCTTTTTTTTGGGTATAAAAGATATATACATCATTCACTTGAAGGTTGGTCGCGAATGGTCCGAAAAACATTTAAAAGCAAGGGGTAGGTTTGATGATGAAGGAGAGGAGGCTATTCGCAAAAGACTCAATTGGTTTGATAAGGACGTTATGCCAGCCATAGATTTTTTAAAGAATTCAAACAACCATTTTGTGGAAGTTAACGGTGAACAGTCAATAGAAAAGGTTCACTCCGATATTTGTTCAGCCCTTCCAGCTGTTTTTCTATGATTACTATAAAAAGCTCTGAAGAAATAAAAATCTTACAAGAGGGTGGCGCAAGGCATGCTTTTATTCTGTCTCAAGTCGCAAAAGAAGTTTTTCCCGGAGTAAGTACGGATACTTTAAATGAAATAGCTTTAAAACTTATAAAAGATGGGGGAGATGAGTCGGCGTTTTTAGGATATACGCCAGATGGTGCGCGTCGGCCATACCCGGCAGTTCTTTGTGTTTCCGTAAATGATGATATTGTCCATGGAATTCCAAATGAAAATCCCAAGATATTGAAAGGTGGTGATGTCGTGGCCCTTGACCTTGGTCTAAAACACAAGGGTCTTATAACAGATTCAGCCATCACTGTCGGGGTTGGCAAATTATCAAAGAAAGATGAGCGACTTATTGCTGGAACCAAAGAAGCTCTTTATGCTGGCATAAAGGCAGCTAGAGGAGGCAAAAGAGTAGGGGATATTGGATATGCCATACAAAAAGTTGCCAATAAACTTAAATTGAATATAGCCGAAGATCTGGCGGGGCATGGTGTTGGATACAAGGTCCATGAAGACCCATATGTGCCCAATACGGGCTTTAAGGGCAAAGGAGAGAAGCTTGTTCCTGGTATGGTGATTGCCATAGAGCCAATGCTTGTTTTGGGTTCTGGAGGCATACTTCCTGTCGGTGATGGTTATACGTTTAAGACCAGAGATGGTGAAAAGAGTGCACACTTTGAGCACACTATTGCTATCACAGATGAAGGTCCAATCATCTTAACCGAAGGTCTTTGATTTTTCGCTTTTGCTCGTGTATGCTCTAATTTTTAGTTCTCATTTTAATTGTAGTTTTATATGAAATATGAAAGATAATAATCCAAAATTTGAAAGAACCCTCGCCATAGTAAAGCCAGATGGAGTGCAACGCTCTCTTGTGGGAGAGATAATAAAAAGATATGAGAGGATCGGTTTGAAACTTGTAGGAATAAAGATGGTAGTACCAACTGAAGATATGGTGGAAGAACATTACACCCTTGATCCAGAGTGGCGAAGACGGACAGGAGAGAAAACCATAGAGAGTTACAAGAAAAAAGGTTTAACACCACCAACAGAAGATCCATTAGAGGTCACTGATAAAGTTCTAAAGATGCTTAGGAAATATTTAACACTAGGTCCGGTTATACCTATGGTCTGGCAAGGAGCCAATGCTGTTGCTGTTGTAAAAAAAATAACAGGAGGTACGGAACCGCTAACATCTGATGTTGGGACAATAAGAGGGGATCTTATGTTGGATTCTTATGCTTTGTCGGATCTTGACGGTAGAGCAGTTCGTAACATTGTCCATATTTCTGGAACACCAGCTGAAGCGGAAATGGAAATAAAGCACTGGTTCAGTGATCAAGAGCTTATTAATTACAGACTTGTCCAAGAGGCGATACTTTACGATGTGAATGTTGATGGAATAATGGAGTAGTTTCTAGTTTCTAGCCTCAACTGCCACTAGCACACAGACGAACCTGTAGGTTCGTCTGTGTGCTACGGGTAGAACTGGCAAGAAGAATTTAGCCATACACACATTTCTCACGACCGTGAGAAATGTGTGTATGGGGAGAGGGTGGCGATGGTTTAAAATAACAGTTTTTAATAATCTAGGGCTGAATACTTGTATTTTTAAATCAAGAGCGGGGGTTTTTCATAGATATTTGCCAAGCTTGGGGGTTTTTGTTTTGAGGCTAAATTAGATTGAATTGTTTTGTAACTATGGTATACTTGCTTTTATGACAGAACAAACAGAAAAAATCATTGGTTATTGTGTAAAGTGCAAAGAAAAGCGAGAAATGAAGGATGTTCAGAATGTTGAGATAAAGCCAGGTCGCCCAGCCGCAAAGGGGACTTGTACTACGTGCGGAACAGGGATGTACAAAATCCTTCCTTCTAAGAAATAATTATTAACTTTAAAAATAAAGCAAAAATTCGTTTCAGAAATCTCTGAAACGAATTTTTGTTTGCACTAAAGATGTCATTTTAAAAAACGCCTTTTTGCTTGCTTTTTTGGCTTTTTATTTTTACTTTTTTCTTTCGTCGTTTCTTAATAGTTAAAAAAACTTGCATTAGAC
>CAZMSV010000021.1:0-6918 GCA_964569075.1 uncultured Candidatus Saccharibacteria bacterium
TCTCAGATGAGGCGGGCGAACTTTTAGTAAATCACCACCTATTTGATGTATTCACAAAAGACTTTCCGGGTGGTAAAAAAACATCTTATGCGTATCGTCTGGTATTTCAATCATATGAGAAAACTCTTACTGATGATGAAATAAATAAGATAATGGACAGGGTCACAGGGAAACTTAATAGTAAGGACGGTTGGGAGGTTAGATAGCCATGTAAAGGTAGCATTTACGGCTATGTTTAGGGGGTAAGTGTGTTGTTGGACTTGTAAGTACACATAGACTTATAGTATGCTTAATTTTGTGCTCCAGGGTCAAGGGGGTGTTTATCTGTGTCGGTTTAATCATTTTTAAATTTTATGCCAAATAAAAAATTATTTTATGGACTTGTAGGATTTGTGATTCTGGTCATTTTAGGTATGTATATGTTCTATGGAGAACAAAAAAAGTCTGATGAACAAGAAAGTGTTGCAATGCATCTTGGTGAGTATATTCAAGGTATACCGCAGTCAGTTTACTCTGCTGACACAGCCCTTCAGATTTTGGAAAGTGAAGAATTTTTAAATTTTGCTAATCAAGGCAAGGTCAGCGCATCTTTTGGGGGAGAGAGAAACCTCGCGCAAGTTTCAGGTTCTTCTTGCGTGTTTAAATTACTTTCTTTGAGTGCGTGGGCGAATACTATTATAGAGTTATATAATGATTGGATTGGTATTTATGGCGTAGATGAGGCTAATAGTAAGATAGAGGGTGCCGTTTTGGCTTTTATTAGTAGTTATAATAAATACTATACTGCGTGTCTTACGCACGCTGTGTAATATTTAAGTATGTATGTTGATTTACCTATAAGAAATAAGGATTTTTTAGCTTTTCTTCTTCCTTCTATTATGTTATTCTAGATAAGAAATAAGGATTCTTTTGGCGTTGAGTTATCCGCGAAAATGTGGATATTCTGTTTCTAATATATGGCAAAAGACGACAAGAAAAAATCATCGTATGGGGCAGATGCCATCCAAGTTTTGGAGGGTCTTGATCCAGTAAGAAAACGTCCAGGTATGTTCATTGGCACTACGGGCCCTGATGGACTTCACCATTTGATTTGGGAAGTTTTTGATAACTCTCGTGATGAAGCGATGGGTGGTTTTTCTAATGATATCGAGGTTGTGCTTCTTCCAGGGAATCGCATTCGTGTGGCTGACAATGGTCGTGGTATTCCAGTAGATGTTCATAAGCAATCAAAGGTCTCTGCTTTGGAAACTATCATGACAACACTTCATGCTGGAGGTAAGTTTGGAGGTGAAGGCTATAAGGTTTCAGGTGGGCTTCATGGAGTTGGGGCATCGGTGGTGAATGCTTTATCTGTCTATACTAGGGCCGAGGTGCATCGTGATGGTGGTGCGTATATGCAAGAATATAGTATTGGTAAGAAAAAAGGGTCTGTAAAAAAAATTGGCAGTTCGAAACTTACCGGAACGATTATCACCTTCGAGCCAGATGGGTCTATTTTTCCTGACACAAGCTTTGATTTTAACAGGGTTGTGGGGCATCTTCGTCAGCAGGCATATCTAGTAAAGGGCCTTAGGGTTAGCGTTATTGATGCTCGAGATTTCAATGGCAAATTGAACGACACAGAGACTTTCTATATTAGAGACCTTGGTATTGATTTTCCTAGTATGTCCTTTTGTTTTGAGGGGGGTCTGCTTTCTTTGGTAAAGTTTTATAACCAAAGTCAGAAATCGGTTCATAAAAATATTTTTTATGTTGAGAAAAAAACTAATGAATACGAATCAGTGGAAATTGCCCTTCAGTATGTTGATGATATTTCTTCGAGAATTGTACCTTTTGCAAACAATATCTATAACTCTGAGGGGGGAACACATATCACCGGATTTAAAACAGCCCTAACTCGGAGCTTGAATACATACACCAGGAAGAATGGATTAATAAAAGAAAGTGAGGATAATTTTACCGGAGACGATGTATTGGAAGGGCTTACTGCGGTCATTTCTGTAAAAATACAGGAGATTCAATTTGAAGGACAAACCAAAGCAAAGCTCGGTACTGTAGAGGCCCGTAGTATGGTAGAAACGGTCTTCAACGACTCTTTCGGGGCATATCTTGAAGAAAACCCAGATGACGCCAAAGCTATAATAAATAAGGTTGTTTTGGCGCTTAAAGCAAGAAAAGCAGCTAAAGCCGCTAAAGACTCAGTGCTTCGTAAGGGGGCGCTTGAGGGTATGACACTGCCAGGTAAACTCGCAGACTGTCAAAGCCGTTCAGCCGAAGAGTCTGAAATTTTTATAGTGGAAGGAGATTCTGCCGGAGGTACAGCAAAAATGGGTCGTGATAGAAGAACACAGGCTATACTGCCACTTCGCGGAAAAATTTTGAATATTGAACGAGCGCGACTTGATCGTATGCTTGCTTCAGAGCAGATTAAAAATCTTGTTGTGGCATTTGGTACTGCAATAGGGGATACTTTTGATATTGAAAAACTTCGCTACCACAAGATAATCATTGCCACAGATGCTGATGTTGATGGTGCTCACATCCGCACACTTCTTCTTACTCTACTCTTTCGTTTTTTTAGACCACTTATAGATGCTGGTTATATTTATATTGCTCAACCACCACTTTATAAAATTAAAAAAGGCAAAGAAATCTTCTATGCATATACAGATGATGAGAGAATAAAAATTGTTGGCAATGACGCTGATATTATTGGTTCTGAAGATGAGACAAATATCGAAGGTGAAGATGGGGAAGGGGAAGATTTAGAAGAAAAAGAGTCACAACAAAAGACCAAGACACCTAAGGTCTCCCTTCAAAGGTATAAGGGTCTTGGAGAAATGAATTCAGAAGAGCTTTGGGAGACCACTATGGATCCAGCTCGTAGAATCTTAAAGCAAGTTACGGTTGATGACGCGCAAGAGGCAGACAGGATTTTTGATACTCTTATGGGAACTGATGTGCCAAGTAGAAAGTCTTTTATCCAATCAAACGCAAAACTCGCGAACTTGGATATTTAGAATCTTATTATAAGAATTTATTTTTTGTTTACCACCTCCTTCTCTATTTTTTCTAGGAGCTTTTCTAGAGATAATTGTCCCAAATTACCATTATCACGAGATTCTAGGGTTACAGATTTACCCTCCATTTCTTTGTCCCCAATCACTAAAGTGTAGGGGATTTTGTCTAGCTTTGTTGCGCGGATTCTTTTGCCCAGACTTTCGTTCGTAGCGTCCACTTCTACCCTGACACCAGCTTTTTCTAGTTCAGAGAATATAGTCTGCGCATATTTTTGATGCGCTTCTGCAATGGGCAAAATACGAACCTGAACGGGGGATAGCCAAAGAGGGAGGTTCCCCATAGTGTGCTCTAGGAGAATACTAAGGAAACGCTCAATAGAGCCCATAATTGCAGCATGTATCATAACTACGCGCTCTTTTTCTCCCTTCTCATTTGTGCAAGAGAGGTCAAACCTTTCTGGCATACTCATATCTAGTTGAATTGTGGCCACCTGCCACTCTCTACCTATGGCGTCTTTAGCCATAAAGTCTAATTTTGGACCATAAAAGGCAGCTTCACCCAAGCCATCAATCGCTGAGATGTCCTTCTCTTTCATTATTTCAGCAAGCATTTTCTCCGTTAGTTTCCAACTCTCTTTATCGCCTAGATATTTTTCTGGGTTTTCTGGATCGTGCGTTGATATTCTCACTTGAAGATTAAATCCAAAGCTCTTGTAGAAGGTCTCAACGATTTCATATATTTTCAAAAATTCATCTTTTACCTGCTCCATTCTACAAAATACATGAGCATCGTCTTGAGTGAATGCTCGTACACGAGAAAGTCCAGAAAGTTCTCCTGTTTGCTCGTCGCGATAACACATGGTTGAATTGGAGTACCTTTGTGGCAAATCTCTATAACTCCATTTTTTACGGGCAAATATCTGTGTATGGTGTGGGCAATTCATCGGTTTCATAGCAAATTCATGTCCTTCACGCGTAGTAATGCGGAATAGGTCATCTTTGTATTTTTCCCAGTGCCCACTAGTTATGTAGAGTTCCTTTTTGGTAATGTGGGGTATTTCCACTTTCTCGTAACCTTTTTCTTTTCGGAGCTCCCAAACATAATCGTCTAGTAGATTTCTAAGTAGAGTGCCACGTGGAGTCCAAAGTGGAAGTCCTGGTCCAACTAAGTCAGAAAATGTAAATAGGTCCAATTCAACCCCGAGTTTTTTGTGGTCTCTTTTTTTTGCCTCTTCTTGTTGTATTACAAAATTTTCAAGCCCTTCTTTTGTCTTGAATGCCAATCCATAGATTCTTGTTAGCATTTTATTTTTCTCATCCCCACGCCAATAGGCACCGGCAATTCTGGATAGTTTAAATGCCTCAGGTAGGATTTCTTTTGCCGGGTTTTCTGTGTGGCCTCCTCGACAGAGATCTGTGAATTCACCAGAGGTATAAAGGGTGATTTTCTCTCCCTTGCCTACGATTTCGTCTATGAGTTCTATTTTGTATGGATTACCTTTGAAGTACTCTTTAGCTTCATCGGCAGTAACTTCTCTATGGGAGAAAGAACTCCAAGAGGGTAGAATCTCTCGCATTTTTTCTTCTATACGAGGCAGATCTTCATCTGTGATTGGAGAAGAAAACTCAAAATCATAATAGAATCCATTGTCTATTGCTGGCCCTATGCTGTTTTTTGTGTCCGGGTATATTTCCTTGACCGCCGAAGCTAGAAGGTGGGCTAAGGTGTGCCTTAGATATTCAATATTTTCTTGTGCCATTGGTCTATATTATCAGTCATTCCTTCTTTTTTCAAAAGAATTAAAGCTTTTTTGCTTTCTCTATAATCAAGCTAATCTCTCCATTTCTTTTGGATATTTTTCCATATATTCCGATACAGGAGTCTGGAACAAAAATATCTTTTATTTCAGCGAATATTTTGGGGAACAAAACTACATCTATTGGGCCAGTAAAATCAGAAATCCTACCGAAGGCCATACGGTCGTTTCCTTTAGTGGTAATTTCTCTTACTTCCTCCACTATTCCCCCGAGGGCAACACTTAATCCTTCTCGTGGGTTTTCTTTTATTTTTGACACAGTAATACCCCCTTTCTCAAGTTTTTCTTTATGTTTGTCTAGCGGATGGCCAGAAATGTAAAGACCTAAAAGTTCTTTTTCCCAAGTAAGTTTCATTTCGGCATTAGCTTTTTCAGCTGGTGTAAGTTTAAGTGTCGGCAGGCTTTCTTTGTCGGACATTAGTCCGAATAAAGAATCCTGTGTTTCGTTACCGCTCATATGCTCTTTATGAAAGGCCAGAAGCAGTTCTAGATTTGCGAAAAGTACTCCGCGATCCTCAAACTCATCGAGGGCCCCAGACATTATGAGTGATTCCAGTGACTTTTTATTAAGGTTCCTATCTTTGATGCGATTTAAGAAATCAGCAATAGAAAAAAATCTTCCGTTCTTTTTTCTTTCTTTCACGATCGTGTCTGCTATTCCTTCTCCAAAGTTTTTTATTGTTGTTAGGCCAAATCTTATTTTGTCTGGCTCATTATCCTTTCTTACAACGGAGAATCCCTGGAAGCTTTCATTGGCGGATGGGGGTAGCACGGGGATTTCCATCTTTTTGCATTCAGCTATCATTTCTCCTATTTTATCTATATTCCCAGAGTCAGCTGTTAAGACCGCAGACATATATATGGCGGGGAAATGTGCTTTTAAATAAGCGGTTTGATACGCTACGCGACCATAGGATGCAGAGTGCGCTTTATTAAATCCGTAGGCAGCAAATGGCTCAATCCATGTCCAAAGCTCTTGGGCCTTTTTTTCCGGCCACTTACTGTGAGTAATACACCCATCTATAAACTTTTCTTTTTGCGCCCGCATTTCTTTGGGTATTTTCTTTCCTACGGCCTTTCTGAACTTGTCCACTTCACCCCAAGAGTATCCAGCAATATCCTTAGCGATTATTAGAAGATCATCTTGATAGACCAATATGCCATATGTTCTTGAAAGTATGGGCTCTAGGGCCGGGTCGAGATAAGAAATAAGTAATGGGTCGTGTTTTCTTTTTATGTAATCCGGAATGAATTGTATTGGTCCTGGGCGATAGAGAGCCACCATTGCATTGATGTCGTGTATTGATGTTGGCTTAAGTTCCATTAGAAACTTCGTCATAGCATCTCCATTGAGCTGGAATAGTCCGTCTGTTTTTCCAAGTGCCAGAAGTTCAAATGTCTTCGAATCTTCAAGGGGAACGTTTTCTATATCTATTTTGAAGTTTTCAATAGCCTCAACCCTGTGTATTGTGTCCGCAATTATTGAGAGATTTTTTAACCCAAGAAAGTCAAATTTTAATAAGCCAGCATCTTCTACTGAATACATATCATATTGAGTA
The DNA here is from genome assembly GCA_964569075.1 of uncultured Candidatus Saccharibacteria bacterium. Lineage (GTDB taxonomy): Bacteria > Patescibacteriota > Minisyncoccia > Phycocordibacterales > Zambryskibacteraceae > JBGTNQ01. Next base: position 6,397 of record CAZMSV010000021.1, read on the forward strand.
ATGATTTTGCCCTCTCCTTTGGGGTCAAATTGGAGAGGAATAAAGTCTGTTAGTTTGGTGGGTGATATTACAACACCCGCGGCGTGTACAGAAATATGGCGCGCACACCCTTCGATCTTTTTTGCCATGTCAATGATGTCTTTTACTTCTGGTTCTTTGTCATATATTTCTTTGAGCTCTGGGATCATCTCAAATGCCCGATCAATCGTCATTGGGAATCCCTGTGAGCCCATTGGTATTAGTTTGGCAATTCGATCTCCGGTCCCATATGGATATCCTAATGCGCGGGCAACATCACGCACGGCACCACGCGCCATCATTGTTCCAAATGTTCCAATTTGTGCGACCTTGTCGGCACCATATTTTTGACGAACATACTCAATTATTTCATCACGACGGTTATCGGCGTAGTCCATGTCGATGTCGGGGGCAGACGGTCTCTCCGGGTTCAAGAATCTTTCAAAAGGTAGTTCATATTCAATGGGGTTTAAATTTGTTATTTGGGCGAGATAGGTAACCATT
>CAZMSV010000021.1:6928-11749 GCA_964569075.1 uncultured Candidatus Saccharibacteria bacterium
ACCATTGACCCAGCGACTGATCCTCTGATATTTGTGAGTATTCCATTCTCATGAGCATATCTAAGAAGGTCTCCGACAACTAAAAAGTAAGGTGAAAATCCCTTATCTTTAATAATTTTGAGCTCGTACTCTATCCTTTCTTCAATTTCTTTGGTTTTTTCTAAACCGCGCTTCGGTATGCCCTCGTATACCAATTGGCGGAGTTCATCGTCATAGGAAAGGCCCTTATTGGTTTGTATATTTGGAAATACCCAGCTTCCAAATGATAGTTTAAGATTTATTCTGTCGATGATTGTTTGTATATTATCTAGCGCCTCTGGTAGCTCCGCAAAAAGTTCATTGGCCCTTTCTTGTGATATGAAAGAAAAATCCTCCTCACCATCGTTGAGATTATTCCTCTCTCTATCAGTATTTGATTGCACAGACATTAAGGTATCTCTGGCCCGCTTGTCTTCAGGGTCTAAATAGAAGACATCATGCCCAGCAACGATTGGTATTTCATTTGATTTTGCAAAACCAGAAAGACCTTCCATCTTCTTTGGTTGGCCGTGTATTTCTGGGTGTTTTGTAATTTCAATAAAAAAATCTTCTCCAAATATTTTTTTATACCATTCCGCCACGGCCACCGCCTTTTCTGGTTCATTGCCAGAAAGTATTTGTGCTATTTCTCCTGATGAGGAGGGTGATATACAGATCAGGCCCTCTTTATATTTTTCTAAGGTTTCTTTATCAATTCTGGGTTTGTAATAGAATCCCTCAAGGTGGCCAATTGTTACGAGCTCTATAAGATTTTTATATCCAACTTCATTTTTGGCGAGAAGGATTAGTCGATGTCGCGCATTATCTATGCCAGCTTGTTTGTCATGTCGGCTACGATAGGCAACATAGGTGTCCACTCCAATTATTGGTTTTATTTTTGCCTTCTCACACTCTTTATAAAATTCTATTGCTCCGTATAGGTTGCCATTGTCAGTAAGTGCAAGCGCTTTCATTTCATTTTTTTTCGCCCTTCCCACAAGGTCTGGGATTTTCGGCAGAGCCATAAGAAGACTGTAATGACTGTGGGTGTGGAGGTGGGAAAAAGGTTTCATAAAAAGATTATACTATGAGCCCTTGCCCATACTCCAACATTCTTTTGTTTAGACCACAAAGGGAGTATTATGAACATATGAAAATATCTTCAAATCTCTGTACATCTCGACGGGGGTTTAGTTTGGTGGAACTTCTGATTGTTCTTGGGATAATCACGCTTTTAATAGCTGTTGTAGGTTTTAATATTATAGGGGCTCGTTCATCTGGACGTAATGCAGAGGTGAGGGCACATGTACAAACCCTAAAACTCGCCCTTGCTAGGGCGGGGCAGGCGGACCCTTCTGGGACCTATCCCGGGGTAACTACTTGGAGATGTTTAAAACCGTCTGGTTTTTGTTGGCGTGGACAGTATCGTGAAGGTGGTGTGCTAAATACTTTCATTTTGACCTATACACCAAGCTTGCCAACTCCTCCAGGTACAAAGAGTGGGGAGTATAGGCACGATGCTTATTTGTATAGTGTAGGGGGGGCCAGTGTAACTTTGTATGGAGTTGCTGGGAATATTTTATCTGGATACACTGGTCCAATACTTGTATGGTGGCAAGAGAAGCCGATCACAGACTGCAATGGGCAATATCTTGGTCAGTTAGATACGGGAGTATATTATTGTGCAGAGAGACTTATTCAATAAATGAATCTAAAGGTAGGAAGAGTTGGTGTTGACGAGGCGGGTAGGGGGCCTCTAGCTGGCCCAGTCGCTATTGGGGCCTTTTTTGTTAGACGAGGTACTAGGTTGTCGTATCTCGGTTTAGCTGATTCCAAAAAATTAAGTAAAGAAAAAAGAGATGAATGGTTTGAAAAGATAAGAGCATGGAAGTTGGAGGGGAAGGCGGACTTCGCTGTTTCTTTGGTGTCGCCCAAGGTTATAGATAAAAGGGGGATAACTTTTGCCATCAGATTGGGTATAAGGCGTTGTCTTAAAAAACTTTCTGTTTCATCGCACGGAACGCAGATTTTTCTTGATGGAGGTTTAAGAGCGCCAGATGAATTTAGAAAGCAAAAAACAATTATCCGTGGTGATGAAAAAGTTCCAGTTATTTCCCTAGCCTCCATTGTTGCCAAGGTTACTAGAGACAGATATATGAAGAGATTGTCAAAGAAGTATCCTGAATATGGATTTGAAATACATAAAGGGTATGGTACAAAGGTCCATATTAAAAATATTAATAAACATGGATCCTCTGATGTGCATAGGGAAACATTTATTAAAAACTTTTGACAATAGTATGATTTGTTTGTAGATTCTATTAAGAAAGTGTTCTCATTAAAAACCAATCACCTATGGCGGAGGTAGTATATGACCATCAATGATGTACCTGCTGGTGACTCCTTCACAGCCAGTTTCAGCGGTATCAACCAGATTTACACCAAACTTCCGGAAGGGGTTAGGGACGAAGGTGGTCGACCAGTAAATGCTATCTGTCAGACTCGACTCGGAGGAAGGGTGTGCAATCTTAATCCTACGCATCCAGTTGGCGAGCACATTAGCTTCTTGGCCTGTTTTTTACACGCATTTTCTTCTAAGACTAGTGGTGCCCCACCAGACAAGATTTTCCCAGCGCGGGAAGAACCGTCCATTCCTACCATGTTGTTGGGGGTTAATGGATGGACGCTGGAGCGCCTCAGATCTGTTTTCACGGGTAGTTTTATTCCACCACACAGACGATTAGCTGAAGTGATGCGTGCCTAAAGAGCTAAAAATAACCCCACCGACACATGGATTTGTGTCGGTGGGGTTTGTTCTTCGCATCCTTGATATTTTAGATTGCCTTTGATATGCTCTACCGACTATGGTTGTACGAATGAGACATACGAGATCTCACACGAAGAACAGGAGATCTCATCATAAGGTTGCTTCTATCCGATTGAGTAAGGACGAAAGTGGAGTTCCACATGTCCGGCATCGAATGAATCCGACTACGGGTAAATACCGTGGGCGTGATGTTGTTGATGTTATAGCTAAAACTGCGAAGAAGGCGGCAAAGAAGAAAGAAAAGGGCTCTTCTAAGGCAGAGTAGGGATTTTTCGTGTATAATAAGTTTTTGGCCATATGGCAAACAGGCACCTTGCAAGATCAGTGGTAATGCAAACACTCTTTGAGTGGGATTTTTGTAGCGCCTCTGTTCTAGACGCCTTGATTGTACTTGAGCGTAATAAAAAAGAGTTCGCTCCAAAAGTGTCTGACGACGGCTTTATGGACGATCTTATTAAGACTGTAATTTCTAAACAAAAAGATTTAGACGTCATTATTGTTAAGGCGGCCCCAGACTGGCCGATTGAAAAAATATCTATTATTGATCGCAATATTCTCCGCATAGGTCTTGCTGAGCTTTTGTTTTCTGATAGTGAGCAAGTCCCACCGAAGGTGGCTATCAACGAAGCTATTGAGCTCGCTAAATCTTTTGGGGGAGATACATCTGGTAAATTTGTGAATGGTGTTTTGGGCGCAGTTTATAAAGAAATGGGTGAGCCAGGTAAAAATGATGTTTCTAAGAAAAAAAATAAGGACCTTTCGGATGACAAGGTAACTCTCGAGCAGTTGGGTGGGGCCCTAGTGTATTCTATTCATGAAGGCAATATATATTTGGCCCTAGTGCACGACGTCTTTGGTCACTGGACTCTTTCTAAGGGGAAACTTGAAAAAGAGGAAGACTTAAAGGTAGGAACGATAAGAGAAATAAAAGAAGAGATAGGACTTGATATTATGCTAGAGGATGATTTGGGGGTTAATGAATACATTGCTTATCATCCAGAAAAGGGGAAGCTTAAAAAAAGCGTACATTACTTTTTAGCCAAGTCTTCATTTGAACCAATTCAACTAGAATCAAGCGGTGGATTAAATGATGCCCGTTGGTTTACTCTAGAGGAAATGGCTGATTTGAACTTTTACGACGATATTATGCCACTTATTACAAAGGGGATAGGGCTTCTTTCTGAAAAGAATAAGTAGATTTTTTATGAGTAATTTTTCTAATTTTGAAGAACAAATAGGTGTTGATTTTAAAAACAAAGATCTATTAAAACAGGCATTTGTTCATCGTTCATACTTAAATGAGAATAGAGATTTTCCATTAGGTCACAATGAGCGCTTAGAGTTTTTAGGTGATGCTGTTTTGGAACTTGTAATCACCGACTATTTATTTGTTAAGTATCCAGAAAAGCCAGAAGGAGAAATGACAAGTCTCAGGTCGTCTTTGGTTAATTCAAACACTCTTTTTTCGGTTGGACAGACTTTAAAAATTAATGATTTTTTACTTTTGTCTCGCGGTGAAGCCAAGGATACTGGACGAGCTCGTCAGTACATACTTGCTAACACTATGGAAGCCATTATTGGTGCGATATATATTGACCAAGGATATGAAAGTGCCAAAAAATTTATTTATGACTATATATCTCCATATCTGGATAAGGTAATTGAATTAGGAAGCTGGATAGATTCAAAAAGTCTTTTTCAAGAAAAAGCGCAAGAGCATGCAGGTATAACTCCGGCATACAGAACTATAAAAGAAGTTGGCCCTGACCACGGCAAACATTTCACTGTAGGTGTGTATTTAAAAAATGATTTAGTGGCACAGGGAGATGGGGAGTCAAAGCAAGACGCAGAACAGGTGGCCGCCAGGAATGGTTTGGACGCAAAGGGCTGGGGATAGTTTTGTCTATTAAGATAAGATAATTTTCCTTTCCATAATAAAATATTATAACACTTTTATAAATTACATAGGACTACCC
>CAZMSV010000022.1:0-11724 GCA_964569075.1 uncultured Candidatus Saccharibacteria bacterium
CTATCAGAGTCTTTGGAAAAACTCTTGAAAGAAGAAGAAGGTATTATTTTGCTTGCAAAAGATGAATCCATGAAAGAGATGGCGGAGGAGGAGATGAAAAATATTTTGACTCAAAAAGATGCTCTCATTTCTCAAATGGATGAAATACTACTCGCAGAAGAAAAGGAAGAAGAATTTCCCAATGAGATTATTCTTGAAGTCCGCGCTGGTGTAGGAGGGGAAGAGGCGGCCCTTTTTGCTGAAGAGCTCTCTCTTATGTATGAACGCTATGCTGAAAAGGTTGGCTGGTCATGGAAAGTTGTGGATCTTTCACAGAGTGCCTTGGGGGGATACAAAGAAGCGTCTTTTGAAATACGGGGTCAGGATGTTTATAAGAAACTTAGGTTTGAGACAGGGGTTCATCGTATTCAGAGAATTCCCGCAACAGAGAAGTCTGGAAGGGTTCATACCTCTACTGCATCAGTGGCGATTTTGCCTATTCGTAAGAGGGTAAAATTTGAGATCAATCCAGCAGATCTCCGTATTGAAACATCTAGAGCGGGTGGAAAGGGCGGACAAAATGTAAACAAAGTTGAAAGTGCCGTTCGTATTGTGCATCTTCCTACGGGCCTTGATGTTCGATCCACCGCCCAGAGGAGTCAGGGGGCCAACAAAGAAAAGGCTTTGGAAATTTTGACCGCCAAGCTGTCCGCGCTTAAGGAAGAAGCGGAGAATAAGAAGTTTTCGGCTAATAGAAAAAATCAGATTGGTACTGGTGATCGATCAGAAAAGATAAGAACATACAATATTTTACAAGATAGAATTACAGATCATCGTATTAAAGAGTCTTGGCACAATATTCCTTTGATTTTCGCTGGAGAGCTGGGGCCTATTATTGAAACCATTGAGACCAGAAGTATGGGCATAGACAGTGAGGTTGCAGAATAATTAGATTTCTGTTAGTATTTCTTTCACGCATTTGGGGGACTAGTCCCTTATTTTTATGTTAGTAATAGCAAAGAAAAAAGAAAATAATCCTAATATAGAAGCGCTTTTCCAGGCAGGGGCGCATTTTGGCTTACTTCGCTCTCGAAGACATCCATCCTCACAGCCATATATCTTTGGCATGAAGAATAAAATTGAAATTTTTGATCTAGAGAAGACCAATGAAATGCTTTCTGTTGCCAAAGAGTTTGTAAAAAGCAAAGTGGCAGAAGGGGGAATGATTTTATTTGTAGGTGGCAAGAATGAAGCGCGTAAGTCGGTTTTAGCTGGCGCCACTAAAGCAGAAATGCCATATGTTGCAGGGCGATGGCTTGGGGGTACCCTCACTAACTTTCCTGAAATAAAAAAGAGAATTACCAAGCTTGAGGATTTAACTTCACAAAAAGAAAAAGGTGAGCTTAGTAAATACACAAAAAAAGAAAGGCTTCTTATTGATAGAGAAATAGAATCTTTGCAAAAAGATTTTTCTGGGATCTCTCCTATGAGGTCTACTCCAGCTGTGCTTTTTGTCGTGGATCTTAAGCGAGAAAGCATCGCGGTGGCGGAGGCTCGTCGCCTGAAAATTCCAGTGGTATCTCTTTCAAGCTCTGATTGCAACCTAAAGGATGTTGAGTATCCAATTCCTGGGAATGATGCATCTATGAAGAGTATTGAATATTTTGTAAATCAGATGGTATCTGCGATTGAAGAAGGCAAGAAATCTGCTGCCATTGCTTCAGCCGTAAAGGCAGAAAAAAAGCCTGAATAGTTATTGTGTTTTTGGAAACGTTCGAGTGCGTATTGAGTATTGAATAAGGTTTGTTCATCGTTTACAATTAAAGACCCATGATATCAACAGAACTTGTAAAGAATCTTAGAGATAAAACTGGACTCTCTATTATGCAGTGTAAAAAGGCTCTTGAAGAAGCTGGTGGAGACCTAGATAAGGCGATTGTTATCTTACAAAAACAAAGTGGAGATGTTGCTTCAAAAAAGTCTGATAGAAATCTTGGCTCTGGAGCCATACAATCATATATTCATGGTACTGGTGCCGTTGGTGCTATTGTGGAGCTTTCTTGTGAGACTGACTTTGTCGCTAAGAATGAAGAGTTTAAGGCCATTGCTTATGATCTGGCTATGCAGGTCGCGGCAACAGACCCGCAGTTTTTGAAGATGGAAGATATCACCCCAGAGGCAAAGAAATCTGCAGAGTCTGTATTTACAGATGAAATACAAGGCAAACCGGAAGATCTCAAGGCAAAAATTCTAGAAGGAAAATTAAATTCATATTTTGCTGAACAGACATTGGTTGAGCAGGCTTTTATTAAAAATCCAGAACTTAAAATTAAAGATTTAATATCTGGAGCCACACAGAAGTTTGGTGAAAGGATTGAAATTCGTCGTTTTGTGAGGTTTTCTACTCAATCATAAATATATGCTGATCGGTACTTTCTCACTTTCTTTGGTTGTCATCGTGACTATGATCACAATAAAGTGGTATGAAATAAAAAAGCAGAAGGAGGGGGGGTTATCCAGGGTACTTGCTCGTTTTGATCGACCATTAGAAAAATATTATGAAGATATTTTGAGGAGGTGTGAACATGTTTGGGACAAAGTGGTACTCGATGGGGCAGAAGGGGCACCGAAGTATTTTAAGGAAGTTTCTTTACGCATGTTTAGGTTTCTTTCTGAAAAATATAATTCTGCACTTCCAAATATTCGTGGAACAAGAAAATTTCGTGGTGATAAAGATGCCTCCTTGTATTTGAGAGACATACATCAGCATAAGGAGCAGAATGGAAAGGGGAGAATTGAGGGTTAATTTTGGGGTGGAATATTCTTCTTTTTTGTTGTAGGTTGTTATTGTAGTTTAAGTCCCGACGCAAGGACGGGACCCCGACTAAGACGTCGGGGCTAAAAGCCATTTATTGCCACCTTAGCTGTCTTGGTAGGTACCAGATGAGTAGTACAAAGATAAGTTCGTAGTTTAAAGTAAGTGAATTGTGAATTGTAGTCTAAGTTGAAAGCTAGAAGCTGACAGCTAAAAGCTATTTATCGCCACCTTGGCTGTCTTGGTAGGTACCAGATGAGTAGTACAAAGATAAGTTTGTAGTTTAAAGTAAGTCAGTCGTGCCACCTTAGCTGTTTTGGTAGGTATCAGATGGGTAGTACAAAGATAAGTTTGTAGTTTAAAGTAAGTCAGTCGTGCCACCTTAGCTCAGTTGGTAGAGCAGCTGTTTTGTAAACAGCAGGTCGTCAGTTCAAGCCTGACAGGTGGCTCTCTAAACCAAAGGTTTTATGAATTATCACCTAACTCCCTATTTTCGTGTCGGGCGTGCCTCAGATCTCTCTGGTAAAGATAGACTAATTTATCGTGCTCTAGAAATCCTTCCCGGAGCGCTTTCTTGGGGCACCATATTAGGTACGATTATGGCTTCTTTTTTTGTTCCGGTTTGGGCCGCATATTTTATTATCGCTTTTGATCTTTACTGGCTTATGAAGAATGGATATTTAGCCATTCATCTTCGGCATAATTGGAAGAGAATAAAACACAACCTAGCAACTGACTGGGCAGAAAGAGTGTCTCATTTGAAATATGAACACCTTCTTCATTTAATAATTTTGCCATTTTATAAAGAAGACCTATCTGTGGTTGAAGAAAGCATGGAAGCACTTTTGAATACAGAATACGACAAGAATAGAATGGCCATAGTTCTGGCTTCAGAAGAATCTGCCGGAGATGAAGCTAGTCTTATATCCAAAGCGATAGAAGATAAATATGCCGACAAATTCGGGCACTTTTTGGTAACAAAGCACCCCGCCGGAACTCCGGGAGAGATGGCCGGCAAGGGATCAAATATTTCCTATGCAGCTGAACAGTCTAGGGTTAAAATTCTTGATCCAAATAATATTTCGTATGGTGATGTTATTGTTTCCGCCTTTGATGTTGATACTGTAGCTTATAAACAATATTTTCTTTGTTTAACTTGGAACTTTTTAAATGTTCCCGACCCCCACAAGGTTTCTTTTCAGCCAGTACCTTTTTACAACAACAATGTGTGGGAAGCTCCGGCTCTTTCTCGCGTGGTTGCCGCTTCTAGTACTTTCTGGCAAATGATTCAGCAAGAGCGTCCAGAAAAACTTGCCACTTTTTCTTCGCACTCCGTTTCTTTTAAGTCACTTTATGAGATAGGGTATTGGCAAAAGAACATGGTTTCAGAAGATTCTAGAATCTTCTGGAACCTTTTCTTGGCAAGGGATGGAGACTACAGCGTAGTGCCAATATCATATCCAGTGTCTATGGATGCAAATCTCGCTCCAAAGTTTTTTCAAACTGCGAAAAATATATATAAACAGCATAGGCGCTGGTCTTGGGGGGCAGAAAATATTCCCTATATGCTTTTTGGATTTTTAAAAAATAAATCTATCCCATTCCGCACAAGGCTCAGGATGTCTATAGTTCAGGTCGAAGGGTTTTGGTCTTTGGCGACCAATCCGTTACTCATCTTCTTATTAGGTTGGCTACCGGTTGTTTTAGGCGGGGTCAGTTTTAATTCCACTATTCTGTCCTACAATTTGCCATTTGTGACTAGAAACCTGATGATTGTATCTATGTTGGGGTTAGTCCTCACGGCAATAATATTCATGTCTTTCTTGCCACCGAAACCTCTAAGGGAAAAGAAACGGTCAAGGTTTTATATGGGGATACAGTGGATTTTGGTACCATTTACAATTGTAGTATTTGGTGCAATTCCGGGCCTTGATGCGCAGACCAGACTTATGTTTGGTAAATACATGGGTTTTTGGGTGACGCCAAAATATAGGAAAGAAAAACAGCAATGAAACCACTCTCAATTCAAAAAAGAAGAATATACTTCACTCTTTTTGCGCTGGCCTTTATTGTTGGGATACCTATTCTTATTTTGTATTCCACTGGCTATAGATTGAATAGTGCTTTGAATATTATTCGTACTGGTGGTTTGTATATTTCAGTTCCGTATTCTGGTGTAAGCGTTTTTGTTAATGATCAGATCGTAAGGCAGACGAGCGTTTTTCAAAAGAATGTTTTTGTCCAAAATCTTCGACCAGAGAGTTATACAATTAGAGTGGAGAAAGATGGGCTACAGTTATGGTCTAAGGAGCTAATTGTCTCTCCTCAGACCGTCACAGAGGCATATTCTTTCTTGCTCCCAGAAGCGGCCCTTTTTATTGAGATCACTGAGTTTGTAGAGGTAGCCACGACCTCCCAAGCAACTACTACGCCCAGAACGACTCCTCCACCGAAACCACAAAAAAACGCTTTGTATACTGACATAATGAATCTTTTTGTATCTACATCTACTACGGCGACTAACATTAAGGCTACAACTACTGAGGATATAAAAATAAAGAGAAAACTTTCTGTAGAGAACCGTAATGGTACCCTAGTGGTCTCCTGGGAAGGAGACATTAGCGCTATTCCGCACTATTTTTGTGTGGCCTCTGAGTGTAAGGAGGAGATTGTCATTAATACAGGATCACCAGTCAAGACTTTCGATTTTTTCCCAGGGCGTGATGATTTGGTGATAGTGACCATTAGCCAGGGTGTTTATGTGTTTGAGATTGATGATAGATCAGCTCAGAATTTTCAATTGTTAAAACTTGGTCAGGGAATAGATTTTCGTGTTAAAAGCAACGATAGCATATATATAAAAGATGGTTTGAAATTGTATTCAGTGTCCCTATAAATTACTCAAAATAGTAGATATTGGTCTGGTATAATAAGTCTACTATTTTAAAATGAATCAAAAGGATTTTCACAATGACAAAAAATCTTTTCCATCCGATTTTTTCTGGGGTAGTGCGACCGCTTCTTATCAAGTTGAGGGTGGTATAGAAAATAATGATTGGGCAGAAGCTGCTAGGGCAAATAAGGTGCCTGTATGCGGAAGATCGACAGATCATTACAATAGATTTGAGAGTGATTTTGACATTGCTCAATCTTTGGGCCACAATGCTCATCGTATTTCCATTGAATGGTCTCGTATCGAACCAGAGGAGGGCAAGTTTGATGAAAAAGAAATAGAGCATTATAGGACAGTTTTGAGAGCTTTGAGGTCTCGAGATATTAAGCCTTTTGTTACGCTTTGGCATTTTACTCTACCTCTTTGGTTCACACAAAAAGGGGGGTTTTCAAATAAAAAAGCTCCAGAAATATTTGCTCGATACTGCACATATGTCATTGATAATCTTGGACAAGAGGCGGAGTACTGGATGACTATAAATGAACCACTTGTTTGGGCGTCGGGGAGCTTTTTAATGGGTAATTGGCCTCCGTTTAAAAAGAACCCATTTTTGTTTTTGAAAATGAAACACCGACTTCAGGCTGCTCATAGGTTAGCTTATTATGAGGTTAAGAAAAATAATTCGCATATTAAGCTCGGTGTTGCTAAACATAATATATATTTTTGGTCTGATTCCAAGCCATGGAATTCTTTTCGTGCTCGTTTCATGAATTGGTTTTGGAATGAATCTTTTCTTAATGCAATCTCTGATCAACAGGATTTTATAGGTTTGAATTACTATTTTCATAAAAAGTTTGGGAATACTCCTAATTTACCAAAAACAGATATGGGTTGGGATATTTTTCCAGAAGGCCTTTATTACATACTTTTGTATCTCAAAAAATATAATAAGCCGATTATTATAACTGAAAGCGGACTTGCTGACAGTGAAGATAAGCAGCGCGAATCTTATATAAGGGGGCACATTAGTTCAGTAAAGAGAGCCATTGAAGAAGATGTTCCAGTTTTCGGTTTTCTTTATTGGTCTCTTCTTGATAACTACGAGTGGTCTTATGGCTTTACCAAAAGATTTGGCCTTGTGGAGATTGATTACGAGTCACTTGAGAGGAGGGTCCGACCGTCGGCCATGGCTTTCAAGAGGATAATTGAAACAGGTATTGTATAATTAATTGATTATGTCTCCAGTCTTTTTATCTCTTGTGTTCGCTGTTTTTGCTCAGGTTTTAAACGCCTGCATTGTGCTCATAGACAAGTATATTGTCACTTCTACTAATATTTCTCGTCCAAGTGCCTATGCTTTTTATGTGGGAATAATTTCTGGTGTGGTAATTATTCTTATTCCTTTTGGTGTTATCCATACTCCATCGATGTTTGTTATAGGTTTCTCGCTTCTTATTGGTTTCACTTTTATCGCCTCTATCATCTTGTTGTATAGCGCTTTAAAGATTGCCAGTGCGACCGATGTTGTTCCTTGGCTTGCTGCTGTTTCTACGGTTACCACATTTTTGGCTGGTTTTGTAATTCTTGAAGAGAATTTACCATCGTCATTTCTTTATGCTCTGACTTTATTTGTTGTAGGAATGCTTTTAGTTGGTCATTTTAGATTTAACGCTCGGTCCTTTCTTTTAGTCATTTTTTCTGGGATTCTTTTTGGTTTTTCTGCTGTTTTTTTAAAAATACTTTTTAGTAACACATCTTTTATTGACGGTTTTTTTTGGTCACGAATGGGGAATGTGGTTGGTGCACTTTCACTTCTTTTATGGCCAAGGTGTCGCAAGGCAGTATTACATAGTTCAAAAACAACTACAAACAAGACCGCTTCTTTGGTAATTGTGAACAGGGTTATTGGGGGAGTCGCTTTTCTTTTTGTGCTTTATGCTATAAGACTTGGAAGTGTTTCCGTTGTTAATTCTTTAAGCTCACTTCAGTTTATATTTATATTTTTATTTATATTTCTATTGAGACACAAAATGGTGGATTTATTTGAGCATGAGTTTCGTCCAGGGCATGTCGCACATAAGGTGGTAGCCATGCTTTTCATCACTGCCGGTTTTCTTGTCCTTTTCTTATGATGCTAATAAAAAAGGTTTTCAAAATAGTTCTTTCTTTTCTTGTTTTAGGTCTTTTGTTATTGTTGGTCCTTTCTTTGCGACCAATTCCAGATAAAATTTTTTATGGAGTATCTTTTAGTAAATATCATTCTGACGAACTTGAACTTAATTGGAAGGAGGTTTACACTGCAATTTTAACCGATTTGGGCGTGAGGAAGTTTCGTCTTTCAGCTCACTGGCCGATGATTGAGCCAGAGCGTGGAGTTTATAATTTCAGTGATCTAGATTACCAGATTGAAGAAGCAGAGAAGAGGGGGGCGGAAGTTATTTTGGCTGTTGGTCGGCGTCTTCCTGGGTGGCCAGAATGTCATATACCTGAATGGGCCCATGATTTGTCATGGGAAGAAAAAAAGAAAAGGATTCTTCCTCTTATTGAAAATACAGTAAATAGGTATAAGGATTCTCCAGCAGTTAAATATTGGCAAGTAGAGAATGAGCCGTTTTTGTCAGTATTTGCAAAAGAACATTGTGGTGAATTGGACAAAGAATTTTTGCGCGAAGAGATAGCTTTAGTAAAAAAACTTGATCCAAGTCGACCAATCTTAGTAACTGACAGTGGAAACTTAGGCCTTTGGAAGGATGCGTGGAGAGAGGGGGATATCTTCGGTACGAGCGTCTATATGTATCTTTGGAATCCTGCAATTGGGCAAGTTAAGAGCGTCTATCGGCCATTTTGGTATCGCGGTAAGACAAATCTTATGGAACTTCTATTTGGTGAGAAAAAGAGCCTTCTTATTGAACTTTCTCTCGAACCATGGCTTTTGGAGCCAATAGTTAAGACCCCTATTGATATTCAGATAGAAAGGATGAATATTCAAAAATTTAATGAAGTCATATTCTTTGCCAAGGAGACAGGATTTGATACTCAATATTTATGGGGAGCAGAATGGTGGTACTGGATGAATATTAATGGTCACGAGGAATATTGGAATGAGGCAAAGAATCTATTTAAACCAAAGGGGAATGACATTTTGAAAGGTGGGAACTCTCAGATATAATGGTTTTATATGAGTTCAGTTTCCAATGATTTAAAGGGGCATCTTCACCCGATTTCACATATTATCCAAAAAACCGAGGATATCTTTCGAGATCTTGGCTTTTCTATGGTGGAGGGACCTGAAATTGAAACAGAATATTATAATTTTGATGCGCTAAATATACCAGCCCACCACCCAGCCAGGGACATGTGGGACACCTTTTGGTTAAAACCAAAAGAAGCCGGTAGGCTACTTCGCACGCATACATCACCAGTTCAAGTTAGGTATGCAGAAACTCACAAGCCCCCAATTCGTATAATTGTTCCAGGCAAAGTTTTTCGTCACGAAGCAACAGACGCTACACACGAGGCGCAGTTTTATCAGCTCGAGGGCTTAATGATTGATAAGGATGTATCCCTAGCCAATCTGAAATATGTAATTGAGGTTTATCTTGAGAAACTTTTAGGCTCAAAGGTATCTACTCGTTTTCGTCCCAGTTTCTTTCCTTTTGTAGAGCCCGGCGTAGAGGTAGATATGTCTTGCTTTAAGTGTGCGGGGAAAGGTTGCTCTACTTGCAAAAAGACTGGATGGATTGAAATAATGGGGGCGGGCATGGTTCATCCAAAAGTACTCCAGTCTATGAAGATAGATCCAAGGGAGTATCGAGGATTTGCTTTTGGAGTTGGGATAGACCGATTAGTAATGCTTAAGTTTGGCATTCCTGATGTGAGGTCTTTATATGAAGGAGATCTAAGGCTAATAAATCAATTTTAATGAAGGTTTCTTATCTTTGGCTACAAGATTATTTTGATGAAAAACTACCGTCTCCAGAAAAGATTGGAGAAGCTTTGACGATGCATGTATTTGAAGTTGAGTCTATTGAAGAAAAAGGTAACGATACGATATTCGATATAAAAGTTCTTCCAGATAGAAGTCATGATTGCCTTTCTCATAGAGGCATAGCTCAAGAAATTGGGGTTCTCGCTAATTTGAAAATAAAGGAAGAAAACACAAAAGAAAAAATATTAAATATTCCAGAGTCCAATGTTTTAAAGATTGAAGTAGAGGATGATAAGCTTTGTCGCCGGTTTAGTGCTCTAGTTATAAATAATGTTGAAGTAAAAGAAAGTCCAGACTGGCTTCGTGAGAGACTTGAATCTATCGGGCAGAGATCTATAAATAATATTGTTGATGCGACGAATTATGTAATGTTTTCACTCGGTCAGCCTCTTCATGCTTATGATAGAGACCTTTTGAAAAATGCAGATGGTGGTTGGAAAATCACAGTTAGAAAAGCCAAAGAAGGGGAGTCGCTTTTGGCTCTAGATGACAAACATTACCCACTTTCTGGAGATGAGTTAGTTATTGTTGATGGTGTTAATGATTCTGTCTTGGGTATTGCCGGGCTAAAGGGGGGCAAGATAAGTGAGATTGGTAACAAAACAAAAAATATAATTCTAGAAGCAGCCAATTTTGAGCCAGTGGCGGTTAGAAAGACATCAAAAAAACTTGGGCTTAGAACAGATGCGTCGGTTCGTTTTGAAAATGAGATAACGCCAGAGCTTACTACCGAGGCTTTAAAAAAAGTATCCGACATGATTTTAGAGATTGCAGGAGGCTCAAACACGCAGGTAGAGGGTCTAATTGATTTTTATCCAAGGAAACCAGCCCCGTATAAAGTTGGGGTTTCTGTTTCAGAAATAATGTCAACACTTGGGATTGTTTTGTCACAGGACGATGTGGTGGACATACTTTCTCGCCGTGGGTTTGAATGGGAGTATGTAGAACCAATAGAGAAAATATTGAGTCTCGCGAGTACAACCGTAGGCGCCATATATAAAAAGGGATCAAGTATTGTTTATGACGCCCCTGCTAGCTTCGACTGTTCTTCGTATACAAGTTATTTGTATTCCCAAGCCGGTATAGCAATCCCGAGGATGTCCGTTGATCAATATGTTTTTGGTGGGGACGTGTCCATCCACTCCTTGATTCCAGGAGATTTGGTGTTTTCCAACTCTAATAGTGGAAAAATACATTTTGAAAGTATTGAATGGCTTCCTGGCACTGAAGTATCTGTAGGAGTCGACCATGTGGGTCTTTATGTTGGTGGTGGCCTGGTTATTCATGCAAATCGTGGCTCAGGCACGGTATCTGAAGAAGAGCTTACTAAAAGCCAATCTTTTAGGAATATAGTTGGGGCCAAAAGGATCCCTACAACTGAGAAGCGTTTTGTAGTCACAATACCAGCTGAACGCATAGACCTACGCATAAAGGAAGATTTAATTGAAGATATAGGTAGGATCTACGGATATCAAAATATCGTGCCAAAGCCAGTAGTGGTTAGTGATGTCTCACCGCAATCAAAGGTCCAATATTATGAGAGAGTAATGATAGACTTTTTTATTAAAAAAGGATTCTCTCAAGTTTTTAATTACGCATTTTGGTCTGAAGGAGACATTGAGCTTGAAAATCCCCTAGCTCAAGATAAGAAATTTTTAAGGAAAGATTTGTCTTTCGGCCTATCAAATGCACTCACCTTTAATGTGAGAAATAAAGATCCCTTGGGTCTTTCTCAGGTTAAGTTGCTTGAAATAGGGTCAGTTTTTCCTTCCTCGGGAGAACACACATCACTCGCTTTCACACTAGAATCAATAAAGGGCTTTGAATCTTTTGATGATATTAAGAAAAAATTGGACGGTTTACTGGGTGTAGATATTGTCTTTGAAAAAAAGGGTGAAGTGTTCGAAACTAATCTTTCAAGTATTATTTCAAAGTTACCAGAAGTGAATAAAAATACTATCTCTGAAGACTTATCAGACAAGCGTTTTAAGACGTATTCTCAATACCCATTTATACTTCGTGATATTGCTGTATTCGTACCAGAGGGGG
>CAZMSV010000023.1:0-11481 GCA_964569075.1 uncultured Candidatus Saccharibacteria bacterium
TTGCATGCCTTATCCACGCCGCCAGCGTTCATCCTGAGCTAGGATCAAACTCTTAGTTAAAATCCTGTTTCTTTGAAATTGGATTTGGAACGGAACAAAATAAAGAATATTAGAACTCCTATTTTGAACCTTACTTTTGTTTGGTCTTCGCTCACATACCCCGCCCTCTGTTGCTATTTGAGAGCGAGGCTTGAAATTACTTTATTTGAAATATTCTTGAGGACTTGTCATAAAATTATGATTCTCAAGATAATGCTTCTGTGAAAGAACGCGTCCCCTAAAAACAGGGACGTGAGAGCTATTATACGGATATGAACATAGGAGTCAAGCTATTTAGACCTATAAAGTATGGCTTAATAAAAGCCTATTTTATTGACTGAGAAAAAGTATTTTGATACCCTGACTAAAGAAACCCTTTTGAAGATTTGGGGTTCAAAAAGAACAGCTACTCTTCCGGCTTCCAAGGCACTTGTCATAACGGAAGAAAGCCATCGAATACCCTTTCCTTGAGATAAGGAGTAAGTGAGAAATGTACTTTCTCACGAAGACCAGAGAAAGCCTTGGAGGGAATCTCCCTGGTCGGGCGTATCCGCTATTTTGGTCCGTTTGATTGCTACGGCGGAGGCCAATTCCTGGACAAAATGCGATGTTAAAATGAACTACGCAATCTCATCGCATAAGGCTCTCCCACAATGGATAATGCTAGGGCTAGCGCCTTAGCAGGGAGTAAAAAGGATATTGTCCGGTAGCTTAAGTTCCCCAAATCTTCACCCCTTACACCAGCCCGCTCGCGGACTGGTGTTTTTTTAAGTCAAACAAAACAAACAAAACGCCGACCAGTTTACTGGTCGGCGTTTTTCCTTGCCACCCCATAGGCAAGACCTATGTGAGGTTTGAACTTTAATTAATACTCCAATGATTCTTTTTTCTTTACACTTTCCTCAAATCTCGCCTTATTCGCCGCAAGCAGCGCCTCTAAATCAGTCATGTCTGGATTTGCTTTTTTAATATCATATATCACTCCTTCATGATTTTCTACTTCATCTGCAGCTTTATCTAAGCTAATTGCTTGCTTTTCCTTGTGCTGTCTGGTGAAGGTAAGATTTGCCTCCTCTGAACCCTCCTCTGGTGATGTTTTTGCCCACCTTCTGCTTTCGACAGCTCTTTCTCTGTACGAACTCCCTGAATGGGCTGAATGGGCCATCGCCCTGGCCTTCTCCACATCATCTATTCTCTCCGATTCCTCGGGCTCTGCTGGCACTTCCGGCACCTGATTAAATGATTCCATTCCCATAATTTTTGTATTTAATTGATATACATCAAGTTTACCC
Source organism: uncultured Candidatus Saccharibacteria bacterium (assembly GCA_964569075.1). Lineage (GTDB taxonomy): Bacteria > Patescibacteriota > Minisyncoccia > Phycocordibacterales > Zambryskibacteraceae > JBGTNQ01. The sequence continues at coordinate 1,332 of CAZMSV010000023.1, forward strand.
CCCCCCTCTCAAATTGCAAGATACTAGTGTGACACACACAGGTGGAACCTATGTGTGTCATTTTCGAGAGTTGCTAGGGTGCCAACCTGCCAGGTTGACACCCTAGCCCCTCAGAGAAATAGGTTTCCATAAAACCTATATAAATTTATATATTATTAGGCGTGGGCAGAGATGGGCTAAGAGAGTTAGGATATTTGGTATTCGCAGAATACTTACTGCCGATAAAGCTAAATACCGAAAGACCGACAAACAAAACGCCAATCAAAACAAGAATCTGCCATGTCTTTAAATTCTTTTCTTCAGTAGCGACAACTCCCATTTTTCTTTTTGCATAAGCTCTAACTATCAAAAGCAAAATTAGGAGAGCTATCAGGGGCGCGGCTAAATAGAGCCCAAGTGTTTGACCATAAGGAATAACGTAAAAGATTCCCGGGATTAATAGCGACCAAGCAACAATTTTAATTCCTCCATCCATCGATGATGTATTTATCATAAACTAAATATAAGCTATATTGCCAGATTATACTATGGTGTCAAGATGTCATCTTGACACACATAGGTGGAACCTATGTGTGTCATTTTCGAGAGTTGTACAGATTCTATTCTACAAATCCCATATCCGGAAGCTCCCCTTTATCTTTTAATTCAATGAACGCCTGCAGATTTGCTTCGTACTCACCCAGATTTGGATTAGCATTCATTATATCTACTCTCCTAGCAGCAAGTTTTTCCTCCTGATCTGCAACTTTCTCATGATGGTCCATGGTCCGCTTTGTCTGTTCTCTCATTTCTTTTTGTGTCTCACCATACATTCCTGGTATATATTCTGAAGCAAGCTTCTTACGGGCGTTAGCAGCAGTATCGTGGCCACCTTTAGACTCTCTCGCCATCGCCCTGGCCTTCTCCACATCATCTATTCTCTCCGATTCCTCGGGCTCTGCTGGCACTTCCGGCACCTGATTAAATGATTCCATTCCCATAATTTTTGTATTTAATTGATATACATCAAGTTTACCCCCCCCCTCTCAAATTGCAAGATACTAGTGTGACACACACAGGTGGAACCTATGTGTGTCACGTACTTGTGGCCTTGTCTTTTCTAAAATTTAAAACTACACAGCTTTCTTCTGCAACTTCTCCAACGTAACGAGAAGTGGTGATGCGATGAAGATAGATGAGTATGTTCCAGCTATAACACCAATAAGAAGTATGAATGAGAAATGTTGAGTGGCTTCACTACCAACAACATAAAGGCTTATTAAAACAACAAAGAGAGTGAGTGATGTATTTATAGACCTCCCCATTGTTTGAGTGACACTTTCGCCCACTGTTTTCTCAAATGATTCCAAAATGTTTTGTTCTTTATTTAAACGCAAATGTTCACGCACTCTATCAAACACCACAATCGTGTCGTGAACTGAGTATCCAAGAATTGCCAAGATTGCGGTGATAAATAAGAGATCTATTTCGGCCCCCGTAAAATGTCCATAGATAACATAGGCACCGAGTGGAACAATCACATCATGAGCAAGGGCCAGTATGGTCGCGAAACCATATTTCCAAGAAGGAACGCCACGACTACCAGAAGACAGAGTCGTCTCTGACACCTTACGAAATGCAAAAGTGATGAATAGGACAATCGCCAAGATTACAATGCTCACAGCAAAATAAGATTTACGCCTTAAAGATTCTCCAACTACAGGACCAACGGAATTAAACCTCTCTTCTGTTATTGATGACAAATCCCCACTTGAAAGATGTGACAAAACTAAATCTTTTTCATCAGGAGTGATCTCTCTACTTCTCATAACAATTCCCTTTTCTCCAGAGGGCCTAATAGAATAGTTTCCAAGAGAAAGCAGAGAAAGTGAATTTTGTATATCTTCAACAGATGGGCGTTCTTCGTTATATGAAATTTCAAGAAGAGTACCACCAGTAAAGTCAGTGCCGAGCTTCAAGCCGACGGATTGAAAAGAGAGGAAAGAACCAATTACAAAAAGGAGTGAGAGGGCAAAAAATATTTTTCTGTGTGTGACGATAAACATAGTTGTGTAAAATTATTTTTTATTAAAACCGGTACCGAATAAAATCCCTGAAAGTTTCCCTTCTGTCTTTGGTCTAATGGCGAATAGAAATGTCCGAGAAGCCGTAATCGCAGAAAACATAGATACCAATACACCGACTCCAAGTGTGAGGGCGAAACCCTTTACAGCAGAGGTGCCGAGCCAAAACAAAACCACGGCGGTAATTAGAGAAGAAATATTTGAATCCCTAATAGAAAGCCAGGCACGGGCAAAACCTTCTTCAGATGCCTTAACTAGGTCTTTTCCCTTTCGAATCTCTTCCTTCAAACGCTCAAAAATAAGTACATTAGCATCAACCGCCATACCAATTGATAATATAAACCCAGCCAAACCAGCCGCGGTCAATGTTACTGGTATAAGAAGAAATAGTGACACAGATATGATTACATAAAGCACCAGAGCCACGACCGATATAAGACCGGGTAGTCTATACCAAAGAACCATAAATATGGAGAGAATAATAAATCCTATGATTCCAGCGCGAATCGCTGTGGCCAAAGCAACTTCACCCAATGTGGCTCCAACAGTTTGAGTACTTACAAGTTCAATAGGAAGTGGCAATGCGCCGTAGTTTAATTGACGTACAACCCCTCGCGCTTCTTCTGGAGTAAAGCTACCTGAAATCTGGGCAGTACCGTCTGTAATCGCCTCTCTTATAACTGGAGTCTGTATCAATTCTCCATCAAGAATGATGGCCAAGATTTTTCCAGTATTTTCTGTGGTAATCGTGCGAAATAGGTCTTTGCCATTATCATTAAACTCAAGTCCAACTACTGGCTCTCCGGTATTTGGATCAAACTGCAATGTTGCTCGTTTAAGAAGCGAGCCCGTCAATCCAGTCTCTTCAAATAAATCATCTATTGTAGTGGACTCATTTAGTCCTTCATTGTTTGCAAGCTCTCTCGCTCCGTCTGTTTCAAGGCGAAACTCAAGTAGTGGAGTTAAGCCAATAAGGCGAATGGCCTCATTTATATCTTTAATGCCCGGAAGTTCTACGATGAGTCTGTGGTCTTTATTGCCAGAGATAAGCCCTGCTTCTTCTATTTGAATCAAAGGTTCAGAAACACCAAAAACATTTACTCGCCTCTCTATAACTTCACGAAGAGTTTCCATTGCTGGGCTAATGTCGCCAGGTTCGACTTTTGATATGTCTGCTTTGTATATGAGCTCAGTACCACCAACAAGGTCCAGGCCGAATTTAAAAGGAAACCTTGCTCCTGGTTTTAAAGACGAAGATATGAAAAAAGTTAGGCCTATTCCAGCTAAAATGAGAATCAGAGCCCATATCCGATGTTTATTCATAAAGACCACTATATAGAAGTAATAACAGAGAAGCAAGAATTGAAAACCCCGCGACTAGCTAGTCGCGGGGACGCATCACTCCCCCTTAGACGCGAGGACCAGCAGGGCACGCACGTACAGACGGCGCTTGTTCTCAAAACGCCCAGGCTGAACCTTAGACAAATTTTCACGAAGATCGGCCATCTTTACTTCACGAGCAATCTTTCCTGCCATGCCCGGAGCACTAGCGATCTTCAATATGTAAACCTCGTAAAGATCCTCTTTCTTATCTCGGGTCAGATAGCCTATTGCCCCTTGATCAATTTCACTTAAGCCTGGAGGTAACTGACCAGCATCCTCAAGGCAGTCGTGAAGAATCGCCACAATTCTGGCATCGTTCGAAACTTCTTCCGCAACCCTGATTGGATGGTTGATGTAGGGTTCATCTTTTCCACCAGGAAGCTTGTACAACTGCCCAGCATGAGCTACCCGGGCAAATTCCAAAGCTTCATCAAAAGTAATACTCATCGCCGTCCTCCAGAGGGAAAATGTACATCTAGGTCTCTAACTTCTAGATTAAGTATCTAGGCGATTAAGTCAATGTATTATTTGGTACATTCAACCTGTTAGGTTAAAACTCCAACTAATAAACTAGAATTTCACTCCCTCCCCCATACACACATTTCTCACGGTCGTGAGAAATGTGTGTAGACATAACCCTCCTCGCCAGTTCTCCTTGCTGATTTTTCTCAATAACACATAGTCTTCCTATAGGAAAACTATGTGTTAGCTAAGGTTTTTTTAAAAAATTCTACTCAAAAAATGAATACGCCACCCGCGTGGCGTATTCATTTTTTGATTATTTTTACTTAAAACCCCGACCCCTGACAGTCCCAACGCAAGGTCGGCACCCCGACAGAATCGTCGGGGCTAGCAGCTAAAACCTAACACCTAAAAGCTCTTCTACACCCCTTCCCTAGAGAGAAGAGTTTTAATTGTGCGAAGGGCAATCTTTAAATCAACAAGTAGAGAGCGGTTCTTAATGTAGTAAAGATCATAAGAAAGTTTAATACGAGTCTCATTCACACCCATACCCCATTTCGGAGGCAAGTTCTGATAAAGTTGCGCCCACCCAGAAAGTCCTGGCTTAATCAAATGACGGATATTGTAGTAAGGTATCTCCTTTTCATAAAGTAATGCCAGTGTTGGTATTTCGGGCCTAGGACCAATGAGAGATAAATCTCCCTTGAGGACATTCCAGAGTTGGGGCAATTCATCAATGCGAGTCTTTCTCAAAAATTTGCCAACGATGGTTGGGGTTGGTTCTTTGGCGATTCCATCTGGGCTGTTGTGCATTGCTAAACTCCTAAACTTAATAAGCCTAATGTGTTTGTTATTTTTACCTATCCTTTCTTGAAAAAAGAAAACGTCACCACTACCTTCAATCTTTATAGCAATATAAACAAAAGGAAAGATAACAAGTGACGGGATACTCAAAATTAAAGACAGGATAATATCCATACCTCGTTTCAAAACATCATATCCTTTCTGAGCAGACCCTGATATGTGTTCTAAAAACCAGCTGTGCTTAACAAGAGAAAGTGGTATGCGATCAAAAATATCTTCATAAATACGATACATATCTACAAACTTCACCTTTGAAAAAATTAAATTATAAAGATTTGGAAGAATTGTTTCAATTTTTTCATTTCTAAAGTCTGCCGCGATCATAGTTACATCTTCAGAGTAAACACGATTCAGAACCTCTTCCTTAAAATCTAAAGTGCCGATATCATCAATGTCTACTGAGGAAATAAAATTGATATTATAGCGTGGATTATTGTTTACTTCCTGTTCAAGTTCGCGCATTTCAACACCAGTACCTACAAGCACTGCATTTTGTTTTTTGGGAGCATACAATGATGGAAACAGATAGAGCCTCCAAAACACCATGAGTCCGGATGAAACAAATAAAAATATGAAAAGATTAGTTTTGGGGGTAATCCCAAAATAAGGGATGAGATAAAAGAATAGAAATGCGGTAGCACTATTCGCAATCTGCGCATTTAAAATAATGCCTCCAATTTGAGACTTAAGAATCAAGGTGTGTTTCTCATAAAGACCCGCAATAAAAAAGACTACAACCCAAACCAAAAAAATGATCGAGAATGGCGCCAGGTGGCTTGAAATAAGCCCTTCTGTGGGAATACTCCAATATCTCACTAAGAGCATTAGCCACAGTGACAAAAATAGAACAATGAGGTCACCGAAAATGAGTATGAATGGCTCCTTTTTATTGACTGTCAACATATATAATGACTTATACTATACAAAAGAAGGACTTTGGCAAACCTTAGAAATACCAGCCAGATTGCTGTTACTGACCTGAAAAGCTAAAATGAAACCATGAACACAGGAAACGAGAATGCCCGTAGGTTAAACCTTATTGATCACTCGGATGTCGCTGACATCTATTTCTCAAGATTTGCGCTATTTCTGGTCTATGCGTGGTTTGGTTTATTGAAAATAATAGGAGTAAGTCCAGCCAGTCCCATTGTGGCAGACTTGCTCTCAAGGACTCTTCCCTTTATTTCTTTTAGTCAATTCATAATATTGTTTGGAATATATGAAGTACTCATTGGAATCCTTTTTCTAATTCCCAAGCTAAACAGAGTTGCCATATTCTTTTTAACCCCCCACATCATAATGACAACCGGACCTATATTCTTATTACCGGCAATGATTTGGAGTGACTGGTTTGTTCCAACCCTTGAAGGTCAATACATAATAAAAAACATCTTGATTGTCGCCCTAGCCATACACATCCTATCTAACAAAAAGCCAGCGAGAAGTGATATGCTATCGCCCACAACTCCATAGCAACAATATGCCAGAGCGCAAAAAAATTTTGTACATAATAACAAAGGGTAACTTTGGAGGCGCCCAGCGTTATGTATTTGATTTGGCTACAAATATGCCTAGGGATAAATTTGAAGCGGTTGTCGCCTTTGGTAAGGGCGACACCTTGAGAGACAAACTCTTAGAGTCGGATATACGAACAATAGAAATTAAATCTCTGGCGAGAAATATAAATATTTTAAAAGACGCGCTCGCCTTTTTTGAAATCATTAAAATCATCAAAAAAGAAAGACCTAATATTGTTCACCTTAATAGCTCTAAAGCTGGTCTCTTGGGTGCTCTGGCGGTCCGCACCTTGAATGTATATTTTAAACTGACAACTAAAAACTATAAACTGAAGACTATCTTCACTGGTCACGGGTGGGCATTTAATGAAGACAGGGGCATTTTTCAAAAAATAGTAATATATATATTGCATTGGATTACTATCCTTTTGTCACATAAAACGATAGCTGTATCAAAAAAAACGGCTGATCAAATAATTCGCCTGCCGTTTATCAAAAAGAAAATAGAGACAATTCACAATGGAACCGAAGCATTTGAACTTGCTTCACAAATTGAATCTCGCAACTTTCTTGCCCCACAGGTACATGAAAAGGTATGGATTGGCACAATATCAGAGCTCCACCCTAATAAAGGACTGGATTATCTTATTGAAAGCTTTGCCCCACTTGTCGATAAGTATTCAAATATTGCTCTCGTTATAGTTGGTGGTGGTGAAGAGGAAAGTAATCTAAAAAAATTGGCAGAGGAGTTAAACTTGGGTGAGCGCATTACTTTTGCTGGGTTTAAAGCCAATGCTAAAAAATACCTTGGGGCTTTTGATATATTCACTCTTACCTCAAGGACCGAGGCCCTCCCATATGCCATCTTGGAATCCGGCATAGCATCTCTCCCTACTGTTGCAAGCTGGGTTGGCGGCATACCTGAAATCATAACTAATGGAGAATCTGGAATACTTATAAATCCTGAAAAAACAAGTGAACTAACGGATGCTCTTGATAGCCTTATAGCACAGCCTGAATTAAGACAGCGCCTTGGACGAGAACTTAATAAAAATGTGACACAAAACTTTTCTATACAAAAAATGGTGAAAGAGACCGCAGAGCTTTACTAGTGAGTCACAAGAAACTCATTTTTTGCATCTTCTTTATGCGCCGAACGATTATACCGACGCATTCCCATTAGAATACCTAGTCCCAAAAACTCCGTAAACAAATGACTTCCCCCATAACTCATAAAAGGAATGGTTGTTCCCGTAACAGGAAGTAACCCTATATTCATACCAACATGAATAATAATATGAACCATAAAAAGTATCGCCAACCCCAAGCCAAAAAAGGTTTCAAAATTACTTGCCCCAAGCATGGCGTTAGCAAGTATCCGCCAAATAAGTAAGCCGTATAAAAGAAAAATTAAACCAGAACCAACAAACCCCCACTCTTCAGCAAAGGCTGCAAAAATAAAATCTGTTTCATATTCTGGTAAAAACCTTAATTTACTTTGAGTCCCATACCCCACACCCTTGCCGATAATCTGCCCAGAGCCAACAGCAATAGTTGATTGATATGCGTTATACCCCGTCCCCCTAATGTCTGCGAAAGGGTGAATGAAAGAAACAATTCTTTGTTTTTGGTATGGCTCAAATGCAAAAGTCCAAAGCATTGCAAAAGAAACAACCCCGATGGTAATAACAGCAAACAAATGCCGTTTAGAAATACCAGACACTAATACCATTCCAAACCACACCGCAAAAAGAATAATTGCAGAACCAAAGTCTGGTTGAAGGAAAACTAAAAGGAAAAGTATAAATGCATAAAAACCAGACAGAATTAGATGTCTAATGTTCGCAATTTCTATATGTCGGCGACTGAAATATTTTGCAAGAAGTATAATGAGCACTAATTTAATAGGGTCTGATGGTTGAAATGCAAATCCGCCAAAATCAAACCAACTCTTTGCCCCTTGGAAAACACTCCCTAAAAGAAAAAGAGAGAGGAGAACAAAACAAGAACCCAGAAAGAGAGAGATGACCACCCCGGTTCTTCTCAAAAAACGCCAATCAACTAAACTTGAAACAAAAAATACAACAATGGAAAAAGAGAGCCATACGCTTTGTCGCTCAAAAAAATAGCTGTCACCTACAAACGAATTCATCGTAATAAGGCCGGCAAAAGATAGAGAAACTGCGCTCAATAAAAGAACCCAATCAATATGAAAGATTGATAAACTACGAGCCTTGGCTTTCCCCCAAGCTTGGATAATGGTTTCCGTCACAACACTATTCTATCAGAAAGTCCCAAATGTAATTGGTCGAGGGAAAATACGAGGAATAATCTCAATAACTGCCGGCTTCTTCTGGCAAATCTTTGTGGCTATTTGAGTATAAATTGCTGTTAATTCCTTGGCCGTAGGAGCTAGATAAAAATCATCTGGTGATGAAGCGAGGTTTTGTAAAAAAATTTCGTTAATACTTTTACCAAGACCAATGGTGAATATTCTAAACCCTCGCTCTTTTGCCAACTGACCAAGAATAAGAGCTGATGCTTCTGGGTAATCTTGTTCCCCTTGTTTCTCTGGGACCGTGGCCACACCATCAGTCAAAAGCACTATCACACTAGGGACACCATCTCGTTTTCTACTAGAAGAAAGTTCATCTATTGACCTTGCTACAGCATCAGTAATATTTGTCTGTTGAGTACCCTGAGTTCCAATGGCCACCGCATCGATGGCGTTGCGTATAGCCACAGTATCAGAAGAAAGAAGAGATTCTGATGTTGTTGCGGCCACAGTAGCAAAGCTCACCATACCAACACGGTCTCTTTCATCTAGTTGATTAACAAAATAAACTGCTGCATTTTTTACATCAGTAAGTGGCTGTGGAGGATTAGCGCCAAGTGAGGCCATGGAACCGGATCGATCGAGCGCCAACATAACATCCACCGGTGATGAGCAGACCTCCGCTTTAGTCTCAAAAGGCATTGGCCAAGTAAAAGTTACTTTTTCGCTCTCACTTCCAAGCAATTCATCCACAAAAGTACGGGATGAACCTATAGCATTCCCCGCTCCGTCAAAAACGATTGCCGTCAAATCAATATTAGTAATGCGGTCTAAACCAGTATTAGACACGGTAGCTTCTACTCGAGGGGCTGTATCTTCTGAAATAAGGGCGCCATTAACTACTGATACGGATGCTGTTTCTTCTGTATTTCTAGTCCACTGCAATCCACTACTAAAGCTAAAAGTTGCCCGAGTAGGTATGCGTTCTCCTGTTTTAATATTTGATTCTAAGATTGCAAATGTCTGGCCTCTGGGTATAAAAGTTTCCCCCTTTCGTTCTGCAATTAAAACTCCCTCTCTATCATATAGCTCAAAACTATATGGCGCAGAATAAACTTCTGCTGCTACATTTGGATTCTCAAGATAAGCCAGAACGCTATAAACCCCTGGAGTTACCCGAAAAACCCGCGGATCCCAGCGAGAGATTGGCTCTGGTATTTCAGCACTACAAAGAAGTCTGCAAGATCCACCACAGTCAATACCTGTTTCTTTTCCATTTCTTTCTCCGTCAAAACAAGTTGGTGCATCATAAACAAAAACAAAGAAAGGAATAACCAAAAAAATAATAACGAAGAGAAAAATGAAACCTATGTATTGAAGTTGTCGTTTAGTAGCCCAGTCCATCCAATAATTTTAGCACACAAAATATTTAATTTTTGAGCCATACCCGCACACCAATATCTTTTGGTATGCGGGTAAACATACAAATATTCGGAACAAAGTTCTGGCGACTAGCTACTTTCCCCCACAAGAGTATCATCGCCTCAACAGAGCTTAACTTCCGTGTTCGGAATGAGAACGGGTGT
>CAZMSV010000024.1:0-6799 GCA_964569075.1 uncultured Candidatus Saccharibacteria bacterium
CTCTTGGTATTGACTCTATCGCCCACAGGAACGCCCTCAAATATAAAATTCACACGGTTGCAGTGCCGGGATCCGGACTTAATAAAGAAGTGCTGTACCCACACAGCCATCGAGGATTGGCGGAAGAAATTATATCTTCTGGTGGTGCGCTTCTCTCAGAGTTTGAAAATGAAACACCAGCAACCCCGTGGAGTTTCCCACAAAGAAATAGAATCATGGCAGGTATGAGCCATGCTGTTTTGGTAATAGAAGCAGAGGAAAAATCAGGAACACTTATAACATCAAAACTCGCCACTGAATATAATCGAGATGTATTTACTGTACCTGGATCAATTTTCTCTAGACAATCGGAAGGACCTCATATGTTACTGCGCCTTGGTGCTACTCCGATTAGAAAGCCGGAAGACCTGATCGCCGCACTTGGATTTGAAAGCCTAGACCTTAAACCAAAAACTTATATACCGGAAAATAAAGAGGAGGAAATTGTTTTGAAAATTCTTGAAATTCCAAAATCAAGAGACGAAATAATCCGTGAAAGTAAGCTACCCGCTTTCGCTGTTAATGGCACTCTAGCAGTACTTGAAATAAAGGGGGTAATAACAGAATCAATGGGAGAAATTAGAATAAATTGACATTTTGTTCAAAAAATCTAGAATCTGTGGCAGAACTGTCCCAAACTAAACACAGAGGTAAACATGAGTCCAGAAGCAGAACTTGCCCAGACGATCCTGGTTTGGACTGGAGCATTGGTGGTCTTCGTATCCATAACCCTTTTGACCATAGGTCTTCGTATTATCTTGGACAACAAATCAATGACTGATTTTTGTGCATTGATGATCTCTCGCCTCAAAGATAGGAGAGCTTCTGTTCTAGAATCATCTGACCCAGGAAAGTGCGCCACCCTTGGGGTGATAGAATCTGGAATAATGAACCATCTACTATCTCAGCGAGAAGCGGACAGGGTTGCCCAAAACGCCAAGGAAGTATTGCTCTGGGAATTAGTCCTGCTGACTGCTGGGGTGGCACTAATCGTGCTCAGTGTGTAAGCAATACTGTGCAAACGCGCGAACTCAAGGTTCGCGCGTTTTGACTTATCCATTTGCATTCAAAAACTATTTGTAGTACTAATTGTCCTTAATGGTAAAAAAGAACGGAAAAAAACTTCTTATCGTAGAGTCCCCTGCAAAGGCCAAAACGATTTCAAAATATCTTGATGGCGAATACGAAGTTGTCGCTTCTATTGGTCATGTCAGAGACTTGCCTAAGACAAATAAAAAAGCGATTGATATAGAAGGTGGATTCATCCCCCACTATGAGATATCCAAAGGAAAGGAGAAAGTTGTAAGTGAAATAAAAAAACTAGCCCTTAATGCCGAAGATGTAATATTAGCAACTGACCCCGATAGAGAAGGAGAAGCTATTGCTTGGCATATTAGTGAGGCGGTAGGCCTACGTAATCCAAAACGAGTCGTATTTCATGAGATCACCAAAGAGGCCGTGAGTGAAGCTATGAAACATCCAAGAAAAATAGACCTAAACTTGAAGGTGGCCCAAGAGGCCCGCAGAGTGCTTGACCGGCTTGTTGGATATGATCTATCGGGTCTCATATGGAAAAAGGTTCGCTATGGGCTTTCGGCGGGAAGAGTTCAGTCCCCTGCCCTGCGAATAATAATGGAGAGAGAGCGGGAAATTCGTGCCTTTAACCCAGAAACTTTTTGGGTGATTTCAGCAGATTTCCTAACAAAAAACAATACACCTATTACTTTAATATGTGACGAGGAACCAAAAAAAGAAGATGACGTACAAAAAATCCTCCAAGCTGCAAAAAAAGAACCATGGTCAATAACAGAGATCAAAGAAACGGTGGTAAAAAGATCCGCGCGTCCACCATTTATCACATCCACATTACAACAGACAGCGAGCTCGCGTTTAGGTTTTTCACCATCACGCACAATGGGCGTTGCCCAAAAACTCTATGAAGCTGGGTTTATAACTTACATGCGTACGGATAGTACAAGTTTAAGTGTTTTGGCTAAAAAACAAATTGAAGAAACAGTTAAAAGAACTTTTGGAAATCAATATTACGAATCGCATGTATACAGTAAAAAAAGTAAGAATGCCCAGGAGGCCCACGAAGCTATCAGGCCGACCAATTTTTCGAAACAAGATGCAGGATTCACAGATGAACAAAAAAAGCTCTACGGACTTATCTGGGCTCGTACAGTGGCCTCTCAGATGGTCGCTGCCGATACTTTGCGTACCAAAATAAGCGCGAATATCAAAAGTGAATCTATCCCAAATTTTTCCATCACCGGTTCTCGCATTACCTTTGACGGATGGCTTGCAGCAGACCCGAAAGCCCGGCAGGAAGACGTGGAACTTCCTAAGCTCACCCAGGGTGAAATATTGAATCTTAAAGATGTGAGAAGTGAGGAAAAGCAAACCACACCACCCCAGAGATATTCTGAAGCTGGGCTTGTCAAAGAGCTCGAAAAGAGAGGGATAGGAAGACCTTCTACATATGCATCTACTATTAAAACAATTGTGGATCGTGGATATGTCACTAAGGACCAACGTGCCCTTGTACCGACAGATACAGGCGATGTGGTAAGTACATTTTTGGAAAATAATTTCGGAGAATACATTAGCGATACATTTACAGCAGAGATAGAAGACAAGCTAGACGAAATCGCCCTAGGAAAAAGAGAGTATGTGAAAACTCTTACTGATTTCTACAAACCATTTCTTAAAGATGTAAAATCCAAAGAGGCTCTAGAAAAACTCACGAACCTCGGAGTGGCTGATGCTAAGTGGAAGTGTCCAAAATGTGGAAGTGGCATGATCATAAAACTTGGGAAAAATGGAAAGTTTCTTTCGTGCGATAAATTCCCAGATTGTGCTGGGGCCAGAACCATAGACGGCGAAGAGATGATGGGGCCGAAAGATACTGGAGAAATTTGCCCTGAATGTGGTAAGGCGAACTTGGTGGAGCGTGATGGAAAATTTGGTCGTTTTATTGCCTGCGGGAGATACCCTAAATGCAAATTTGTGAAAGAGGATCCAGAGGCGAGAAAAAAGCTTTTGACTGGGGTGAAATGCCCTGTTTGCAAAGATGGTGAAATGATGGAAAGACGAGGGCGCTTTGGAATATTTTATTCTTGCAGTAATTACCCTTCTTGCAAAAATGCCATAAAAGCAAAGCCAACAGGAAAAATCTGTGATATGTGTGGAGCCCTAATGATGGAAGGCACGAAGACCATCCCCGAAAGATGTAGCAATAAGAGCTGTCCAAACCACAACCCTCATAAACTCATAAAGTAGCTGTGGAAAAAATTACTTTCAAAAATAAATGCTTTGTTCCTGATTGGATGCCAGACTACAAAAAGGTATTTCGTGAGAATGCTAATTCTTTCTTTGAGAAAATTATAACTTCGACCCCTATATTTCAAGGCAAAGAAGTTGAATTATCCTATTTCCAACAAGGAGTAGGGTCTATCGTTTCTAAGGTTACTTTATCTAGTGGCGAAGCCTATGTTATTAAGACTACAGAAAGACTTAATACAACCCTCGCAGAGATAAAATCATATGAAGCAATGAGTGATTTTGGTGTCAAAGTCCCAAGGGTATATAAACAAGGGGTAATTGATGGGCACCCCTTTTTTGTTATGGAATACTTCGATGAAGGGACGTTACAAGATAAATTGGATAAGGGCGAAATAACCATTAAGGAAATTGCTGAAATAAAAAGTAAAGTTTTCGTCAATTTAAATAAAATACCAGGTAAAGGATATGGTTGGACTGTGGGTTATGAGGATGGAGTTCTAAGGGGTAACTTTTCTGATATTGAAAGTTTTATGGACGAGTGGTTTGGTGGAGAAGACGTCGTGGACATTGCTTCAAAACATTATCCATCAATATCTTGGGCTGAAGAATTACAAAAGCGTAAGGATGTAATCATAAAAAAAACCAAAAGTGACGAGACTCGTTTGGGAAGTTTTGATTTTCAGACAGCACATTTTTTTGCAACAGAACCGACAACTTTTTTTGATAGTAACCCAAGACTAGAACCTAAATATTTTGATCTAGCATTTGCGTTAACTCCAGGAGCAGATTTATCCGATAATGAATTCAAGCTACGTAAAATACTTGTCTCAAAATATGAAAGTGAAATAGGTTCTATTGATAGAGAGGAAATGCTTCGTGCTCTGTGGTTGCAAACCTTTAGAAAGGCAACAAATTTACTTTTACGACCAGATGAGAAACGTACCAAACTTGGTCTGTATATGTTGGGGGTTCTTGCAGAGAGAGTAGAGCTAGAGGAATATTTAAAACAATACTTTTAATTTCAATAGAGCGTCAATAGATGGCTCTGCGAAAGATGTAGCAATAAGAGCTGTCCAAATCACAATCCTCATAAAAACAAAATCAAGTAAACTAAGAAAACGTTGGATTTTTTAATTTTTATCCGTATGCTTTTCATATGGCTACTCTTAAAGAGATCACAGACTTAATTGAATCCCCTTCAAAAGCAGACTTGGAACTGATAAGTAAGGCTTTTTCATTCTCGGAAGAAGCACACTCTAATAACAAGAGATTGTCTGGAGAACCTTACTTTATCCACGCTTCAGAAACAGCAAAGATACTTGCTGAATATGGAATGGGGGCATCTACAATATCCTCCGGTCTTTTGCATGATGTTATTGAAGACACCCCTGTAACATCTGAGGAATTGGGGAAAGAATTTGGTGAAGAAATATTATTCCTAGTCGAGGGGGTGACTAAACTTGGAAAACTAAAATATCACGGAACCGACAGGCACAATGAAAGTATGCGTAAGCTATTTGTTGCAATGTCTCAAGACATACGCATCCTTATGATAAAGCTGGCTGACCGCCTTCATAATATTCGGACACTCTCATACGTACCAAAAGAAAAACAAACCCGAATCGCCGGAGAGACTCTCGAAATTTTTGCCCCTATAGCATACCGACTTGGTATTAGAAAACTTTCACGAGAACTTGAAGATCTTTCTTTTCCGTTTGTATACCCAAAAGAATACGATGACTTAAAGAAAATCGTAAAAAGACAACATGAAGATAGTGTCGAGAATCTAGAAAAATTTCTTAAATCCATTAAAAAGGCTCTAGCTAAAAATAGCGCTCCATACATAAGGACCGAATACAGAGTAAAGGGGATTTACAGCTTATACAAAAAACTAAAAGCAAAAAAGAAAAATATTGAGGAAGTCCACGACATGCTTGCCCTTCGCGTAATAGTGCCCACCATAGCTGACTGCTATACGGCGCTTGGTGTAATGCACGGAGTCTGGAGGCCTCTCCCAGGAAAAATAAAGGATTATATTGCCTTCCCAAAACCGAACGGCTACCAGGCCCTACACACAACTATATTCACTGGTGATGGAAGCGTTGTCGAGATACAGATTAAAACAGAAGAGATGTATCAACACTCTGAATATGGAATAGCCTCACATATTTCCTACAAGGGGGTCGGAAAAAAGAATAAGAGACTAGAAAGCTTGGACTGGATAAAGCAGTTAATGCCGAATACTAAATCCAAAGATAGCTCAACAAAGGACCAAGCTAGAGATGTCCCCCACTGGATAAAAGATTTGGCCAGCCACCATATGGCAATAAGCCAAGAAGGAATGCTAAATGAGGAAATAAAGAAAGATTTCTTCAATCACAGAATATTTGTCTTCTCTCCAATTGGTGACGTTGTGGATCTGCCAATTGAATCAACTCCCGTTGATTTTGCATATGCCATACATTCAGACATAGGTAACCACATAGCTGGAGCCAAAGTTAACAATAAAATGGTCTCCCTAGACACCATACTTAAAAATGGAGATATCGTTGAGGTTATAAACAGGGTGGGTAGCAAACCTAATATTAAGTGGCTCGAATACGTTAAAACAAGCATAGCAAAAAGATCAATTCGCTCTGCAATACAAAAATTAAAGAAAGAAGATACTAAATAGAAAAATTAGTTACTGAATACATATCTGCGTCCCTTTTTTCTTCTTCTGATCTGTCGTCTATTGGAGCCACCGATTCTTCTGGGACAAGTTCTGAATTTATTTGAGCTTCTTCAAATTTACGCAAATTCTCATCTGGATCCTTGGGGGAGTTTGTCTTTATAATTTCAAGCAAGTTCTTTAAATCATCGTTATCAAAGAAATCAATCATAATTTTCCCACCAACTTCTTTTCGCTCTATGTGAACACGAGTACCCAGGGCTTCTCTAAGTTTTTCTTCAAGATCAATTATTTCTGGATCAATCGCACGCTCCTTTTTGCGAACCTTGTCATAAGCAATTCTTCTGGCGATAGCTTCCGCCTCACGGACAGTGAGCTTTTTTAGCATTATCTCTTTGAAGACAACGATCTGTTCTTCTGGCCTATCACAGAGCATTAGAAGTGGTCTGGCATGCCCTTCAAAAATCTTCCCCTGGCTCACCGCGTTCAACATATCTTCCGGCAAACCAAGAAGGCGCAGGGTGTTGGAAACATACTCTCTACTTTTACCAACCTTTTGAGCGATAACTGTGTGCTTAAATCCAAACTCATTTGCTAAACGCTCAAAGGCGCGGGCGCGATCAATTGGATTTAAATCTTCTCTCTGTATATTTTCGATGATGGCAAGCTCAAGTTTCATCAGGTCGGTATCATCTCCAATCTTTATAAGTACGGGAACTTGGGAAAGACCCGCGAGACGAGAAGCACGCAAACGACGCTCTCCTGCAATTAATTCATACTTCACACCAAGCCCACCATCTTCTT
>CAZMSV010000024.1:6809-10412 GCA_964569075.1 uncultured Candidatus Saccharibacteria bacterium
ACTCCATACTGACGAATAGAATCAGCAAGACTTTGAAGTTCTGGTTCACTAAATTCTCGACGCGGTTGAAATGGATTTGGTTCAATTTTTTCGACCTCAATCCAAAAAATAGAATCATTATAGAATTGGGACATGTGTCAATATTATCACAGACCAACTTATCTAAAAAGAATTTGAGTTCATAGCATTTTTGGTGTACTTTGTATAAGTTCCCTAAAGCCGGGGTGATGAAATGGTAGACATGCAGCACTCAAAATGCTGTGGGCGCAAGCTCATGGGAGTTCAAGTCTCCCCCCCGGCACCACGAAATAGAACGAATTCACTGATGACGCAAAGGACCCATTTTGAGCCGTTATTTTGCTACTTGCTTTTTTATGTGTTTTATGGTAGTATTAAGAGATATGCAGTTAATAAAGCGAATATACAAATCCATAGAAACCAGAGGGGCCTTCCTGGCCGGTCTTTTGGCTATGCTTATTATTCCCATTTCTTTCTCATTCGCAGAATGGAAAAATGACTCTCTTCCCTATCCAGCAGATCTTTATGCAATGTGTTTTGACGGAATAGACAATGATGGAGATGGAAAAATAGATCTTCGCGATTCAGACTGTCCTAGGTGTGACAACGGTATTGATGATGATGGTGATGGATTAATCGACAGAGAAGACCCTGACTGTCCTAAGGAGACCCAGAAGAAAACTATAGGAGAAGTTTTGGGAGATTTTTTCTCACAAGATGATTCTCTTAAATCTGGCGGATCAATACCGTCTGGAGGTTCAATACCTTCTGGTGGATCTATTGAATCTGGTGGCTCAATCGCTTCTGGAGGTAGCACTCTCACTTGTAGTGATGTGAAAGCCAAACTCGTTAGAAATAGAGATAAAAATGGACCTAAATATATTTATGAATTTGAATGTGTTAATGAAATAAAATCCGGAGGACGGATACGCTCTGGAGGAAGTATAGACTCGGGTGGAAATATAAGATCTGGCCGTTCAATCAGTAGTGGCGGAAATATTTCTTCTGGTGGAAATATACAAGCAGGCGGGACAATAGCTTCGGGTGGAACAATAAACTCTGGAGGTTCAATACCTTCTGGTGGGTCAATACCTTCTGGAGGTAGTATATAATCTCGCTATGAAGCAAAGAGTGATTGCTATTGTTGGGCCAACAGCATCTGGCAAGAGTGATTTGGCTGTATATGTTGCAAAAAAATATAACGGAGAAGTTGTATCAGCTGACTCACGACAGGTATACAGAAAACTCAATATTGGCACTGGGAAAATTAGTAAAAAAGAGATGCTTGGAGTTAAACATCATCTGATTGATGTTGTTGACGTTAAAAAACAATTTGATGTTGTTCAATATGTAGACCTAGCAAAAAAGTCCGTTGATGACATATTGCAAAGAAATAGGCTTCCAATAATCTGTGGGGGCACAGGGCTCTATGTTGATGCACTGCTTAGAAATATCTCCTTTCCAGATGTTCCACCAAATAAAAAACTACGGTTAAAGTTAGAAAAAAAGACCACGGATAGCCTTTTCTTAATGTTAAAAAAGCTTGACCCAAGAAGAGCGAAATATATAGACCCAAATAACCGCCCACGACTAATTAGGGCGATTGAAATAGCCACAGCGCTCGGGAAGGTTCCAAAAATAGAGAAACGGATATCTCCTTTTTCTGTACTGTGGATTGGGATCAAACCCACCAACAGTACTCTGCAAAAAAATATTAATAATAGACTACAGAAAAGAATGCGCGCTGGTTTGATTGCTGAGGTTAAAAAACTAAGAAAAGAGGGCTTAAGTTTCGCCAGACTAGATGCTCTTGGACTAGAGTACCGATACTTAGGTAAGTTTTTAAAAAAAGGAATGACCAAAAAAGAAATGCTCGCGAAACTTCAAAAAGAGATAATTCAATATTCCAAAAGGCAAATGACTTGGTTTAAGAGAAACGGGGACATTTACTGGTTTGAAAATTCTAAAGCGGGCAATATCCGAAAAATCAACACACTAGTTAATGACTTTCTCTAAAGGTGATATCTTTAAAGGGTATTTGAAAAATAGAGTGGTTATCTGATACGATGAGCTTCTTGGGTCTATAGTTTCAATGGTAAAACATCGGTCTCCACCCCGTCGCTCGCGAGCGACGGGGTCCAAAACCAATAATGTATTACGTATACATTTTAAAAAACAAGAAAGGTCAGTTATACATCGGATATACCAGTGATTTGCGACGTAGACTATCTGAACACCGAAACGGAAAAGTATACACAACCCGCAGGTTGGGAAAAGATGTTGAACTCGTCTACTACGAAGCCTATAAAGACATGGATGACGCCAAGAATAGGGAAGTAAGTTTTAAAAAATCCGGTTCCGTATATAATGGTCTGGTAAAGAGAATTGTGAGAAGTATGGGTAAGCAAAATAAGGGTGATTAGTTAAATGGTATAACTTCGGTCTCCACCCCGTCGCTCGTGAGCGACGGGGTCCAAAACCAAGTACAATATAAGTAAGGGCCCATAGTTTCAATGGTAAAACATCGGTCTCCAAAACCGAGGTTCCAGGTTCGAGTCCTGGTGGACCCGCAAAAATTTGGATGAAGCATTCCCGTCAAAAAATGCATCGGCGCGAAGCGCCGATGATTGGGCTGAATTCCCGCCAAACCCAAACCCCGCCAGGATTTTCCACGCTCCGCGTGGCTCGTCGTTGCCAATACAAAAAAAAATGAATCAAACTAAAAAATTTTTCATATATACTCGCAAGTCTACGGACGACAAAAATCATCAAATTCGTAGTATCGGAGATCAACTTGCCGAATTAAACGAACTTGCAAAAAAAGAGCAAATTGATGTTATTGATATCTTTGTCGAAAAGCAGACAGCCAAAATACCAGGTCGCCCTATTTTTAACGAAATGATGGAGCGAATGGAAAAGGGCGAAGCCACTGGTATTTTGGCATGGCATCCCGATAGACTTGCGAGAAATTCGGTAGATGGTGGAAAAATTATTTACCTTGTTGATACTGGCGTAATTACAGAAATGAAATTTCCAACTTTTTGGTTTGATCCAACTCCGCAAGGTAAATTCATGCTTTCCATTGCCTTCGGTCAGTCAAAATATTATGTAGACAATTTAAGCGAGAATATAAAACGTGGACATAGGAATAAAGTGAAAGAAGGAATATGGCCTCGAAATGCTCCGTTAGGATATGTAAATGTGAAAGGTGGTATTGAACATGACAAAATACTTGCTCCACTGATTAGAAAACTTTTCGAGACCTATGCAACAGGTAATTTCACTTTGCGGGAAGTCCGCGAAAAATTTCTCGCTCTCGGATTGAAAGGAAAGAAAGGACTTTCAATCTCAAATTGTCAGCATATTTTGACTAATCCGATTTATGTTGGACTGATTCGGTGGCATAACGAAATATTCGAGGGAAAGCATGAACCGATTATTGCAAAGAAACTTTTTGATACTTGTCAGGAAGTGATGAAAAGAAAGAGTAAGCCGAAATCTAGCGGTTTCAAACCATTTCTATATCGCGGATTTTTCCGTTGCGGAGAATGTTCTTGCTTCATTACCACCGAAACACAAAAAGGT
>CAZMSV010000025.1:0-10332 GCA_964569075.1 uncultured Candidatus Saccharibacteria bacterium
TTGTTTTGAGGAGTGAACCTGTGACACTTGAGATTGCAAATGAGGTGGTGGTAGCGTTGGTACCTGTAGCAGAGGTGAAGATGAGATTCGGGAATGTGTTGTTTGCTGTTGTGGTTGCTGTGAAGTTTGCTCCTACTACCTCTCCTACAACGGAAAGCTTTGCATATGGTGAGGTGGTGCCAATGCCGACATTGCCGGAGGAAGTGACCCGCATTCTTTCCACTCCTGTTCCCTGCCCAGCCAAAGCGGTGGTTTTAAATATTATGTTTTGCGCATCATAAGTAAAATCTTTAAAGAAGGTGGACGCCTCGTCATAAGCATTTAGAAAGCCTTCACCAGTACTCTGATTATAACCAATTCGTAATCTTCCACCTCCAGGGTAATTGCCTACAAAGATAGAAGGTATGCCTGAAGAACCGAATACCGCAATATCACCCGAAACGGCAAGTTTTGATGAAGTAGCTGCGGTTCCAATTCCCACATTACCCACAAAGTAAGCACTGCCAGTGGTGGTGGCTCCACCAAATACAGTTAGTCCTCCGACCTGAGTTCCATTCCCAATTGTAGTAGAAGAATAGAACACGTTTCCACCAGTGAAGCGGTTGTTGTCAGTTAGTAGAGTAGAAGAAGCTGTGTTGTCTGTTGCACAACCGAAGAGGCCTGCTGACCATTGTAGGAAGGAACCTGAGTTACAGGTGGTGAGGTTTGCTCCTTGGAGGTTACCAGTGAAGAGTTTTGATGAAGAAGCTGTTGTACTGAAGAAGTTAGTAGTAGTAGCATTCGTACCAGTTGCGTTTGTAAATGCAAGATTCGGGAAAGTATTAATTCCTGTAGTTGTAGCAGTGAAGTTAGCAGCTACCACTTCTCCAACCACTGAGAGTTTGGCATATGGAGATGTGGTGCCGATGCCGACGTTGCCGCCAGAATCGATTGTCATTCTAGTGCTTCCCAGAAGCGTCGTATTGTTTTCAGCAGTTATAAAATTAATGGCTGTAGCAGCATTATATTGAGTGCTTCCTCCTCCTATGTTCACATTTGTATAATTGGACTCCGAGTCAGTAACGAACAATAAAACATCCTCTTCTATAGTGAGATAGTGTGGCATGGCAATGCGGGCAAATTTTCGAGTGGCATCTGTTCTTGTCGTCGCATTAACATCTGCACCAAAACGCAAGGCGATACCACTGCCTGTCTGCAAATCTAACAATCCACCTGGCGCCGTCGTCCTGATCCCCACATTCCCATTCTGAAGTACAGTAAGTCCGTTTGTTCCTGCAACAGAGAGGCCTCCAGCAAATGTACTAGTTGCTGTTGTTGATGTTGCCCGATATGCAGCAGCAGTAGGAGTAGAGGTAGAAACAACATTTCCACTAGCATCTGTTGAGAGAAGCATATTTGCACCAGCTCCGGCTAGGTTGAAGTTGGTTACTCGGAAGTTTGTCGCAAAGAAGTTAGTAGTAGTTGCAGATGTACCAGTGGCATTAGTGAAGGTGAAGTTCTGTAGAGTTGTAGAACCTAGAGATGTAAGAGTTCCTGATGGGAAGATGAAGTTGCCAGTTCCAAATGTACCACCAGTGATAGTAGAGGCAGATTGAGAACCTGTGTGATTAGCACGATCTAGGTAATAGCTTCCCTCTTGTCCATCAAAGACACCTGTCCAGTCACCAGTAGCGTTTAAGGTAAGTACACCTGCAATGTTCTGTAGTCCTGTACCTGTGAGGTCAGTCCATGTTTCAGAGTTTAGACCAAAGGATGTGGTGGTGGCGTTGGTAGAAAGAACATTTGGGAATGTGTTTATACCAGTTGTTGTGGCAGTGAAGTTTGCACCTACTACTTCTCCTACTACTGATAACTTAGCGTAAGGAGAGGTGGTACCTATGCCGACGTTGCCACCGTCACGTACCGAGAATACGGTCACCCCACTATCCTGAAGATTTAAAATGTCGCCAGAGCCCGTTTGATTAACAGTAAGAATTGTCTGAGATGAAGATGTGGCGATTGTTGATGTAGCATTTGTACGAACGAACTCTGTTGAATCTAAACCATCAAGTGTGTCAGCCACAAAAGCTGCAGGAACTGCGCCAAGGATTTTTCTTGGAGTCATCTCCCCATCCCAAGAAGGGCTTCCCCCAGAACCCCCAACCTCAACACCAAGATAAAGAGGTTGATTAAAATTAATCCCAGTAAGCACAGTTGAACTTCCAAGCATCACACTAAAAAGACCGTCGGTTACTGTTATTCTATTTCCTAATATTGTACTGCGATCCTCTTCCCAGATATTTGTAGTGGTTGCACTAACTAAACTGGTATAAAAACGAAACGTCATGTGATACGTACCATCGGCAACAGGATTATTTGAAGAATCCATCAGTTTGCCCTGATAATTTATTTGTTTATTGAAAGCGGCATGAGCCACAGATGGCCCAACACCAAGGAAGGTAAACAAATTAGGCATTCCGGTTAGAGAAAATACAACCGCAAATGCGAGTACTATATTTGTTATTTTTTTAATAATTTTGTTTACCATGTCTATAAAACTTTTTCTTGAACATCATCTGAAACAGTGTCTTTCTCTTTTTTTTCTTTTTTTCTCTTGATCGCTCGATATGTTAAGTAAGCAATAATCAAAAGGAGGAGAATATTAATCCATAGATCTTTTAGAATAGTGACGATCCAAGGGAAAATGGCTCCATTGTCTTGGAATGCAACACCGGCTGTGGCAAGTAGCTTCCCAACAATTTTCTTTAAACCCCTATTTTGATAATCAACAATAGAGATGCTCACGCCATATTGTCCAGACTCTTCGAGTGGAGCAATCGTTGCTATATATGCAGTCTTTTCATCATTTACCCGAAGCAAGAAAGAGAAAGTTTTCTCTGGATCGCTGGGATGAGAGAGGGTAATGAGAAGAGTTTTTAAAATCTCTGGAACCTTTTTGTAGTCAAGAGATACAGTCAAATTTTCCTCACCATTGATTGGTATCGTATTGCCATTAATGGCCATAATCTTTCTACCATCTTGGATAAAATCGAAATCAATGAGTGCTAAGGCCTCAATCAACGGATGCACCCCAGAGGCCTTTGGAAGTGAGTCAAAAGGATCATATATCTCTGGAACTTCACCGGCAGGAGTGATACGAGCAGATGCCAAGGATCCAGAAGAAAGAGAACCGTCAGAATACTTCGCGAAAATTGCGTAGTAATAACGAATACCTTGTTCTACTCGCGAATCAGGAAGAGATTCTAGATTTCCTTCGTATATCACCTCGCCATCAGAACCATCCGTCGGGAAATACCCTTCTTTGCGCACCAAGCGAACTTCAGAAAAGTCTGTAGCACTAGGATTCTGCCAAGATAGTTTAATAAGAGACCCCTCTGGTGTGGCAGTGAAATTTCTCACATTCTCCCTTCCTTGCGCCAAACTAAGGGTAGTGAAAGATAAATTATCTAAGCTATTTGATACCCCATATCCGTTCATGGCCACAATTTGAAATTGATATTCCGTTGCAGACCGAAGCCCTGTAATGGTCATACCGTGCTCTGTTGTAAAAATAAAGCCCAAACTAGAACCCAACTCATAACTACCAGTTTCTCCCCATGAGAAAGTGGTTTGAGAGGGCTGGCTTGTGTTCCAAGAAACAAATGCACCGGTGAGTGTTGGTATGACCTGAACATTGAATATCACGGGATAAGCACCACCACCGCCAGATGCTGGTGCGGAGAACGTCGTCGCTGAAGCGGGAGAAGACTGCCCTGACTCATTGAATGATGTATCTACTGCGGAAACAGCGTAGGAATAAAGCGTACCAGCACTTAAAGCAACATCAGAGTAGGTGGTAATGCTTGATGTGGCAATAAACACAGAATCTCTGTAAACACGGTAAGCCAAAACTGACACATTGTCTGTCGAAGCTGTCCAAGAAAGGTCAATCTGAGAGCTTGATACGGCCGTTGCGCCAAGACCGGTTGGAATAGATGGTGGAGTTATGTCACCACCAACAGTGAGAGAAATCTCAAACTGATTTTCAACTGCATATAATGATGTGAAAGAACAAAAGATACTGAAACAAAGGAATACGGCGCACAGTTTCTTCATAATGGGGAATTCACTCATATCAGAGAGCTATTGCAGTTACTGTGCTGGTTGCAACATAAGATCCTGGAATTTGAGTATTGCTAACACCAGACTCTGCACGAAATTTTAGTGTAGTTATTTCTCCGCCTGGACTATTAGCAGAGGAATCACTCGCGACAAGAATATTTGAGACCAACAACCCTAACCAACACCTATCAACCGTATTAGAAGAACCGGCATTACAAGTAGCTCCATCATCTTTAAAGCTTTGAACTATGTCAGCTCCCTCTGGAGAGAAACCGAATTCACCGTCAGAAGCAAGAACAACAAACAAGAAATCTGGGCCAACACCCACTGGCGTATAGTCACCAAACGAATCGAGGTTTGACACGAGTGCCGGAGAAGAACTCGCCTTGATGTAGAGTTCATACCCAGCTGAATTATCTGTTGTGACCAGCACTGTGGTTGAACCTGTGGCAACGCCAGCACCAGAAGCTGGTATGGCTGGCAAAAGAGAAACATTACCACTAACCGAAAGTGACAAGAACGAAGCGTCCATCTGTTGGTACCCAGCGTGGAGATTGTAATTAGCGCTTGCCAAATATCCAGTAGCGATTTCACCAAAAGTACTTTCTTGCACAAAATTGGAAGAAGAAGATCGTCCTCCTCCAAAGTTTAAGGAATCGCTCTCCAAGGAATAATTTGTACTATTCATCACCGTGGCAGAGATGTCTGCGCCCAACAAGAAGAAACTAATAAGTGCTAAGAAGATAATGCGCATATTACTTTTTGATTCCACGACGCCATCCAAATACAACACCCATAAGAGCGACCGCAAAAACAAATAGATATGTTGGGGTGAAAACCACAAAATTGACCTCCCCCGTATCAACCACATCGTCATACCCGCGATTAAGCTCTAGTGTTGCCTTGTACCATCCAAAATACTTTTCCGTAGAGACTGTTATGTCACGAGTACGAAAAGAATTTGGAAGTACAAACCACGGATCAACAATCCTGCGAGATACAACTTGTCCGACAATATTACGAATAGTTATTACTCCATATGGATTGAGGTGCACTGTCCCAGTATTTTCGAAACCAATCTGAAACACCGCCTCTCCTCCTTTCAAAATCTTGCTGTCCTTAGCAACACGAAACGACTGGAGAGATCCGTCCTCTTTCACATCACCGGGAACGGTAACAAAAAAGAGTACGCCCACTCGGCCAAGAATTTTTGCACCCGATTGCCCTTCCAGATTAAGGGAAAGATCTGACTCTAAACGAGAACTCACCAAAAAACTTGCGAACTTTCCTCCAGGAATTGCACCGGTGGGAATCGACACACTTACTGGTACACGAATACGATCTCCATGTTTTAAGACGACAGACGATTCCTCGACAGAAATGTAATCGCGAAGAGAGAATACACCAGCCTCTCCTCCCAAAAGAACAACGTTACTACCGCCCTCTTCTCCACCAACAAAGTCTTCAAAAGAGAAATCATATATTCCAGTACGCCCCGTACGATTTTCAATCTCAATAATCGCTTGGCCAGTCTCACCAGGCGAAACATTGAGTTCTATTTTTGTTGGTCCGACCACAAAACGACCCTCAACTGGTGTATTCGGATTTCCGACAACCTCTAAAGCAAGGCCGGAAACCGGTGAACAGGCAACAATAAAAACAAAAACAAATAGGGTAAGGTAGGTTGAAATCTTACTGTTTTCTTTTCTTTTTAGTTGTTTATTGTTGTTGCTCATGTTTTTTTGATTAATAATGTTTCGACCTTTCATCTGGGATTACTCCCATGCAAAGCGTTTTTGTCTCTAAAACGCTTTGCATGGGGACAATCACCCGTCTATTGGCACTAGAACAAAGAGATAATCATCCCCTTTGGAATTTTTGAAAACTGGTGTGATCACGCCACTTTCTTTGTCCATTTCAGTTACAACAACCTCATCAGAAAATGATTGTTTAATTTTTGCGACAACACCCTCACGATCGGTCTGTTCGTTGGTGGGAACAACAACCATCCCCCTATCTGGGTAATTTAAAACGGTGTCTGAAGATGTTTGTGGTTTATTATTAATTGTGACTTTCCCACTTCCAGTAAGCACCAAGATTGTTTCTCTGCTCTCAAAAAACCAATCACGAAGTGCCGAAGACAAAGCCTGATACACGCTCACTGTTGCATTCTTCGTGGCAGAAAAAACACTTGCCTCAAGTTCTTGATTTACGCTATCCCAAACTTTCCCATAAATATCTCCTGAACTAGGATTTGTAAAAAGGCCGAATCGAAAACCTAAAAGTGCTAAAAATAAGGCACAAACTCCAATGGCCACACGAGCAAACCCACCCTTCCCCTGTACTTGTGGTGATGATATGGAAACAGAACTAATCGGCTTGGGCGACACGAAAATAACACTGGACGGAGCAATGCGTCCAAGCCTTTCTATCCCAGAAAAGTCTGGGTAAGAAACATTAATCACAGAGCCTCCTGTGTTGATTGGTTTGCTTATAGACTCTCTTCCAAAATCCTCTTGACTTAATTTCTTAACCCGCTTTGAGCGGGTACCATTTGCGTTATTATTTTTATGACAAATAAGGGAGTCTATCTCTACGTACCATGACCTTCCTACCATTCGAGACTCTAGTTTGCCATCTCGGCAAAGTTGTCCAATATAGTCATTTGCATAGCCACTTATTTTTGCAGCTCGGCTAGACGAGATGTATTGTTTACCTTCAAAAAAGAGATCAGAATTCATCTCTACTATTATAAATTTGTTCTTCTAATTTAGATATGAAAATCTGGGGATAAATCAACGTTTTTTGGAAAAGAAATTTTTTGTATTTAATTTTCTTTTTAGGTGCAAAAACCTTGTTAATTTGGAAATCTCTCTACAAAAAGATTCGTACGTAAGAAAAACAAAAAATAGTCGAAAATCTGCTGTATTTTTTGTATTTTTGAAATTTAAATCAGGTTTAGAGAGGTCCCTATATAATTAAAACTAAAGTAACTTCTTATCAACAGGTAAAACATTGATATAAATTAATATAAAATGTACTATATCTATATATCTTTAGTAAGGTTTATATACTAATTAAAATTTACAAAAACATGGAATATGAGAAATACATAACAATAAAAGAAGCGGCTTACATACTTGGAGTATCACCACTTACGCTAAGAAATTGGGATAAAAATGGCAAATTCCCCGCACAAAGACATCCAATGAACAATTATCGCGTCTACAAGGCCGAAAATCTGCTTAAGATCATAGACGATATTGAAATAGGAAGTAATAAAAGTAATGCGAAAAATAGGATGCGCAAACTATCTGTAAAACACCTCCCCTCTAACGAATAGAATGAAAAGGCTTCAAATTACTGAGATCTGAACAGGTATCCAAATACGGCAGACCACTCTATTGTAACTACTTACCCGATCCTTCATCCGAAGACTGACTTACATAAAAATTCAACACAGTAAATTCAGAAGCATCAGCCCAGGCACTTTGACAGACTATTAACGAGAAACGATACGCGCCTTTACCGGGGTGATACAAGCATATATATTTTATAACTTAACAATAATAACTACGCGCTGGCCAGACATACTACAATTAAGTAGCGGAAAAAACTGGATAATCCTCACACGCTTTACCACCCCAAGCATCTATATGATTTTTATGCACCGACTTAGCAACTTAGTTTTAAATAAAATTTATAGAAACTAACTTAAACTTTAATGTAATCTAACATTGCGAGATCTTAGAATTGGTGGAGACCAAGATACACCCAGTAGTCAGATACGAATCAAAAACAAAAGAGCTCCCACGGTATCGTGAAAGCTCTTTTGTTTTTGATGACCTTAAGAAAGTAGGCCCTCGAATATCTTCTTCAGAACTGCCGGGTTCCCTGCCCCTTTAGTGACCTTCATTCCCTGTCCTACAAAAAATTGTATCACTGACACTTTGCCACCCTTGTAATCTGCAACGATCCCTGGATTTTCTGCGATGATTAATTCAGCAATCTTTTTGAGTTCGCCCTCATCGCTTTTCTGGATAAGTGCATTTTCTTTCGCAATCTTCATTGGCTCTCCCCCACCTTCATACATAATCTTCAGTATATCTTTTGCGCCCCGAGACGACACTTCCCCATTTAAAATCATATTAGTAAGACCGACGAAATTTATGGGTGAAATTGTTGATTCTAGTGAAACCGAACTGAAGTCTGCTGTTGAATCATTCTTTACAAGACCGGCAAGATCGGACGTGAGGTAATTTACTACTATTTTAATTCCATCTAAACCATCAAGTTCACTTGAGATAAGATCAAGATAGGTGGCCCAATTTAAATTGTTCACAAAAAACTCCACGTCCTCTGGCTTGAGTCCTTTACCTATAAGTCGTGACCTTTTCTCCCAAGGTAGTTCGGGTAGTTCAGCGCGGACCTTTTCTGGGTTAAGTTCTGGTATTTCAGATATTATTATCTTTGGTATATCTGGATCTGGAAAATACCGATAGTCATGAGAATCTTCCTTTGCCCTCTGGGAGAATGTGGTCTCATTACCCTCATCCCAGCCCCTTGTCTCTTGAACAACCCTCTCACCCGCCTCTAGGGCCTTTATGTGCCTTTCTACCTCGTGGGCCACAGCGCGCTCTACGGACCTAAACGAGTTGAGATTCTTAACTTCTACTTTTGTACCAAAATCTTTGGTTTTAGAGACAGATATGTTTGCTTCAACCCTCATTTCCCCTTTTTCCATATTGGCATCTCCTACGCCCATGGTCTGCAGGAGAAGCTGAAACTCTTTTGCAAATCTACCCGCCTCATCAGCTGAGTGTATAACTGGCTCAGTAACTAATTCCATAAGAGGAATACCCGCTCTATTAAAATCAATGAGACTGTAATCCCCCGCATCATGGGTTGAACGGGCAGTATCTTCTTCAAGATGTATACGTGTGAGCTTAACTCCTGAGAGCTCTCCACCTGTTACTAAAGGAAAAGCGTACTGACTTATCTGATAGCCCTTTGGTATATCAGGATAAAAATAATTCTTCCTATCAAACTCAGTGTAATCAGCAATTACACCTCCCAAAGCAACACCAACCTGAATGACCTTCTTTACGGCATCAAAATTAACCGTAGGGAGCGTCCCTGGATAACCCATACAAACCGGGCAAACATTCACATTCGGACTTTTCTCGTCTGGATCATTCTTTGAATTGCAAAACATCTTAGTCCGAGTTTTGAGCTCTGCATGAATTTCCAAACCAATTGTTACCTTATAATCGCTCATTTTGAAATACTATATCATAAAGATCTACTACCTATTCGGACAGAATTTTTGATAAGGTGGCTCGAAACTGAACCAAAGAATCGTCATCAATTACAGACACAGAGTGTACTCGGCTATTTTTACCCTCAAGAGCCTTAATGGCAACATCGAGTTCTTCTGTGGAGACAAGATCCGCTTTCGTAAGAAGGATGATTTCATTTTTTTGAGAAAGCTCTTGAGAGTAGGCGGATAACTCATTCCTTACCGTATCATAGGCAGAAAGAACATCTTCTTCTGCCGATACGCAATGAATCAGTAACTTTGTTCGACTCACATGACGAAGAAATTTATGTCCCAATCCCTTACCTTCCGCCGCTCCCTCAATAAGACCGGGGATATCAGCCAAGATGAAGCCATAAAAATTACCCAAGTTTGGCTCTAAGGTAGTAAATTGAAAATTACCAACTTTTGCTTTTGCATTAGTAAGGGCGTTTAAGAGAGTTGATTTTCCAGCGTTTGGTAATCCAATAAATCCTGCGTCAGCCACAAGAGAGAGCTCAATTACAAAATTGGCCTCCTCGCCAAGTTTCCCTGGAGTAAATTCTGTAGGACGAGTATTGCGAGAGGATTTAAAATATTCGTTACCAAGTCCCCCCTTACCACCCTGAAGAATCTTTTCTAGCTGACCTTCTTCAAGAAGACTGACCATTCTCCTGGTCTCGCAATTTGTAACAACACTTCCAACAGGTAGGTTAATAATCAAATCCTTTCCATCTTTTCCGTGTCGACTATTTCTTTGACCACCATCTCCATCACCAGCAATAAATTCCTTGACATGTCGATATTCAGATAATATACCTATGTCACGAACCGCCCTTACAAGGACGTCCCCACCATTTCCACCATTGCCACCAGCAGGACCGGAAAATTCTTTTCCTTTTTCATGGAGCCAAAGTACCGCGCCATCACCCCCC
>CAZMSV010000026.1:0-7665 GCA_964569075.1 uncultured Candidatus Saccharibacteria bacterium
GCCCGAAGGCGGAAGATTTACAGTCTTCTGGAATAGCCGCTATCCGATCGACGCAATGTTCTCCATTCTATCGGAGAGTTAGCATTTTACAAGTCTATTTTGTCTTTGTCTCTGCCTCTGCCTGCTTATTATCTACTAGACTTTCCACCCAAAGACTCCCCTTCCTTCCTTTCTTCACATCAAAAGTAAATTCGCCATCCTTAACCCCTACAGAAACTGTCCCACCCTTAAGTATCCCTTTAGAAATCATGAGGGACGCAACTGGAGTAAGTATTTTACTCTGTATCAGACGTTTCAAGGGACGCGCCCCATACTGAGGGTTATAGCCCTCCTTTGCAAGGTATTCATACGCTTCATTTTTAATATCAAGTGTGATTTCTTTTTCAACAAGGCGTTGCTTAACCTGCTCTACTTGAATCTTCACAATATCTTCTACCGCTTCTGGAGAAAGAATGTTAAATAAAATAATATCATCTAGACGATTCAAAAACTCCGGACGGAAATGTTCCTTTACGGAATCCATTACTTTTTGCTTTGCATCATCATAGCCACCTTGACCTGCTCCTGAATCCACAAAACCAATGCGCTCCATTTTATCTATGAACTGCGAACCAATATTTGAAGTTAAAATAATTACAGAATTTTTGAAGTTGACCACACGCCCTTTTGCATCAGTAAGGCGACCATTATCAAGAACCTGAAGAAGTATGTTGAACACTTCAGGATGTGCTTTTTCTATTTCATCAAAAAGAATCACTGCATATGGCCTATGTCGAACCATTTCAGTTAATGTTCCACCCTCATCGTGTCCAACATATCCTGGAGGAGCCCCTATAAGCTTTGAAACAGCGTGACGCTCCATAAACTCAGACATATCTACACGAATCAGAGCTTTTTCATCATCAAACATAAACTCAGCTAAGGCCTTAGTAAGCTCTGTCTTACCAACTCCAGTCGGACCAAGAAACATAAATGAACCGATAGGCCTGTTGGGGTCAGCAATACCCGCGCGTGATCTTTTAATGGTATCTGATATCTTTTGAACTGCCTCTTCCTGACCAATAATTCGCTTCTTTAAAAAGTCCTCCATCTTAGAAAGCTTCTCTGCTTCTTCGGCGAGCATTCTAGAAACTGGAATCCCTGTCCAACGAGACACTATATCCGCAATATCTTCTTCTGTAATCTCTTCTTTAATAATTCTGCGAGAACTCTGAAGCCTTTTTAATCTCTTCATCTTTTGATCTAAATCTCTTTCAAGGGTCGGGATTTTGCCGTATCTAATTTCAGCTGCTGATGAGAGATCCGCACGAGCCTCAGCAGACTCCGCTTCAAGGCGAAGTTTCTCGAGTTCTTTTTTGAAAGTTTTTATATCATTGACGGCTTCTTTTTCATTTTTCCACTTCAACTCAAGCTCTGATGTTTTTTCCTTAAAATCAGCTATAGACTCAGTTATCTCTTTGATGCGCGCTTTTGTCTTGGGCCCCTTTGAGGATGCAACTTCTTGTTTTAGTGCTTCTTTTTCAATCTCAAGCTTCATGATTTTGGCATGAGTTTCTTCAAGAACTGGTGGCATATTTTCAAGTGAAATCTTGAGACGGGAAGACGCTTCATCAATCAAATCTACAGATTTATCTGGTAAAAACCTGTCAGTAATGTACCGAGAAGATAAATTAACTGCGGAAACTATCGCATCATCAGTAATTCTAACCCCATGATAAAGTTCATAGCGCTCCTTAAGTCCACGTAAGATTGTGATTGCGTCTTCTTGTGATGGCTCATTTACGTAAACTGGTTGGAATCTCCTAGTGAGAGCTGGGTCTTTTTCAATGTGTTTCTGATATTCCTTGAGGGTTGTTGCGCCAATAGCCCTTAACTCTCCACGAGCCAAAGCTGGCTTTAGCATATTAGAAGCATCGAGAGAGCCGTCAGCAGCACCAGCGCCAACAATAGTATGTATTTCGTCAATAAAAAGAACTACTTTTCCTTCTGATCGTTCAATTTCTTTTATAATATTTTTTAATCGCTCTTCAAATTCTCCACGATACTTGGTTCCTGCCACCAAGAGCCCAAGATCAAGTGAGACAAGTTCTTTTTCACGCAATGATTCTGGGACATTTCCATTGGTCATACGAACCGCTAACCCTTCAACTATTGCGGTCTTCCCGACACCTGCCTCTCCAATAAGAATTGGATTATTTTTTGTCCTTCTTGCAAGAATTTGTATAATACGAGAAATTTCATTATCTCTGCCTATCACAGGATCAAGCTTGTTTTGGCTAGCAAGCTTGGTCAAACTTCTTGTGTATTTTAGAAGGTTTTTTGTTTTCTTACTTTCTCGAACACCTTCTGAATTTTTTGATGACTTAAGCTCATCAATAACCTTAACCACTGTCGTGCGGTCTATTTTGAAACGAGAAAGAAGCTCCTTCGCCAAACTAGAAACCTCTGTAAGAGACACGAACATATGTTCAGTTGAAGCAAATTCGTCATTTAATCCTTCAGCAACCTTCAGACTATTGTCTATAACCTGAGCGAGTTCTGGAGTAAGAAAAATCTGATATGAGGGGGCCATGGTCGCACCAGACTCTGGTGATTCGATGGCCTCTAGCAAAAGATCCGTTAGAAGGATAGTGTCCACTTCTGTGCGATCTAAAATAGAGGCAACCATGCTTTCATCCTGAAGAATCAGAGCGGAAAGCAAATGCAAAGGATTCACGTGATTTTGTCCACGCTCAATAGCTAGCTCGTGAGCTTTCTTTATGGCTTCTTTTGCTTTTGTGGTAAATCGCTGAAATGGTGGCATAGACGTATATAATACAATATTAATTTGGTATGGTCAATAAAAAACTAGCGCGAAAAAATAACCTACCAATCCTACCGAGTAAGATACTCAGTAATATCAGCCTGAAGAGATGCTACGGAAATGTACGCCAGTGAATTTGATGCAGTAACTCGACTTGAACGAATACCAACCAATTCGCCAGAAAGATTAAAGAGAGGAGAACCTACTACTAAATATTTATGAATAATGTCCGTTTCAAGACCATATTTAGTAGTAGTGTCTGCGGGATCTGAATAGAGGAAAGCTGACACCCTACCTATAGAGACCGTGCTATGACTTTCCCCCTCGAGAGTGATAACTGACTGGCCGAGCTTCACTTCTGTGCTGGAAAGATCAACTGACACCCCATTGAAGGCAACATCTTTCTCTGTTACTACTTTAAAAAAGACGGCCGTCTTATCGCTGCTTTGCCCAAGATGGCGTAGTCCGATTTCAGTTTTATCAGACATGGTGGCCTTGTATCGACCATTTTCATTGAAAATATCACGAGTTGACGAAACAATAAGACCACTCGGTGAGATGATTGTGCCAACCCCATAAACTAACCCGCTAACATCCTGGATCTTAACTGAGCTATTTGTATTTTTAGAAATAGCATCAATGATACGGTCCTCCTCTTTAACTACGATTGTAACTTCTCTAACTTCACTGATTGTATTATCTTTATTTTCTGACACTACTGTTTCTATTGTTTTTTCAACCACCCGATTGATTGTCTGAGTAACAAAAGGGGGTGCCTCTTGAAGAAGGGAAAACGTAATAATGCCAGTAGCAATTGACGTAACAAAGCTTATAAGCAAAGTAAGTAGGACAAGCTGGTTTTTTGTTAGATCTTCCATCGCTGAATTATAGAAGAAATGGGTGGCCAAATCAAATCGCGCCAGTGCGAGAAATTATTTTAGGAAGTCGAGAAAGGAGAACTTTAATATCATCCACCGTTGTTTGCCTTCCCAGAGAGAACCGGATGGATGATCTGGAACATTCTTTTTCTTTGCCAAGTGCCATAATAACTTCTGACTGTAAGTCTTCAGAAAGTGTCTTGCACGAACTCGCTGTCGAACAAAGAACTCCGAAAGTATCTGCCAAAATTACCGCATGTTCAGCGTCAATATTTGGGAAACAAATATTTATATTATTTGGTAAACGATGAATCGGATCGCCATTTAAATGTGCGTCATTAAATTTTTTAAGAATCTGCGATATCAGTTTGTCTCGAAGGATAGAAAGTCTTTGTGACTCTTTTTCTCGCATAGAGCATGCAATATCAAGAGCCGAAGAAAACCCAGCAATTAAAGCAAGGTTCTCTGTGCCAGACCTGAGTCCCCCCTCCTGACCACCGCCAAATATAATTGGTGACAAAAGGAGACCCCGACGAAACCATAGCGCCCCAACCCCCTTAGGGCCATAAATCTTTGAGCCGTCGAGAGACAACAGATCAACCCCCAACTCTAAAGTATTTAGTGATAAATAATTTGCTGCCTGACTTGCGTCGGTATGAAAATACGGATAAGGAGATTTTATTTTTTGATTTTTTTTGAAAAAGCGGATTATTTTTGAAATTTCTTTTATTGGCTCAATAGTACCAATTTCATTATTTGCATACATAATTGAAACTAAGACTGTGTCTTTTGAAAGAAGACTTGACAGACTTTTTAAGTCAGCAACTCCATTTTCATCAACTGGTAGGATACTCATTCTTCCACCACGATTAAGTATTTCTCTCTCAAGGGCGAGAACAGACGGATGCTCTATGGCAGACACTATGACATGTGGTCTAGCTATCTTCTTTAAAGACAAAGACACCACCCCCAAAATTGCAATATTGTTAGACTCCGTACCACTTCCAGTAAAGATCACTTCATCTGGGTGTGCCGAAAGAAGGCCTGAAACCTTCTTTCGGAATCTTTCAAGTTCTGCCCTTGTTTCTATCCCCTCCCTGTAAAGGGCTGAGGTATTATAAAATCGTTTAGAAAAAAAAGGCATCATTGCCCGCAGAACTTTTAAATCAACGGGGGTTGTTGATGCATAATCAAAATAAATTCTTTTATCTTGTTTGATTTTAGACATAATTTAGTGAACATGTTATATCACGCCAAATACATTTCGTGAATAGTCTCCCCCAGCGGGCCTTTCCAGAGTCCCATATTTTTTGTATACTAGGAACCTCTTATCAGATTGGACCCCCATAACTAGCTCGCCTCAATCTTTAATGTCATGCCACTTCTTCTCGATACCCCAACAATGATATATGCCCTACTTGGTTTTATCATAATACTACTTATTTGGATTATACGACTTGAAATACGCCTCAAAAAACTCTTAATGGGCAAAAGCGGTAAAACACTTGAAGACTCGATTGGAGCCATGAAAGAGGGGCTAAATGATTACGAGAAATTTAAAATGAACTCTATAGAGTACTGGAAAAACATTGAAAACAGATTAAAACGTAGCATCCAGGCAGTTGAAACAGTTCGTTTCAACCCATTTAAGGGAACTGGATCTGGTGGAAACCAAAGTTTCTCTACTACCCTATTAAATGAGAAAGGAGACGGAGTAGTAATATCAAGCCTTTATTCCAGAGAGCATATCAGTATTTTTTCAAAACCCATTAAAAAATTCGGTTCTGAATTTGAAATGAGTACAGAAGAAAAAGATGTCATAAAGCAAGCCAAAGAAAATTTAAGCCAAGGGAAATAAAATATAATGCCAACTGAAAAGAAAAACCAAACAGAACGACCACCCGTAATTACAATTATGGGTCATATTGACCATGGGAAATCTACCCTTCTTGACCATATACGCAAAACTAATGTGGTAGATAAAGAGGCCGGCGGAATAACCCAACATCTATCTGCATACGAAGTCATTCATACTGGAAAAAATGAAAAGGAGAAGAAGATTACTTTTCTTGATACACCAGGTCATGAAGCGTTCGGGGCGATCAGGGCCCGAGGAGCAAAAGTGGCAGATATAGGAATATTGGTTGTGTCAGCAGAGGATGGGGTAAAGCCACAGACCCTTGAAGCACTCCGCATACTAAAAGATGACAATATTCCTTTTGTCGTTGCTATAAACAAGATAGACAAACCCGGCGCAAGTGTAGACCGAACAAAACAAAACCTAGCAGAAAACGACATATTTATTGAGGGATATGGCGGTAATGTTCCCTGGACAGCAATATCCGCAAAAACTGGCGAGGGTGTGCCCGAACTTCTAGACCTGCTTCTGCTTGTGGCAGAGCTTGAAGAACTTACTGCGGATTCAGATGCTAATGGTTCTGGAATTATAATAGAGAGCAACCTTGATACAAAAAAAGGCATCATAGCTACTGCTATTATAAAAGACGGGACAGTACGACTTGGACAGTTCGCCGTTTGTGAAGAGAGTGTTTCTCCACTTCGAATAATTGAAAACTTTTTAGGCAAACCAATCAAGGAAGCTACGTTTTCAAGTCCTATTCGCATTATTGGCTGGGATTCACCCCCAAAAGTGGGCAGTGAATTCATCTGTCTAACTGATAAAAAAGAAGCCGCTAGTCTGGCAGCGAAAAATAAAACTGACACAATAAAAGCCCCCCAAGCAGTTGACGATGGGAAGACGATAATACCGGTAATCGTAAGAGCGGATACTGCGGGAAGCATAGATGCCCTTGTATATGAGATAGCAAAACTTGAAAATGAAAGAATTGTGCCAAAAATAGTTCTTTCTGGAATTGGGCCAGTGTCAGAAAATGACATACGCGTTGCGAGTAGTCACGAAAACCCACTCGTTGTCGCATTTCATAGTCCCATTGACCCACAGGCTGGTAGTCTTGCCCTCAGACTTGGGATATCTATAGATCAATTCGATATTATTTATAAACTCACCGAGTGGCTCGAACAAGCTCTTTCTGAACGAACCCCAAAAATAGAAGTGGAAGAAACAACGGGTCAAGCAAAAATTTTAAAATTCTTTTCCAAAACAAGAGAAAAACAAGTGATAGGAGGGCGGGTAGAGTCTGGAGAAATAGTGTCGGGAGAACAAGTAAAAATTTTGCGGAGAGATGAAGAGATTGGTCGTGGAAGAATTAGAGAGCTTCAAACACAAAAAGAAAAGATTGGAAGAGTAGAGGAAGGAAAAGAGTTCGGAGCAATGATTGAATCAAAAACTGAAATCGCCCCTGGTGATAAGATAGAATGCTTTGCTACAGTAAACAAATAAAGCACTATAATGAAACCAATAAGCTACAGAAAAGAAAAACTGCCAGAACTACTCCAGCATTTGGCTGCAGAATTTATAGCTGAAGAGTCCAATAGGACTTCTCTCATTACCATAACTGGGTGCAGACTCTCTGGAGATAGTAAGCGAGCAGTTATCTTATTCACAGTTCTACCAGACAACCAAGAGAGAGCAGCTGAAGATTTTTTAAGTCGCAAAAACCTCGCCTTTAAAAGATTCGTTCAAGAAAAATCAAAAATTGGAAGAATACCAATACTTTCATTTCAGCTTGATTTAGGAGAAAAAAATCGACAAAAAATTGATTTTCTTCTGTCATCTGAATAGTATTAAGATTTGATACAATAAGAAGGTTTCATTTGGCGCGGAGTATTGATAAGGCGTATGGCCAAGTGCATGAGCGTAGCGAAATGAATACTGTGCGAAGCTCGAGCTTTGTGAACGTGCCAGAAAGGTGTAAAACTTAAGTTGTTATATTGATAAGGCGTATGGGTAAGTAAGGAAGGTGGTGTGAATGTGTTGAAACAAGGTAGAACTTAAATCATGTTTTCTGTAAGGCGTATGGCCAAGTGCATGAGCGTAGCGAAATGAATACTGTGCGAAGCTCG
>CAZMSV010000026.1:7765-8317 GCA_964569075.1 uncultured Candidatus Saccharibacteria bacterium
CGTATGGGTAAGTAAGGAAGGTGGTGTGAATGTGTTGAAACAAGGTAGAACTTAAGTTGTTATATTGATAAGGCGTGGTGGCCAAGTGGTAAGGCGAAGCTCTGCAAAAGCTTTATTCACGGGTTCGATTCCCGTCCACGCCTCAAGTAATATTACGCTCTCAAAACATAATATTTACTTAAATTGTTTTTTGTAAAGCCCGGGTGGTGGAATGGTATACACGGCGGACTTAAAATCCTCTGGTCGCAAGGCCTTGTGAGTTCGAGTCTCACCCCGGGCACAAAATTGATTTTTGATTGTTTGAATTAGCCCGTTTCTGTGATATAAATTCGAAGATAGTTTGTAATAGTTTTTAGTTTTAAGTATTTATTGAATTTGTATCAAAGCTAAAAACTGTAAGCTAACAGCTACAAGCTAGTTCGTATGCGCCCATAGCTGTCTTGGTAGGTATATGGCTCGAGGCAAGGTAGATTAAGTTTTAAGTCATTTAGTTAATTTGCGCCCATAGCTGTCTTGGTAGGTATATGGCTCGAGGCAAGGTAGATTAAGTTT
>CAZMSV010000026.1:8417-9337 GCA_964569075.1 uncultured Candidatus Saccharibacteria bacterium
TAAGTCATTTAGTTAATTTGCGCCCATAGCTCAGTTGGTAGAGCTGCTCCCTCTTAAGGAGAAGGTCGTAGGTTCAAATCCTACTGGGCGCACCCTCAGGGCTATCCGCCCAGAGTATATAAATTTATTTATATACGTTAGGAATTGAAAAGGTTGAGTATCCCGCCTTGACGGGACGAAACCTCTACTGTTCATGTAATGAAAAATTCCTACTGGGCGCACCAAGCAAAACCTGTCGGAAAACCATGGCTCTCGATTTGTACGATATATCGTACAAATATATAATAAAATAATAAAAGAAATGCCCCACGTCTCTCAGCACAAAATAAAAGCTGACATCCGTAAAAAAATAGAGCGTCATGTTATCTCTGCTATTTCAGACACGTCTAGGAAAAGAAGAAACGGTATATTCAGAGAAATAATCACCCCTACCGAACATTTGATGATAGCAAAACGGTTCGCAATTATATTAGGAATACACAAATCAACCCCAACTCATCAACTAGCAAGAACACTTAAGGTCAGCCCTTCAACCGTTGCTCGTTATGAAAAAGCAGTAGATGATGGAAAGTACAATGAAACACTACTATTCTTGAAAGAAAATTCGTACTCCCCTTTTATAAAACTTCTTGTTGATCTTGCAAAGATACCATTTGACGCACCGAAAAAATCTCTGAATCAGTTTTTAAAAGAAGAAATGTAGCTATAGAATTTTATTCCAAGCATTGTTGTGGGCGATAGATCTTCAGCAATCTGTACGATATATCGTACAGATTGCTGGTTGATTCGGGAAATAAGAACAATAAGATTTAATAAAATTTAATAACTTTTCAAAATATACTCTCCTATAACCTATTACCCAATTTGTACGATATATCGTACAGATTGCTGGTTGATTCGGGAAATAAGAACAATAAGAT
>CAZMSV010000027.1:0-9329 GCA_964569075.1 uncultured Candidatus Saccharibacteria bacterium
TTCTCTAATTCGTGAGAATTAGAGAAGTGTTTGAGATAGAGAATAGAGAGAAGGTACGTCGAAATTCTCATTATTCAATGTGCCTCAAGCGGGATAACCTATCACGATTTGGCGGAGTACTTCGGATTACCTCAGTACTTCATGATCCTGAGCGAAGCGAAAGGCTCGCAAGATATAACAAAATATTTCAAATGCGGAGTACTTCGGATTACCTCAGTACTCTCGCAAAGCATAGTCGCTTCGCTCGTTGCTTTGCGGAGGGTGAGGGAGTTTCTCGGCTTACAGCCGCTCCAGTCAAAAACACACTGTGTCCTAATTCCAACAAATCAAGCGCTTCTCCTGCGGTGGAAGAATTTTTTAATCTCTGCAGACGGGTCTTTCCA
Organism: uncultured Candidatus Saccharibacteria bacterium; assembly: GCA_964569075.1. GTDB lineage: Bacteria > Patescibacteriota > Minisyncoccia > Phycocordibacterales > Zambryskibacteraceae > JBGTNQ01. The sequence continues at coordinate 384 of CAZMSV010000027.1, forward strand.
TTCCCATTTCAATTTGTCTTAACTGACAATAGATCAGAGTTCAAGAAACACTTTGACAAAAAAGTTAGAGATCTACACATGACCCACTATCATACATACCCAAGAACTCCCAAAATGAATGCTGAGATCGAGAGATTTAATCGAACTCTCTCTGATGCCTTCATCAAACAACACCGGATGTTACTTGCTTATGATATTGATGCTTTCAATGAGAAGTTAATCGACTGGTTGCTTTGGTACAACACCAGAAGACCTCACTGGTCACTTGGACTTGTTTCTCCTTTGAAGTATATTGTTAGTACATTAACAGCCAATGAGTCTCATATGTTATGGACGGATACAAGTGATTGACTTTTCGTGTAAAAAAGACTATGCTGTCTATATCACCAATGGAAAAGATTACCCTATGAGGTTCCGTCCTCATGGGGCCTTTTCTTTTTATACTCCAGTTTATTTCGTAAATCATTCATATGTCGTAAGTACGATTTTACATGATCAAGCTTCAGGAGAGCAGAAAATTTATACTTATCGGGGACTAAAACTGCTTCAAGCTTTTTATTACTAATAAAGTGATTGATGAGACAATAAAAGTCTCCGTCCCCCGTTACAATAACCGCCTTAGCGTAGTTAGAGTACTCAATCATTGCTCGCAACACTAATTCCGCATCACAATTTCCTTTAGTGGTGCCATCTTTGTATTTCAGTGTTGGTTTGAATATACAAATGAACCCAGATTCTTGAAGTGATACGTAGAGCTTGTTGTTTCCCTCGACATATCCAATAAAAAGAAAAGCTACTGTGACCGAATACTTTTCCTTGAGGTAGACGCGGAAACGTTTGAAATCTAATTTTCACCCCAGTGATTGGATGCCTAAATTTAGATTTTGGCTGTCTATAAACGCATAGTTGTTTACTTTTGATTTCATAAATAAAAATTAAGACTTTCGTATCAGACTTTTAATATGAGAGACGCAAAAAGGTAAGTTCCCCATAATGTCGTGCTCCTTGAGACGAGCGACTTTCCAGCCGTGATCAAGGAGAAACAGGTCTTTCATGGTATCTCTCTTTATTTGAGCCTTAATTTCATGAGCTTTGGCATTGTCACACTCAATGGCAACCTTGCTACTTCCTGAGAAAACAGCCAAATCAAGGCGGTATTTTCTACCTCCCTCCGAGATGTAATGCTGCTTCTTTGCCCTAATACCGACACGCCTTAACCCCCTCTCTACAATCTCTTCAGTGGCTGGTACTCCATAGAGCTCTAGAATATTTTTGGCAGAAAACAAGGTTTTCAAACTGGTAAAGCCAAAAGAGATGCGCCTTGGGGTTGTGTTTTTTATGGAATGTCCAAGCTTTTTTATTATTTTAAACTCAAATTTAATGTAATTGTCATTGGCTCTAGGATGCTTGGTCTCTTTTGGTAATAGGTTAATCCTCTTTACAACCTTCTGCCTTGAAATACACGCGTAATATATAATGCGGTTACCATCAGAGCCGAATATTGCCGGCTGATAAAAAGCAATGTATTTAAATTTACGCCTTGGTAAATATGTGGCTGGAATCCTGTACCAACGATTCTTTAAAAGAAGACTCTGATCCCGTTTATTTTTCAAAACTGCTACCAAAACTATTTTTCTTTCTGATGGACTCTTCATGGAATTATTCCTTAAGGAGTAGTCTCGCGAGTCGGATAAGTTCATAGGAATATTTCTCGCCTAGCGCTGTAAATACTGGTTTTAATTTGTCACCTTCACTTGACTGAATTGCTTTTTGAATTATAGAGATAGTATTTTCCTGCCCGAGCCGTAAATGAGAGAGGGTGTCGCTTGATAATTCTTTCCTCATCTTCAAATCTTCAAGATGTTTCAGGATTGTTCCTTCGGTCAACGACCTATGCTTTGCAATCTCGCCAATGGTTTTACCTTCTTTGATTAAATAGAGCGTCGCCCTCGTTCCGCCACTTTTGCTTTTCTTTTGTTCTAAGTGCGAAGGAGATTTTCTTTTCGTATTGGCTAGGTTAGGGTCTCCACCAGAAGCGCGGATGAAATTGCCCTGCATTTTCGTAAGCTCATCCCCTGAAAGGTCTCCGAAAGCACCCTCTGCCTCGGCTGAAGCAGTGCGAAAAAAGTTGTCTTTATCTTTGACATCAGTATGCACAGCTAAAGCTTGGGCATTGTATCCAGCAAGATGAAGCCCAGAAAGAGTCCTCACTCTGGAGAGCGCCACATACCCCTGCCCCTCCACAAATGCACTGGCTAAATCCATAAATGCGGAGTCTAAGGACATGCCCTGACTTTTATGAACAGTCATGGCCCATGCCAAACGAAGAGGTATTTGAGTAATGCGAGCGAGAACCTTGCCACCATCTTCTATAGACCATTCCATGGGAGAGGCCGTGATAGTGTTGCCCTTGTGTGTTTCCACTTGCGGGTAGCCGGTATCTTCATCAAAAGAGACGACGGTGCCTAGGGTGCCATTGACGAAACCGTTGTCAAAATTATTTTTTGTAAACATAACCACTGCGCCTTCTTTTAAAATCAAATGTTCTGGAGAAAGGCAACCCCTTTTGAGTTGCTCCACCAGATTTTCTCTCCCAAAACCTTCCACCTCAAAGCTGTGGGGCTCTGAAGGAAGCTTGCCGAGCTCAAGAGTATTAATCCTGTCCACATCAGCATTGTGAGGAAAAAGCTTTGTTAGATTTTGAACTGCTGGCGCATCTGCGCTCATGCGTCTGCTTTCAAGATGCGTATGATGTTCTGGCGTCACATTGCCCGAGCGAATAGCAGAGAGTATTTTCAAATAAACATTGTCAGATTGGCGATGCTGTTCTGATAAATAACAAATGAGTGGGTCGGCCCCAAGCCACGCACGGGATGCGAAAGCAAAGGGAGATTCTTCCTCGTCAAAAAGCATGTCAGCTTTGTCGCTTACTCTCCCTTGTGACGTGATCGGGGGCAATTGGAAAAAATCTCCGACAAAAACAATCTGTATTCCTCCAAACGCTTTCTGCGATTGTTTGATTTCTTTCACCACCCTGTCAACGAGAGCTAAAGTCACGCCATCAAGCATAGATATTTCATCTATGATAAGTACTTTTACTTTACGCACACGGCTAACCGTGCGTTCGGTCGTAGCAATACGATCCACATCATAGTCCGAGAGAAATTTTTTAATACCAATACCGCTCCACGAATGGATGGTCATACCGCCAATGTGTGTAGCGGCGATACCCGTGGAAGCTGTTACCGCCACGGGGACAGTGCAGTTTTTCAAATACGAAACATACTGATTTATTGTGTAGGTTTTGCCAGAACCCGGCTCGCCCGTGAGAAATACATTTGCTCCGGTCTTTAATATCTTAAGCGCTGTGCCTTGGGTCATACTTGTTTGAAAATACGAATCACCCTGCCATTATATCAGTATAATGATAAAAGTGAACCCTAGTTCACCTTCTTCTGTGGATAAGGCGCCGTCTCTAATTCCCTCCACATCAAGGTTAAACCTTGATGTTGTGAAGAACCTTGATGTTGATTTAAATGAAAGCTTGATCTTGTCGGCTATACCACCAACAACTGCTTCCTTAACCACCCTTAAATACCTTACGATCAAAATACGACGTCTGTTCGCCAGAGCTTTCAATGCCAACTCCAATTCTTTTTCATTTTCACTTTTTTTTATATTATTCTCAATAATTAATTAATATCCTAATCAATCCCCCATCTATTCTCATAATCTATTCTTATATCAACACTAATTAATACTACCAAACACTTCTCTAATTCGTGAGAATTAGAGAAGTGTTTGAGATAGAGAATAGAGAGAAGGTGCGTCAATAGATACATTGAGCAGGGGGGATACTTTGTGATTGGAATTGTTTTTAAAAATAGGAAAATATTGTAGTATTCTGTAAACACGGAGGGTTCGCATGGTGGCCTAGTGCGCGAGATTGCAACCAACTTCTCCAAGAGTGTAGCGATTGGTTAAAAGTTGCAGTCCCGTTTAAGGTGGCAGAGTGGTCGAATGCGCCTCAATTGTTCCCAATCTGCCCAAGAGTGGTACGATTGGATGCAGATTGCAATCCCACATATGGCGGAGGAGTGGCAGAGCGGTCGAATGCGCTCGCTTGGAAAGCGGGTGTGCCGCAAGGCACCGCAGGTTCGAATCCTGTCTCCTCCGCCATGTGTAGGAGAAAGTGGGTGTGCCGAAAGGTACCGCAGGTTCGAATCCTTCCTGCCCAGCACTTGACTTTTTAAGTATCTAATATAGATTTTTGTTGGGAAATGCACCATAACTTATCTCGGGAGGTTGACAATGTCCGCACTTTTAGTTCAGGGGTTCTTCTTCCAGTGGAATAGTGGACTCGATATCGCGTACAGACCAGAGGAAGGGGCAGTTCCTGTGATTCGTACCGCACTCACTCAGTCCATGTTCGCCGGAGCCATTTGGACAGAACCAGAATCAGATCAATTCGTTGGTCATCTGAGCGACAGATACGGTGAAGCGACAATCTTCAATATCAGTCTTACTGATCAAGACCTCATCTTCGACAAGAAGTATGAGCATCGCAAGGATGTGATCCACTACATTCTTCATCTAAATGGTTTGCATTGGATTGGTGAATATAGTGGTGAAGCTACGGGCAATGGACTGGTCCGGTGTATACTCACTAGGGCACTAGATTTCTTCTTTAATCCTGCGGAAACAGCAAAGGATCTTGGAAAACCCGAGTTCCTCGAACCGCCAGTTATATAACCGCTTGAAAATAGCCAAACGAGAGTCGTCATACAGAGTGTGACCAGCAAGGCCACCCAGGGGAGCTACCCTCGGGTGGCTTCTTCTTTATTTAAATAGGTTACAACAACGTACCAAACAGACATCCAGAGCTTTACGAAAAAAGGCCTCCTCCAACAGAAACCGAAATGGAATAAACGAAAGTATTTTGCTCTTTTTTGTTACCCTTGACATATCAAGAAAAGTTTATCAATATAAAATATTCCAGAACCCTTCTGGATAAGCCAGTGACTGGGCTGAAAACATACAGTCAATTTGGTTCTTTGAACCTCAGAAAGGAAGAAGAGATGCCTCTTCGCGTTGGTCGTCAGGTTCTGATCGGCAACGGTTCATCCGTCGCACTACTCGGAGTTCATGAAGTTGAACCAGGGCACCTTGAAAGCTGGGAAGAGGAGCCTGGCCACTGGATATACTTCGTGGCCAATATTGAATGTGAGCGAACACCTCCCTCGGGAGAAACATCCAACATCATCTTCAGTCACGCTCGAGCGATTTGGCTACTGATGTGCCACAACAAACTCGAACGTCCACACACCTACCTTGTCTATCCCCCCGACGACGAGAGTGACTGGATAAGAGTGATGTTTCGGCGACGTATTGAGGGCAAGCTCCGTAACGCTGGGAGCTATCTTAATGTAACCGCCAGAATACTCGAGAGTATCTGGAAGCTCATTCATTACGCTGAGTACGGTGGGGCAGATGAAAACAGGAAACTCACTTTCAACCTAGGAAGAGAGTTTCCTATCAAGCCAGGCAAGGTGAACATCACCAAGCGCACACCGATGGAAAAACGAGGTTTGAGTAGTGGGGATGAAGACTTTCCTCTCAACTTCGGATCTGAAGCAGCGGACAAGGTTGCTGGGGGCATACTTAATGTCTGCAGGGCTCGTGGTGAGTGGTGTACATTTCACGACTTTGGCCTACTGCCAGGAGATACCCTTGTTGAACTTATTCGCAAGAGATGGGAAATGACACGTGAGGAGTATTCTGCCGGCCTTCAATATCTCATTGAGAATGAGTACTTCGCGGAAGGCGATGATCACCATACTCACTTCCTTCGTGAGAAGTTTGTCGTTCATTGTTGGCGCGCGTCACTACGCCTGTAGTACATGTAGTACATGCCCAACCCGGCCCCTGGCGATTCGTCGCCAGGGGCTTTTTATTTTTTAAAGACCAGAGTAACCTTCCGCAAAGCAGCAAGCGAAGCGACTATGCTTTGCGAGCCCTTCGCTTCGCTCAGGATCATGAAGTACTGAGGTAATCCGAAGTGCCTCGCCTTCATCACAACGTAACCTTAGCGAAGTCAAAAATTATTAAAGCTATGTCGTGACTTGGGCGTGACAATGTCCGCACAAAATTAATACTCTTGACAAAAAAGCCATACTATGTATTATATTAATAGCTGTTCTTAAACACCTGACCCCGTCCCAACACCCCACCCTAAGGAGGTCGTATGTTCCGCAAGTCGCTTTACTCTGTGGTTGCCCTGGTTCTTTTCCTGGGCGCCTGCACAAATCCCACCTCGCCGAGCGAGGAAGTCCTGCGTGCTGAGCTCAACACCCAGTCCGCAAAGAGTGAGTGGGCAGAGTGGAATATCAATTGGTTCTCTCTCTGTGGACCAACTCAGTTCGTCGATGGAACATATCGTATCCACTTTACCCGTAGGTTTGTAGTGAACCCCGATGGGTCCACGAGCTACAAGGAACGATTCAATGTGGCTGGCGGACGTCTCTTTGACACCCAGGGCCGAGAGTACGTTTTCCAAAACATCGGGGGAGGTTGGCAAGAAACCACCTCAACCTCGGGGGAGGCGCAGTATACATACAGCTACCGCATTATCCCCAAGGGCGGTGGAGGAACAATGGAAATCCTCACTCTCATCCTAAATTTGAGGTGGGATGAGACTGGTTTCTATATAGTCTCCTCCTCAGCGACGACTTGTCGCTAGGTGGACAATGTAACAAGTGGGCGGCGACAGAAGTGTCGTCGCCCATTCTCTTTTAATAAATTGACTTTGGGAATATCCAACCGCCTTGTTTCTGCCGTTTTCTCTTTTACCTTTTTGAGTATGCTTCCACTCTATTCCTTCCATTTTCTTTCGCCTTATAAAGAGCCTCATCCGCTCGCTTTATAAGCTCAGACAAACCAACTCCCTCTTCTGAAGACACGACACCTGACGATATGGTCACCCTAAGTCCTGGAACTGAAAATGAAAGATTAGAAATCAATTCTCTAATCTCTTCGGCCTTTTTTATTGCATCATTTTCTGTCGCACCAAGAAGAAGGACCATTAGCTCCTCCCCACCCCAACGAGAAGCTGTATCACCTTCACGCAAGCTTCCGGCTATTGTTTTGGAAATTAATTTTAATACCTCATCACCAATATCGTGTCCGTATGTATCATTCACTTTTTTAAAATAATCTATGTCAAAGAGAATTATGCTTACATTTCTAAAACCAAACCATTGTTTTCTACGAGTATCCTCAGGACGATCTACAATATCAAGAAATGTGCTAGCTTCTTCTTCAAAAAATTTACGAGTTTTAAGGCCTGTTAAATGGTCATGAATGAGGTTTTTTTCCAGACTCAAAACTTCTGCCTCAAGTTCTGCTATTTTTTTTTCGAATTCTTCTTTATTCACGATTATCATTTTTTGTACCAAGCAAGGCACCGACTCTCTCCTCTAGTGGTGGGTGGGTGAGGAAAAGTTTGTTTATAAACTTAGCATTCCCGGCTCTAAACGGGCTTGATATGAAAAGGTGTGCAGTTGCATGATTTGCTGTTCTCATCTGAGTTGCGCTTCCACTAATCTTCTTAAGGGCGTTGGCCAAACCTTCTGGATATCTGGTAAGAAGGGCACCAGATGCATCTGCAAGAAATTCACGCTTCCTAGAAATTGCCATTTGAATAAGAAGCCCAACAAAGGGGGCCAAAATTGCCAAAACCACACCGACAACGAGGAGTACAAGCCCTACTTGTCCGCCACCACGATCATTATTTCTACCACCTCCCCATATCATTGAACGAAGAAAGAAATCGGAAAGAAGCGTTATAAACCCAACCATAACGACAACAATCGTAGACAGGAGCATGTCTTTGTTACCAATATGAGCTAGTTCGTGGGCAACAACGCCCTCTAACTCACTTTTATCAAGGGTACTCAGAAGCCCGGTAGTCACTGCCACAACTGCATGTTCTTTGTCCCGCCCAGTAGCAAAGGCGTTGGGAGCCGGTTCATCAATAACATAAAGCTTTGGCATTGGTAGACCTCCCGCAATAGATAGATTCTCTGTTATTGTCCATAAATCAAAGTGTTCTTTCCTACTCGCAGGATATGCCTTATGCATTTTTAGGACAATTTTGTCGGAATACCAATAAGAGAAGAAGTTCATTACTACAGCAAATATGACAGCAACATAAAGAATTAGCTGATTACCAAAGAGATACGAGAAAAACCAGCCTAGAAATATAACTACTACAAAAAACACGGCCATAAAGGCCCAAGTCTTTCGTATATTAGCGTCTTGGTTATTGTAGATATTACCTGTCATATTCCAATTCTACTACATATAGTGAGATTTATCTCCAACTGGGGCCCAGCGTAGATTCTCAAATTTTGGCCTAAGCAAATCTGTTACTTTTAAGGCTCCAGATATTTGACTGTTCAAATTCTTATAATCTTTATAGACGTTATTTTGGGCCTCAAAAAAGAAGAGAATTTTATCATCAACAAATTCAATATCACAGCGTAGTGGAAGCTCTAAGATCTCATGAATAATATCTGGAGTAAATATTTGTAAAGCCTCTAAGTGGTAGCTGGGTGGAATACTTAACTCAAATTCTTTTTCAAAATCGGACGGCAAAGAAAGTTTTTGTCCCAAAGACATAGAATATAAATTTCTTTTATAGTTCAAATACATATGTGGCATAAAACCAAAACCAGAGATGGCGAAAACTTTATAGTGTCGTCTCTCAATATTTTTCTTATCTAATCTTAAAACAAAAAAATAATCGAAAAATCTAGTTTCTTGTCCTAAATTATTTTTAAAACAAACTTCTTTTGAGGCAAACCTACTAATGCCCTGTCTAAACATTGCTGATCTTTCTTTTTTTAAATCAACAGTTTCGTTGTAAACACCATTATTGTCACTAGT
>CAZMSV010000028.1:0-8805 GCA_964569075.1 uncultured Candidatus Saccharibacteria bacterium
AAGCCTCTCGAGGGTTCGAATCCCTCACTCTCCGCCACGACCCAGGAAAATGTCTGGGAGACATTTGAGTGGGTTGTCGGCGCGCGATAGTGAGGGATTCGAAAACCTTCTCCTACATTTTTGAGAATGTATTCATTTGAAAAAATAGGAAAGGTGTACTGCGGCTGTAAGCCGAGAAACTCCCTCACTCTCCGCCAGACAGGATTTTGCTATAATTGAGTACTATGAATAAAAACATTATTACAATTTTAGTTCTAATTATTCTAATAGTAGCTGGAGTATTTCTATATGCTACCCGCGCGCCGGAAGCTCCTTCACAGAGTATTGAACAAGTTGGAGAAGAAACGGCACAGGTGACCGAAAGTGATGAAGCTCGCTATCAGATTAGCCAAGAAAATTCTCAGGTTGAGTTTCGAATTGGTGAGGTTTTAAATGATTTTGATAACACAGTAATTGGGGTCACAAGCCAAATCGCTGGTGACATTGTCCTATCTGGCAGTACAGCAACAATTGGAACCATTTCCATTAATGCTCGCACATTTAAAACTGACAATGAGTTTCGTGATGGAGCCATAGTTCGTTTTATTTTAAAGGCGGAAGATTCAGCCAATGAGTTCATAACTTTCGTGCCGACAGCAAGTATTAATTTACCCACCAGCTTTTTCCAAGGTGAAAGCTTTAATGGGGTAATTGTTGGTAATCTAACCATCGCCGGTATAACTAAGTCGGTGATCTTAAATTTAGAGGGCTCTCTATCTCTCGAACAACTTAAAGGAAAAGTTTCGGGCACACTTAAACGTTCCGATTTTAATTTAGTCATACCTCAAGTAGCAAAAGTCGCTAGTGTTGAAGACACATTCTCGATTCAGGTAGATATCGTGGCGAATTCAGTTTCTAATTAAAGGTTTCTAATTATAAGAAACCGCCCGACACAGAGAGTGCCTGGGCGGTTCTGTGTCGGGCGGGGAGGGAGTGCCGTTTATTGCTGGCACTCCTTTACCACTTCCAACCGCCGCGGAAAATTTAGTCCCTCGGCGTACTTCCTCATGCCGAGGTCGTAGAACTGGTTCGGCCTGATGCCGACAAGGTGGTTACCGTATATCACCTTGACGATACTCGGCTTGCCCTCGTTATCCCGGAAGAAAAGGTAAGCAATCCGTAGTGGTTCGCCGGGTTCGTCATCGAAACTGATAGAGCCGCGGCCGATCTTCATCAGGTAGCCACAGTACCGCTCGAAAGGGACCCCGTCGTTGGCGATGGTTGTGCCGTAGACTGACGAAGGCTCCCCAATATGTCCCGTGGTCTTCCAGTCGAGGTATAGCCCCACCAAAACGGACAGGGTGATATACAGGATGGCACCAAGGAACATGTCACGCAGCATTTTCATCATCTGAAACCTCCTGAAAAGAACAACGTTGAATTCAATTTTTTCGGTTAATCTACTATGCTAATTATACACCCATTTAGCATAAAAGTCAATAGTCTGTGGTATTATGTATCATCGTGTCTGACAGTGGAAAATAAGGCCTAAACAGAGCCATTTGAATACGCCACACGTGTGGCGTATTCAAATTTTGCGGGCTATAAAGGATCCACCCACTTGGACGTATACGTCCAAGTGGGTGGTGGTGGGGGCAAGCAAGGTCTAATGTGCTAATGCAATAGCGATCACCTGCTTTGCTCCAGCTTCTTTGAGTGCTCGCCTAGCCTCAGTTAGAGTGCTTCCTGTTGTTACCACATCGTCAATGACAATAACATTTTTACCATAGACATCTTCGTGGTTTGTTACTTTGAAAACTCCTTTTAGATTCTGCAGTCTCTTTCGCTTATTTTTTATTTTTGCCTGAGGTTCAGTCTCTTTTATCTTGATTATTGCACTCGGTTTATAGTGAATTGTGTCTTTTGGTAAATGTTTTAGTATGTTTCGTGCCAATATGTCTGTTTGATTAAACCCACGCTCTTTCAAATGTATTTTTGATGCTGGAATGGGGATTAATATCCAGTCGCGTGATATAAATAGTCCCCTTTCTTCAAAAAAAGACATTATCTCCTCCGCCATGAGTTTTCCAGCCTCTTCAGTAAGGATCGGATTCGCAGAATATTTTATTTCCCATACTAAAGCTCTAGCAAGGGGGTCTTTATAGTGAAAAATGGCGTGTATAAATGAGTGGGGTGTTGCTGGGGCTGGCGCAAGTGTTCGAAGTCCCACTCCACTGGCGATTTCTTCAAGCATTACAGTTGATTTCTTTTTTGGGAAAATAATATCTAAAATAAAATGGAATGTTTTATGGAACATACTATAATTTTACCTTAAGTTGGCGATGTATATGTGTTATAATCACAGTTACAATTAGTCTATGGAGAACCCACTTAAGAATTTATTTTCCTTTAAGAAAAAATCAACAAGTGTATTGGGTATTGATATCGGGTCATCCGCCATCAAGGTAGTTCAGCTTCGCAAAAAGGGGGAGAGGGCCGTACTTGAAACATATGGAGAGCTTGCTTTAGGGCCATATGCTGGGGTTGAGATTGGGCAAGCTACCAATTTGCAACCGAATAAAGTCGTAGAGGCCCTGACTGATCTTATGGCTGAAAAGGAAGTTAATCTAACTACCAACTCTTGTGGTATGGCTATTCCATTTTCCTCAAGTCTTATGTCAATTATTGAGATGCCACTTGTAAGTTTTCAACAACTCTCTGTTATGATCCCGCTTGAAGCAAGAAAATATATTCCCGTTCCTATCTCTGAGGTGACACTAGATTGGTCCATTATCCCAAGGGAAGAAAGAGAAGAAGACGAAGATGAAGAGTTGGATAGTAAAGAAAAGGGAGTTACAAAAATAAAAAAAACAGATGTGCTTCTAGTGGCCATTCACAACGAGACGCTAGTTCGGTACCAGGAGATTATCCGAAAGTCAGGGCTCCAATCAAGTTTTTTTGAAATAGAAATTTTTAGCACTATGCGAGCCGTGCTTGAAGAAGACAAAGACCCAGTAATGATATTTGATATGGGGGCGGCTTCTACAAAGCTTTATATTGTTGAGCGAGGTATTGTTAAACTTTCTCACACTATTAATCGTGGCTCGCAAGACATCACGAGCATGATTTCTAAGTCTTTGAGTATCCCCTTGGCCCAAGCGGAGATACTCAAGCGCTCAGTAGGCATAATCCCTGGGGGCCAAACAGATATAAGAGACATTGTCAGGCTGAGCCTTGATTATATTTTTTCTGAAGCTAATCAAGTGGTTTTGAGCTATCAGAGAAAATATAATAAAACACTCAGCAAGATTGTTATGGTTGGTGGTGGTTCCGCTCTTAAGGGGCTTGGTGAACTAGCACAAGATGGTTTCCAGACGCCCGTTGTTCCAGGAAATCCTTTTTTGAAGACGGAAGCTCCTGCGTTTTTGGAACCAATTTTAAGAGAGACAGGTCCAGAGTTTGCTGTTGCGGTCGGTGTCGCTTTGCGAAAATTACAAGAATTAGATTGAGTTTTTCTCAACTATGTTTGTGATTAGAAAGAGCTTTCTTCAGGGGCTGTGGATTATTAAGTGACACTTTACTGTTTATTGGTAGTATACTGTTTGAAGTAGTCAGCATTTTTCAATACACTAAATGGAAAAACCCCAATCTTCGTTCATCCCTAAAAAAGAAAACTCCAGTGGGCCTGCTTATAAAGCTTCTGGCAGTATCTTTTCCTTCTTTGCGACCCTAATTTTTGTGGTTGCTTTCGTCGCGTCTCTCGGCGTCTTTGTGTATGAGAAATATCTTTCTGGTCGTATAGCCAAGATGGAGAATAGTTTGACCATGGCACGCCAGGCTTTACAACCCGAACTAATAAAAGAGCTTTCTAGATCTGATTCCCGTATTGTTTCAGCTAAAGAGCTAATTGATAAACATATTACACTCTCTTCCTTTTTTGAATTTCTTCAAATAAATACACTGCAAAGCGTTCGCTTTAATGGCTTCACTTTCATTAGTGATGAAAATGGTAAATTTGCGGTTACTATGAAAGGTGAAGCTCGTTCGTACGCTACAGTAGCCCTTCAGGCTAGTATTTTTAGCGGAGACTCGGGCCTCATTGACCCTCAATTTTCAGGTTTGGATCTGAATGAAGATGGTATGGTTGTTTTTTCTTTCAAGACCGGAGTTAGCCCAAGCTTAATTTCGTATCGTGAACAATTTAGGTCTTTGCCAGTTCAGCAATCTTTGCCAGCTATACAGGATCAAGAAGTAGTTAATTTCCCCGATGACTCAGGTGGTTTAGGTACACCAACACCTTCTACATCGGGGGCTGTAAATCAAACAAACTAAAATTATGAGAAGCTTAATGCCACTATTATTAATTATCATCTCTGTAGGACTTTTCTACCTACATATTGACCCTCGCTATGTGAGTGTGCAGGAGCTTATGGGTCAAGAAGAGCAATACTCTAATGCCCTGGATCGGGCACGTGATCTTGAAGTAATCCGAGACGAGTTTCTGACCACCTACAATTCTTTCAGTCAGGACAATTTGCAGAGACTTGAGCGTATTGTTCCAGACAAGATAAATACAGTAAAGTTTGTCACGGATATCGATAGCATTGCAGGGAATCATGGCATAGCTATTAAAAAAATTCTCGTTACTGGAGAAATAGTTGATTCGGCACAGGTGGTTACATTGGATCCAGCTCTTGTTAAGCCTTATCAAACAACGACCATCTCTTTCTCATTTTCTGCTAGATATACAGACTTAGTACCATTTCTTAAAGATCTAGAAAAAAGTTTACAAATGGTTGATATAAAGTCTGTCGCATTTCAAGTCTCTGATGAGGGTGGACGTAACGGCATTTATGAGTATGAAGTCTCAATTCAGACATATTGGTTAAAATAAAATTGTCATGGAACCAAATACAAACAGTACAACGAAAAAGATAATAGTAATCAGTGTATCAATCCTGCTGGTTGTGGCTGCTGTGTACTTTCTTTTTCTTAGAGACACAACACTTTCGCAGGAGCTAATTATTGATGAATTTGGAAATCCAGTAGCAGCACATGTAGTAGGTCAAGATTTGATTGATCTTCTACGCGAGCTTGAGTCTGTCACTTTAAACGATTCACTGTTTCGAGACCCAGCTTTTATAGCTCTTACTGATTTTGCGCAGACTCTAAACGAAGAGCCAAGAGGTCGACCAAACCCATTTAGTGCCATCTAGTTATCCTGTTTGCATACCGTCTCGTCGCTCGCTCTTTTTATCGAGTATAATGTAGTTATAGTTGTTTTTGAATTTATTACTTCCTATGAGCATACTTGAGTCCTTAGCGGAAAAACAAATAATAAAAGTGGAAGATATTCCGCTTATTCTTGATGAAGCAGAGAGTACAGACTCTACAATTGATCAAGTTCTTATAAGGCGCGGTGTTGGTGTCGATGAAATTTTGGACCTTAGAAGTAAAGAGCTTAATATTCCACGCAGGACACTTTTAGATAAAGAGATATCGGCAAAAGTTTTGGAATTTATCCCAGAAGAGTCAGCTACTCATTACAGGTTCGTGCCTATTGGTGTTCGTGATGGAGTACTCGAGGTTGGAGTAGTTGATCCAGATAATATTGAAGCTCAAGATGCTCTGAACTTCATTTCAGCTAAAGTTGGAATGCCATTCAAAGTCTTTCTCATCAGTGAGAAAGACTTTGGGTCGGTGATTGCAATGTATAAAGGGCTTTCAAGCGAAGTTACGAGGGCCCTTTCTGAGCTTGAAACAGAACTAGGGGTTAAGAAAGAAGTAGAGGAAGAATCGTTTGATGGTGGTGAAAGCCCAGAGGAAGAGGAGAACTCAAATGCGGCTAATCAGATTGATATTTCTGACGTTAATACGATAAAGGGAGGTAAAGAAAATACTAAGATTATTGAAGATGCCCCAGTCATTAAGATTGTTGCCACCATGCTTCGATATGCCACAGACGGTAATGCATCCGATATTCACATAGAAAGGACAAGAGATAATGTTCGAGTGCGCTTTCGGGTTGACGGAGTGATGAACACTTCTCTTATCCTGCCGGCAAAGATACACTCAGCCATAGTGGCCCGTATCAAAATTCTTTCCAAGATGCGACTTGATGAAAAAAGGAAGCCTCAGGACGGTAGATTTAGTACCACTATTGGTGATAGAAGGATTGATTTTCGTGTTTCTACTTTTCCAACTTATTTTGGTGAGAAGGTTGTGATGCGTATTTTGGACCAAGAGAAGGGGGTGAAAAAACTTGATGAACTCGGTTTGACCAAAAAGAATGTTGAGATTATTCGTAGGGCGTTAAAAAAACCATATGGTTTGATCCTTATTTCTGGTCCTACTGGCTCAGGAAAATCCACAAGTCTTTATTCAATGTTAAATGAAGTGGATCGTGATCACAAAAATGTTTTGTCCCTAGAAGACCCAATTGAATATAATATTGACGGAGTCAGTCAGTCACAAGTTAGACCAGAAATTGGCTATACATTTGAAAATGGATTACGTACAACTCTTCGTCAAGACCCAGATATTATAATGGTGGGGGAAATTCGTGATAAAGAGACGGCACAACTTGCCATTCAGGCAGCACTCACTGGGCATTTGGTATTTTCCACCATCCACACGAACAATGCAGTTGGTGTTATTCCACGTCTTATAGATATGGGTGTTGACCCATATCTTATTGCGCCGACCCTCGTCTTAGCCATTGCCCAGAGACTTGTTCGAGCTCTTTGCCCTGGAGCCGGCAAGCCCGTTCCCGTCGATGGAAGTATAAAAATTATGCTTGAAAAACAATTTGCCGATTTACCAGAAAAGTTTAGAAAAGAGATTGAGTTTGGGAATGAGTTCTATGAAATCTCTCCTACAGAGGATTGTCCGACCGGCACTCGCGGTAGATATGCGGTGATGGAGGTGTTGGAAATGGACGATGATATTGAACAGATTATTCTCCGCAGTGGCACAGAACTTGAGCTTGCTAAGGCCGCTCGCGAAAAGGGCATGCTTTCTATGCGTGAGGATGCGATCATGAAAGCCTTTAAGAGGTTGGTTCCATTTGAAGATGTGGGGACTCTTTAATATCTTAGGGTGGGTAGCGTGATATAATAAATAGACTATGGAAGAAATTAAATACAATGTACTTATCGTAGATGATGACAAGTTTCTTTTGGATATGTATGCACTCAAATTTAATAATTTAGGCCATCATGCTGTTGCTGTGTTTGGGCCAAATGAAGCATTAGAAAAATTGAGAAATGGCGAATCACCCGATGCGCTGATTTTGGATATTATTATGCCAGTAATGGACGGTCTAGAGCTTTTGGAAATTATTCGTAAAGAAAATCTTGCCCCGCAATCAACAGTAATAAGTTTGGGCTCCGCTGGATATATCGTGAAAGCAACAATGATTCCGTCAGAAGTCGTATCAGAGGTTATTAGGATTTTAAAAGAGAATAAAAAATAATTTTCATGGATCGAAATCAACTATTAGAACGACTCGTCACAACTGTACTTGCCGAAAATGGCTCGGATCTCCACCTTTCAGAAGGTAGGGTTCCATATATCCGTGTATCAAGTTTCCTTGTTCCTCTTATGAAGGAGAAGCCCTTAACCAAGGGGGATATGGAGGCGTTTCTTGGGGTCCTTATTCGTCCAGAAATGAAAGTGGACTTTTTGGAAAACAAGGAGCTTGATTTTGCTTATGCTCATGACACTGCTCGCTTCAGGGGAAATGCTTTCTATCGTTTGGGCAATATCTCTATTGCTCTTCGCCTTATCCCAAAGAGGATTAGAACATTGGAAGAGCTAAATCTGCCATCCGTTCTTGAAACCTTCGTCCATCGTCAACAGGGCTTTTTCTTAGTTGTTGGTCCAGCTGGTCAAGGTAAGTCTACTACTCTAGCTGCCATGATCGAGATGATAAACCAAGAGCGTCTCGAACATATTGTCACCATCGAAGATCCAATCGAATATATTTTTGAACCAAAGAAGGCAATTATTGACCAAAGAGAGGTTCGTATTGATACTAATGACTTTCACTCAGCCCTATGGAGTGTTTTTAGACAAGATGTGGATGTTGTGATGATTGGCGAAATGCGAGATCCAGATACTGTAGCCACGGCTGTTACTGCTGCGGAGACGGGGCATCTGGTCTTTTCTACACTGCACACAAACACAGCCGCACAGACGATTGATCGTATTATCGACGCATTTCCTGCAGACCAGCAATCACAGATACGTGTTCAGTTAGCAGGCAGTTTGGCGGGCATATTCTCACAAAGACTTATTCCTAGAATTTCTGGAGGTCTAATCCCTGCTTATGAGCTTTTGATTAACAACAATGCCGTTGCAAATCTTATTAGAGATAAGAGGACACATGAGTTAAATGCTGTTATTGAGACGAGTTCTGAAAGTGGAATGATTGATCTGAATCGGTCCCTCGCCACATTAGTCCAAAATGGAGAGATTACTGTAGAAAATGCCTATCTTTTTTCTACTAATCCGAAAACTTTGGAAAAAATGCTTTAAAAAATTGTTATGTTATTTATCTACAAAGCGCTTGACGCAAATGGAGAAAATAAAGAGGGGACAATTGAAGCTATTAGTATAGATGTTGCTATTAATTCAATACAAAAAAGAGGCCTCATTATTTCCTCTATTGTTCCTGTAGAAGACGAGACTTTGAAGCATAAGTTTTTCTTTGGGAAGAGGGTTTCAAATAAAGACATCGTTATATTGTCGCGCCAGCTGGCCACACTTTTTGACGCTCAGGTTTCCGCCCTAAGAGTATTCAAGCTTATCTCTGCAGAGATAGAG
>CAZMSV010000029.1:0-393 GCA_964569075.1 uncultured Candidatus Saccharibacteria bacterium
ATTATGCTCATTTCTCCATTCTAGGAGAAACCGCCATATGTGTGTGCACATTACCTCAAACGCTTGACATATTTTCATAGATTTGTTATAATTAAAAGTAGGAGTACACACCAAACCTCAACCTGGAGTTTTCTATGGACCTCATCTTGGTCGTTGTTTCACTTGTTGCTTTTATTGTACTCATTGTGGCGTGGGTCAATTGGCCACCTGTTCAGTGCCCCAAATGTCACAGTTATAATGGGAGAATGAGGGTGGTCGCGGAGATGTCTCCAGACGCCTCCTATCCTGGCCATTGTTCCCACGTGAGAGAGCTTCTGAATTGTAAGAACTGTCACAAGGTGACCATTCTTCGGCGATGGGTCGTGGGATCCAGGCCAGATGGGGTTGTGTGAC
>CAZMSV010000029.1:403-8294 GCA_964569075.1 uncultured Candidatus Saccharibacteria bacterium
GTTTTCTTTAAACTAACAACTAAAAACTATCTCTTACTCCACTGTGGAGCTTTCCTTGCTTTCTTCAAGCCAAACTTTCTTCGCTCTTTCATGCGAGCATCGCGCTTCAAAAAGCCCAAACCTTTGATAGTCTTACGAAGGTTTTCATCCCAAAGAATTAGAGCTCTCGCAATTCCATGTCTTACAGCTCCAGCCTGTGAACTAATACCTCCCCCGTTAGCCTTTACTGTTATTTTAAATTTCTGAGTAAGTCCTGCGCCTTTTATTGCTTCGAAAGCTGTATTTTGCAATTCCTTTGTAGGAAAATATTCTGTAACATCTTTGTCGTTTATGGTAAGGGCGCTCTTACTGGCTTCGGTTATGCGAACCCTAGCGACAGAAGTTTTTCTTCGTCCCACTGTTTCAATGTATTGCTCTTTTGTCTTTGTTGTTTTTTCCATAGTTGAATTATTCACTTATCTTTAGACGCTGTATCATTTTTGAACGCAATTTATTTTTTGGTAGCATTCCATACACGGTGCGTCGAAGAGTTTCGCTGTATCCCTTTTTATTCAAAGCGTCTTTCATCTTTTCAAAACGCAGTCCACCAGGATATCCTGAATACCAAGCATATGCCTTGTCTTCTTTTTTTGTTTCAGAAATACTCATCTTGCTGGCATTAGAGACAACCACCTCAACGTCTGGAATTTTATTCCTTTGAAATGAGGTGGAGTTTTTTCCTATAAGAATACTAGCGACTTCTGCTCCAAGTCTTCCTATTTTCTTATTCGTTGCATCTATAGAGTATTTCATTTGAGTGGGATTACCTTATCAAAATTCTTAAACTTTTCAACCTATTAGCTCTATTTGAGCCCTAGCACCACCATCACTCTTCCTGTCTATAAGCTTAGTTATCCTTGTATATCCGCCCTTTCTATCCTTAAAACGAGGGGCAATTTCTGTGAACATTTTTTTCCCTGCAACATTTCCAACAGAGCCAATAACTAGACGATACGAGGAAAGCGTTCCTTTTTTTGAAAGGGTGATAAGTTTTTCAATCCGAGGACGTAATTCTTTAGCTTTAGCTTCAGATGTTTGGATTTTTTCTTTCATAATTAAAGCCACAGCGAGTGCTTTCAGAAGAGCCTTCCTTTGTCCTGTTTTCCTGTTGAATTTCCTATTTTGATTGTGGTGTCGCATTTTGTTTACTAAATAAGAGGTCTTATTTAAGGGTGATTCCGTATCCGGCCAAAACTGTTCTTATTTCTTGTATCCCCTTTGCTCCTAGTCCATCGATATCCAGTAAATCTTTTTCTTTTTTTCTTGCAAGTCCACCAACTGTACGGATATTGGCGTTATTTAGGGCATTTTGGGTTCGAGAAGATAGATCAATAGACTCTATTCGAGTTTTCAAAAGTTCAGGATCCACCTCTGTTTTTGTAGAATCAGTTTTTGAAGATTCGTCTAAAGATGTGTCCGCCATTATCTCTAATTCTTCCTTGAATCCAACTATAGATCTTAGTTGATTAATCATGATTTCAATAGAAGACTCTAGGGCTTCTTTCGGTGTGATAGTTCCGTCAGTTTCTATGGAGATTTTAAGTCGATTGAAATCAGTACGGTCTCCAACGCGCATATTTTCGACTTCGTAACTTACTCTACGAATAGGTGTGAAAATGGCATCGAGTGCAATCATACCAACATCCACCCTGTTTTTCTGGAGAATTTCTCTAGGAATGTACCCCATACCTCTCTCAACGGCCATCTCAATTGAAAGCTCCGTACTTTTTTCTGTAATAGTGGCCAGATGAAGCTCTGGGTTTAGTATTTCAATTTGTCCACTTTTCTCAATATCTCCAGCCGTAATATCCTTAACCCCCTTTACTTTTAAAGTGAGTGTTTGAGGCTCTTGGGTTAACATCTTAATTCTAATCTTTTTTAAATTAAGAAGGATTGTTATTACGTCTTCCTTTACTCCCGTAATTGTTGAAAATTCATGGTCAACTCCATCGATTTTTACTGAAGTTACAGCAGCTCCGGGTAGTGATGATAGTATAATTCTTCGTAGTGAATTACCAAGAGTGTGTCCATATCCAGGATACAGGCCGTCTATTTCATACACTCCAGTAAATTGATCCTCGGAAACAATTCTTGGTTTTGATGGCAAAACAATTGAATGATCAGGCATGGTTTTTTAAAAAAATTAAAAAGAAACACTATCGACTATAAAATTCCAAAATGGCATTAATATCAAATAAAGACTCGGCTGGCTGAAAAATCGGAACACCTTGAATTGTCGCTGTTTTTTTCTCATGATCAAAACTTATCCACGCTGGGCCACTATGTTGTTTAAGCCTTTCTTCAAGATTCACGAAAAGTGGCTTAGCTAAGCTTCCTGGTCTAATAGACAGCGCGTCCCCCATCGTCATTCGAAAAGATGGGATGGTTATCCTTTTTCCATTAACATTGAGGTGTCCATGAGAAACCATCTGTCTTGCAGCCAATCGTGTTGGTGCAAACCCAGCCCTATAGGCCACATTATCGGCGCGTAATTCAAGGTGCTCAAAAAGTCGTGCTGATGGGAGAACTCCCTTTTTTGAAGAGGCCTCTTTTACATATTTTGAAAACTGCTTTTCTGTTATGCAGTATGTATAGCGAGCTTTCTGTTTCTCTAGCAACTGAAGACCGAATTCTGATTTCGGTCTAGAAAAACGACGTCGAGTTTTCTCTTTTCTAGCTTGGGAAAGGGCGAATTTTTGTGTTTGTGTTTTTTCAAACACAGGAGCCCCAAGTCTTCTTGCAATTTTGTATTTTGGTCCAATTTTCATATATTTTTATACCCTCCTTGGTTTTTTAGGCTTAGGGCCATTATGGGGCACTGGCGTAACGTCTTTGATTGAAAGAAGATTAATCCCCTTTGAGAGAAACCCCCTAACACCAGATTCTCTACCAGAGCCAACTCCACGGATAACAACAGAAACCTCTTTTACACCAATGGCCTGTGCCTTAGTTCCAACAACCTCTCCAACCTTGGCTGCGGCAAACGGGGTTCCCTTTTTTGCGCCCTTAAACCCCAAGGATCCACTAGAAGACCAACACAAAGTATTCCCTTTCACGTCAGTTAATACGATTTTGGTATTGTTATATGTAGATTGGACTGAAAGAATCCCTACGTCCGCCCTTTTTTTAGAAATAGACGAAACAGGCTTTGATACCTGTGATTCCTCTTCCCCAGCTTTTTTTACTATTCTTTTCTTACCCATTGAATTTTTGTTTCTTTAAATGATTCACACAGTAAAGTGGAAAAGTAGCGCCCATTCTTCTATCAAATAAGGCGCTAACTTTCTCAAACTTTTAAATCACCCCTTTCTATTTATTAATAGCATATCTTTTAAGTATTGTAAACAACCCAAAACTATTTCTTATCTGCCGCCTTTCTACCCGTACCCATAGTCTTTCTGACATTTCCTCTTCGTGTACGAGAATTGGTTTTTGTTCTTTGGCCCCTAACCGGCATAGATCTGACGTGTCGTAGCCCACGATAGGCTTTAATGTCTTTTAACCTCTTTATATTTCCTGCCACCTCTCGCTTTAGATCACCCTCAACTTTATATCCTTCAATGTATTTTCTAATTTCATTTTCTTGATCAACAGTGAGATCTTTTGCTTTAACTTCAAATGAAACCTTTGCCTTTTTAAGTATTATATGAGCAAGTGGTCGTCCAATACCAAAAAGCGCCGTAAGTCCTATCTCTAATCTTTTTTCATCGGGAATATTAATACCAAGAATTCTCATAATTTTATATTTTGTTTAACCTTGTCTCTGTTTGTGGCGCGCATTTCCTTTGCAAATGACATAAACGTAGCCCTTTCTTCGAACCACCTGACATTTTGGACACATTTTTTTTACTGAAGCTCGAACTTTCATATTTATATAATGTAGCAAGCAATTCTAATACAGAGGGGTGTTCTCTGTCAATCCCCGTAAATTTGATAGGCAACCACTAAAGTCTCCGTATAATCCTTCCCTTGCCACCATATGGATCAATCTGAACTTCTACCCTATCTCCTACCAATACTCTAATTTTATGCATCCTCATCTTACCAGAAAGATAAGCCAGCATTTCTTTCTCGCTATCATTTGGTATAACTCGAAAAAGAATGTTGGGCAGTGCTTCCGTGACGGTTCCAACAATAATTTGCTCTTTCTCTTTTTCAATACTCATAAGGTTACGAGTATAATACGGCCTAGGTCTTTGGTAGTCAATATACAACTAATCATTTATGGTCACTATTTCTACTTTAATATCCTTGGATTTTTTTGGAAAGGTCCTTTTCCAGATAGGTTTTATAACAACATCAGCCTTTGATATTGACGGATAAGATTCTAAAATAGATGCCAATTCTTTTTTATGCTTACCAACCAGATCTGTAATTAAACTTTCTTCATCAAATTGACTAACAAACGTTACAGAACTATCAACGAAGAAGGAGAATACTCCACTTGTTGATGGGTCAAATGTTCCTGATTCGTCAATAACTACAGGCATATTTTCAATTTCAAATATTGAAACCTTGCCTATAGAAGACATTTCTGGTACAAGAATTTCTGAAATATACTTTGAGAGAAGTGCCCTGTTGAACATAACAGCAGAAAGGGTACCTCTCTCATTCACCTGGACAGAGTCTCCTCGTGACTCTGATTGGGGAAGTGATTCAAAATCAAAAAACATTCCCTGTTCATAGACAACAAAATCTCCAGGAATTTGCGCTTCCATATCTTCTTTTAAAGAGGTTTTCAGTTCATCGGAAAGCTCAGCTCTAGCTGTCTTGAGTTGCAATTCGGAGACTTTTTTCATAATACCAACAAACCCTCCCTTCATATCTGTCTTTGAGCGTGCGTACATTTTTTCAAATCTAGGATCACCCTTGAACCCAGGTATCGTAAAATCCTTTAATCCAATATTATATTTTGCTCCCGGCTCATCTGCGTAGACGGTAACTTCTACACTTCCCGGTGTTTTACTTCCATTTTGGCTCTTTACTCCAGGCACAACCACAGATTCATTTACTCGATAAATAAGACCCTCTGGGGTTTCAAATCGTGTGTTCTTTATCAATCTTTGGTCATTTGTATCAAAATCATTAAAAATGATGATTTGTCCGCTTGCCTTTTGTTCAACCTCTTCTTCACCTTCAGCTGGGACCGTTTTTCCTAAATCCTTTGAAATTTTTATAACTTCAAATGGAACCCCAGAACCAGAAGATCCTTGAAAGGCTGTAAACTCTTGTCCGGAAGCAGATACTGTTTCTTGTTTCAGATTGACCCGCAATGTTGCTCCTGAGAAAAGAGATGCGAATGAAAATATAACGATCAAAATTGCCACGCCACAGGCGATCCAAATAGCCTTTCTGGAATATCCCCTACCAGACCCTAAATACTGTTCATATGGGTATGCTTTCGGTGGTTTGGGTGGAAAAATTTCGTTAGATTGTGCTTCTGGAGGTGGTGATGCTGGCCTCAATTCTGAATCCAATGGCCTCGTTGTGGGTGGTTGGCCAGGTGCCCGCCTTGTTGGCAATGGAACATTACGAATAGAGCGACGCTCGGGTGGGACAATGTCTTGTAGAATATTTTTAGCCATTGTAATTTTATTTTTTTACCAAATACTTATCACCCTTATTATAATACAAAAACAATCATATTAAAAACCTAGTTGTGGAGGCCAATTCCATGTCTTTCAAGAAATAAAGTTTCAATCATAAGAATTTCAACTTGTTTGGCAGACTTAACAACTTCTACATGATCAAGAATTTTGTCAGAAGTAATAGCCACAATATGGGAAATCCCATATTTCTCACTCAATTCTTTTATTCTAGACTCAAATAAACTTAGCATGGCTTGGTCACACACCACAAAACAGGTAGTCGGTAGAGGAATAGAGGTTTTTTGAAATGAATCCAGAATATTAGAGAGAGAAGAAGTCCACGTTTCAGAATCTTTCAACGCCAAATCATCGAGTTCTTTTTTGAAAGCTGGTTCAATTGTTCCAGATTTATTCATAATTAGAAATGAATACGCGATCTCTTCCGTAACTTCAAGTTTTTCCATAACAAGTCTCCTAAGATTATTTACACCAGAAAAGAATGATGCTGAGCGCTCAATGATGTTTTTAGATATTAAAATCACCTCAGTTGATTCCCCGGCTACATCTAAAAGAATGAAGTCACTTTCATGTGGGTAAATCTTTTTTATTGAATTAAAAAAACAAAGTGGAAATGTGCGAAAAAATATTTCTTCAATATGAAAATATTTTTTCGCAAGATTATTCATCGATGTAACCATTTTCATTGGTACCACACTCATGAAAAAAGAAAACTCAACATTTGTAGCTTTTTTATTGTGTGGGTCTAGAGTTTCATATCCATTAAGCCTTACCGCCACAACCTCCCTTTCAATCATTTTTATATCCTTTCCTTTTACTGATTCATATTTACCTGACAGAACATCTTGTTCAAAGATGTTTTCTTCTGATTTAACTGCTGTTTGAATCAGCTCATTATCGAGTTCAAATGGCTTTTCTTTATCTATTACAACTTTCGAGGTTTTTGAAACATACCAAGGTGAGGATAGTACTACGCATACATGTTCAACCTTATTTTTAAAAACACCTTGTTTATAAGCGACGGCGAGGCCATCATGTGCTGCCCAAAACATGGCTTTTTCAAAAAACCCCACAGCTTTCTCTTCTAAATTTAGAATATCTGGCTTTGTGCTGATTGAAATGGGAAAAATATTAGTAGCAAGTATTTTTGGTTTTTGGTTTTCTCTAAATAGAACAATCCCAGCACTTACTGAGGTGCTTCCAACATCACAAACCACACAAAGATGTTCTTTTTTAGAACGAAACATAATACTCATTATACTGGAAAAATAATTAATAATTAAGAAAGGGTAGCTTTTATGCGCCGAACCCCGGAAGATACGGCCTCCTCTTTAAGAATTTTAAACGAACCCCGATCGTCCCTCAGGATGTTTCCTTCGGGATCTCGAATACTCGCAAGTTCGCGAGTATTCTCGACATGCGGTCCTCCACAAAATTCTTTTGATACGGCATTTCCATCTTTGTCTTCTATAAAATATATGGAAACAATTTCTGGATATTTGGCACCAAACTCCATTTCAGCGCCCAATGTTTCAGCTTCTATAAGTGGCATCTCTCTACGAACAACAGGTAAATCAGCTTGTATATAATTGTTTACAATATCTTCCACCCTCTTCAACTCTTCGGGGCTTAACTTTCTAGGATACGAGAAATCTATACGAAGCCTTTCTTCTGTTATGTTACTTCCTTTTTGTTTCACCTCTTTTCCAAGGACCTGTTGAATGGCCGAAAGAAGCAGGTGGTGGGCAGTATGAAGCTTAATGGTCTGTTCGTTTGTATTTGCAAGCCCGCCCTTAAATTTTTGTTCAGAACCAGATCTAGAAATTTCTTGATTTCTTTTATAGGACTCTCCATATTCAGATCTTGTATTTTCCGTTATTTTATATCCCATATCTGTAAGCATCATTTTCAAAATTTCCCAACCCACACCAAAAGTTTCCCTAATATTAAAGATAATGTCACCATCCAATGGTTTATTGAAATCAACGATGTTCGAAATGTTTTTTTTACTATAAAAATAAAGATATTTTTTAGTCAGTTTTTCAGGAGTCATTTCCAATAGTAGCCCTTGGTAGTCATTTATTTCTCTAGATATTATAGAGATTATTTCATCTTTATTTTTAATCAAGTTTAGATAGATAGTGCCATATGTTTCAAAAATCTTTTCTAGGGGTGGTAAGAAAAAATTTTTATTTAAAATTCCAGATAAAAACAGATAATCAGCAGTAGTCGCCAATCTTAATAGG
>CAZMSV010000030.1:0-8073 GCA_964569075.1 uncultured Candidatus Saccharibacteria bacterium
CTCTGACGACCGTCAGAGTTAGGTAAAATGAAAGTAAATAGAAATAGTTTAGAGTCTTTAGCCCCGGCGATTCTGTCGGGGTCCCGACCTTGTGTCGGGATCTTTAGTTGCTAGTTTCAAGTTTTCAGTGATAAGTTTTCAGTTCCCAACCCTTCTCTAATTCGTGAGAATAAGAGAAGGGTTGGTGAGGGGGTGACGGTGCTTTGTTCTTTAGCCATGGACGCTCATAGTGCCTGCCTGCCCCTGCCTGCGCAAAGGCTTCGGCAGGCAGGTCTGGAGGGGAAATGTCCGAGGCGGACACGTCCTATTACATTATGCGTCTATTTTTGCAGCAAGAATAAAATCATTTTGAGAGAGTCCACCGATCGCATGAGTAGAAAGTGTGAGCTCTACAAATTTATAGTCTTTTAGATATATATCCGGATGATGCCCCTCCGATTCGGCCAAAGCGCCAACCTTGTTTACAAAAGCAAGAGCTTCTTTGAAGTTTTTAAAACCATATCGCCTGAACATGCTTTTAGTATCAAGCGAAATATCCCAGCTGGGAATTTGCTTGAGCAATATATCTGCCTCTAACTTTGAAAAAGGAATGACACTACCTTCACATGCCATGCATTTTTGTAGAGTGAGTGGTGTGTGGGTGTTATGGGTAGCGCTCTTTGGGGCAATTTTAAAGTCGTGATGTCTCTCATCGGTGCAGTCGCAAGGCACAAGCTCGTGCGTGTGGTTGGCGCAATCAGGCGCACCACATACACCGGGTATTTTTGATACACCCTTGCATCCACCGAGGCAGATGTAGTGTGGAGGAGTCTTACTATTTGTAGATGTATTTTCCATATGCTTTAGTATACCAAAATAGCATACCAAGTCCTCCCATTGGCATTTTTACTTCTTTGGTTTCTTGGGTTTCTTCTTCTCCTTCTTTTGTGAATTGTTTCCTTTGGCCATGGGTTAATGATAGCACCTCTACTAGTACCTAGTATCTGTGCAATATCCGACTTTGCACATCCACGTATTTCTACTTATTTGTCGATACAGGGCACTTTTTGTCAGAGTATTCGCAAATGACACAACAATTCGGGCTTCCCTCTGGAACTGAAATTATTTCATTACAATTCTCGCATTTATGGAAGGGGAGACATTTGCCTTCAGGGACTTCAACTTCCTGTTTATGATTACATTTTGGGCAAACTAAATTTGCTTTATT
This sequence comes from uncultured Candidatus Saccharibacteria bacterium, assembly GCA_964569075.1. GTDB lineage: Bacteria > Patescibacteriota > Minisyncoccia > Phycocordibacterales > Zambryskibacteraceae > JBGTNQ01. Next base: position 1,208 of record CAZMSV010000030.1, read on the forward strand.
CATATTTAAATAGTATCACGCGATTTAGTAGGGGATTGGGATGATCTGAGGCGGAATACATGCACACTTGATCTACCTCATTCGAGCCTGAGGGCTCTCAGAGCCTGAACGGCCTCTCGTTTGCGTGTGCCCAAAACCCCGCTCGCAAGGGCAAGAGGAGTCGCGAGCGGGGCTCCCTTGAAAAATAAAAATCTTGTATAATATCCGTGCAAGTCCTTTGAAATGTTGGCGGGATAGTCGGGGTGCCGATTCTGTCCTCTAGGGAATCAACTTATCCTCCTCCCCCTCCTTAGCGCTTTTACAAGCGTTGGGGAGGGGGCGAGAGGTTCGATAAGTCCCTGGATTATCAGATTAAGCAAAACGATTGTTATGACCAAAGTCAAAACAGGCGGTACTGCTACTAAATCAGGCCAATATAAAGTAGAGGGTACAAAAACCCTTGAGATTACATTGTCTAAAGGTGATCGCGTTCCTCCTCACGGAGGCAAAGCGAAAACCTTTGTGCTCGTTGATAAAACGAAACACAAGTAGTAAATAGTCGCTAAACTTTTCCCGCCAGCATTTTAGAGGGTTTGTTACACGCTTGCTGAATATGGCATTGACTTAATCAGATTTTCCATAAAAAGCCAGTCCGGTTTGTTATCCTTATCTTTCGGAAGTTTTATTTTTGTATTTTTTAACTTATCACCATTCCATTTTCTGCCGAATGAATATTTAAACCGCTCCTTATCAAGAAGGGTTATAATAAAAAGTGCGTTGTATTTATTTAAATTATCATTTCTACCCATTGAAAGTGTTGTTGAACCGATAAAATCATTTTCCTGATAGGTAGAGTATCCAACTGATCCTTGTCCATCACCTATAAAAACAATACAGTTGCCTTTCGTAACATAACTCTCATCTCTTAAAACCTTATACATAAAACCATTATCTTCTTTTTTAGCACCCACATAGAAAATTTCCTCTCCTTTTTCTAAGAGTTTCTCTGCACTACCACACTTTCCCCTTTCAAATGAAAAAATATTGCCAAGTTTAAATAATCTCCACTCTACATTTTTTAAAGACAACCTCGACTTTTTTGCAGGATTCTGTATTTTTGAGACATCTGGTACTTTTCTAGAATTAAGATAACTAGGAAAATTGGGTAATTCAATTTCGCCTATCCTTTTTGGAGTTACCTGGCGACCGTACATATATCTGTAACGATCCTTATTTATCAATAGTGTCAGATATAGCATCTTTTCATCAGATAATTTTTCTTTCGGTAAAAGAGCTAAACAATTATCATCAACGCAACAATCATATCCATGATAAAACGCCCAGCCAACAGAACCAGTGCTGGCAACAGATATAATGTTTCTATATCTTGGTTTTATATTAAATCTCCCGAAAAAACCATTATTATTTGCACCAGATGAGATTAGCGGTATAGAACCATGACTATCCTCCAAAAAAGCTTTCGAGTGGTACTCGCGTTGACCATATTCAATTTCGAACAAGTTTTTTAATTTCATAAATTATTAAAATTCTTGAACATTGCGTATTTCTTCACTTCTCTTGCAAAGTCATCTTCGTTGATATCAGAATAATCAGTTTCTAGATATGCCTCTGCACACCACTCATCATCTTTAGAGACTTTCTTCCAAACACTTTTACCGGTAACCTCTTTTCTACGGAACATCTCTAGCCAATCTTTTTTAATATTTTCCCAACTATCATTAGTCTTTGGAATTCTTCCAAGAACTTTATCTTTTCTAAATCCATCATTTTTCCAATATCCAAACCAACTCTCATGGTTTCTATCACTATCATGTGGCGTGTGTGCAGTAAAGACCATAATACAAGTTACTGTACCAATAGGGTAAAAAAGATCATCAGGCATACTCATAACAGCTTCGAGCCTGTGTTCGCTCAAAAGTTTTTCGCGCAATGGGTGTTTAGTGTCAATCGCAACCGACATTGGAACGATCGCTATCCCAGTAGCATTTTTAGTTAAACCATTCAGCATTCTAATAATGAAATCCCACTCATGCAGGTTATCTCCTTTTTGTGAATATGGCGGATTCATAAAACCCGCGTTTGCTTTGCCCTTTATTTTATTAAAAAGAGAATCGTCAAAACATGATCCTTGATAAAGATTTGTTTTTCCATCTCCGCGTAAAATCATATTGGATACAGCAAGTGCAAACATTTGTGGTTCTTGCTCAATACCGATTAGGGAGTTTGACAAAATTTTTCTCTTTTCTTCAGCTGAGATTTTCTCAGTCATTTTCTTCATAGCAGAAATTAAAAAACCACCTGTTCCCGCGCAAATATCAAGGACGACAGAGTTTTTATCTAGTTTCGCTAACTCAGCGAACAAATCAGTAATATGCTTTGGTGTAAGTACTATACCTAGCCCCTTACCGTCTCCGCCTGTATAACGAATGAACTCACCATAAAAATTTCCTATGATATCAAAATCATAGTGATCTTTAGTGAACGGTTGTACATGGATATGCAAATCCCGAATAATATGAAAAAGTGGCGATTCGTTTTTTTTCGCATCAATTTTTTGTAATTCTGGATGATGAGCAATAAAGCTAAATGCATTAATAACAGCCTTCTTTTTTGTTTCGTGAGTGTCTCCCAATTCAGCTTTTTCAATAATTTTTTTAATGGAATTAAATGTCTCACTTGCCAAATCTTCTCCTTCATATTTTTTATAAGCAATCTCAAATCCTTTATCCATAAGCGCAAGCAACACACCGCTTACTAAAAGTGGCTTTTGTGCTTCGGTAATCTTTGCATAATCTCGCATGTAATCGTGTAATTCTCGAGAAAAACGCATCAAGTCTGAGTGGCGAGATTTTGCTAACACAGGATCAAATTTTGCTCGTTCAATATATCTGTCCCAATTTAATATTTTCTTAATCTTTTGATTATTTTCGTCTAATAAATCATTGTAAGACGGTGATTTTTTTGCATACAAAAATGTGCTAATCTTTGAATCATCCTCGGTTTCTCCACTAATACCAATAGTGACAACATTGAACTCTTTTGATAAATGGCTTCCATACAAAAGAGCCCCATCTACTGCGTAGTTTTTATATAGATCTCGACTTTTCGATTCGTGATATCTCGTATCAGCCTTACACTCAATTACGATAAGAAAATCATTATCATCTTTTTTACGAATAATAAATTCAGGTTTTCCAAGTCCTATTCCTGACTTACTAGCATTCTTTAGCAGTTTCTGTATAACAGGATTGTCACTTTTTTGCTCATCAACAATAAATTCATCATTTTCAAAAATATTAACCCTCTTTAAAAGTTTACGAGCAAGGTTTTCGGTTTTTTTCTCGTTTTTTGCCATAAATATATTATATCAAAAATTAATTATTATCTATGGTATCACTTGCGAATATGGCTGTACGAGTATTCTTAGGGGCTATTATAACTGGCCACCAAAATGGCGATCCTTTCCAACCTTTTTCTTCTTTACCATTTACTCTAATTAACATGAGTGCTGGAATATTTTCTGCGATTCTCTTTGCTACAGTAAGAGCAACTTCTCCTGTACCACTACCAATATCATCAGCAAATCTACCATCAGATTTTTGGCGAGAAATATCACTATCTGTTCTAACTACAACCCAAACTTTTCCTTGCAGTGTTTTGTCTAAGGAATTTTTAGATAGATGTTCAAGACTAGCTTTGTGAGCTTTTATATCCCAGTAGTAACCCTCTTCTTCTGAAATAAAAGTTTTTTTAATTTTATCTAAAATGGAAAGAGCTTGCTCAATTGAAATTGTAAAGTAATCAGACGAATTTGATTTTTCTAAATCTAATATTTCTTTATCTAGTTCCTCAATATTCTTTTTTATATTGCTTTTAAAATCAGTTTGAAAACCAACAGGAAGCAACCTCTTATACGGTTTAAGAGTTGTTATATTGGAAAGCATTATTTTGTTGGGAGAACAAGGAGATAATTTGCCACTCGCATCTTTACGAATAAAATAAACTCCTTGGTCATGAGATCCATTATCAAAAGCTTCTCTTAGTGCATTATCAAATTCATGAATCCGTCGCATTATCTCATAAATACCACGCGTAGTATAAAAACGAGTTACAGCTAAATCCTCCTTAGAGCGCGCACCGTACATGCGAGAGTGTTGAAGAACAGTATCTTGCTGAAATTTCTTTGGGTTTCTTCCGTAATAAAAACCAATCATATTTTTTATTGTAATACCTCGATCAAGAATTTGACCCCCAATAAAAATATTGAGTGGAGTTCTTAATTTTAATTGGCCTTTGGTATCCAAAAGTGCTTTTACATCTTTATCAGAATTAACTTTTTCAACAACAAGCATTTCTTCTGTTAATGCTTTTGAGACACTTGATATCACATCATTAAATTGGGGTAAATCAATACTAGATAATTCAACTGATGGTTTTAAATTCTCATAAGCTTCTTTTACTAATCGACTAAAAGTATCACCATTTTCTTTTGCTATTTTAACTAATTCTTTATTTAATTTATTAACTACTTCTTCTTGCCAATTATGAGAGACTCTTGATTGTTCAGTATGAATTAAAAAACTATAACTTTCTTGTTTTTGATCAGACTTTTCTTGTTGAATCCTTCGAATACAGCCACCGACAATGAAATTCATTACAGAATCTCTTATAGTTTTTGTATAGGGACTTAAAAAAACATCCTCAATTTTAAAAGACCTTCTATCGGCTCTTTTAATATTTTTTCCTGCTTTTAAAACTCCCAACTCTTCAAGTGGGACTTCCTTATAAACATGCGAAGCTGTTGTACCTTCCTGCTCACTTTCAATGAAATAATAATCCCCACCAACATAATCTTTATGTATTGGTACCAATACAGTAAAGGCGGGTCTTTTCGGAGGAAATAGTAAACTGTCCCCATCTTTATCGTCTGGTTGTAAATATAAAGAATATGGCGTTGCTGTTACCTGTAATAAATCGGCTTGTTCAACTTTTGTACGAATATCATCTATTTGTTGAGCTATTTTACCTTGTTCAACCTGACCACTTTCTTTTTCTTTATGAAAACTAATACTAGCAAAATCAGCTTCGTCATCAATAATAAGAATTTTTTTATTTTTTAAATCTGGGTATTTAGTAGTAAGCACACTTATAACATGTTTTAAATTGTTTATTTCTTTTTTTGCAACAATAATTAGTTTCTGATTTAACTCGTAAGGAACCATATTTTTAGGAAAAAACATTATGTCATGAATTTGAACTTTACTGTCTTCTTCAAATTGACCAAAGTCTTCATGTAGACGTTTTAATGTTTGCTCTGTAAGTGGTTTCGTACCTTTTGTAAGGATAATTGAAATATCATAATCATTATCAAAAGCTAGAGCCATAACACCCAAAAATGCCCGTGTTTTACCACTTTGAACCTTCCCAAGTAAAATACCTGGTTTTTTCGAGCTAGTATCTGAACTCATTAATTTTTCAACAGTCTCCTCAATGCAAGACATCAAAATACTGTCGTCGTTACGATTTTTAGTAAGAGTATTATAAAAATTTCCTTTTTTAATTTGCATAAATTTATTTCAAGTTCAAATAAGTTATCGTGGTTCGACGGATTCGATAAACTCACCGCAGGCATGCTCAGTATAAATCCCTCCAAACCTGCCTGCCGAAGCCTTTGCGCAGGCAGGGGCGGGCAGGTTTCCAAAGTTGAAAGAGTAGGGTTCATTCGACCATTTTTTATATATTGTATTCTTGTTCTGGATTTTTTCATATTATTTTTTCTTTTTCTCACCCTCCAAAAGTTTTTTTATTTGACGATCAAAATCAGAAATATAGTTTTTGTCCTGTACCACTCTATATTTTTCATATTCGCCCAGTGCCAAAGCTTCCGCAACTTCGTGGCTGATTTTCCCCGCATTGGTCAAAATATCGTGTTCGCTAAATTTCAAAAAAGCGTTTAATTTTTCTATCCAATCCTGCATTGTCATTGCTTTACCTCGCGCCGCCTGAAGCTCGGCATAGTCCAAATACATATTGCCGATCATGTTAAGATGGGAAAGCTCTTTTTTGTCCAAATAATTTTTGGCAATCGTCACATCGCTCGGCATTATTTTACCCGCTGGAGACTTGCGCCAAGAAGTCAGCCCCATTTTTTCTTTTTCGCTACTCACTCTATCCACCACAATTTCCGCCGCCGTTTTTTGGGTGATGGCAAAGTGGAGTTTATTTTGCACGGTAGCAAAAAATTCCTTGCTTTCAAATGCTTTGGGCGAGTAGTCAATCGCTGTTGCGTAAATATCAGTAATTTTTTGATAGATACGACGCTCACTGGTGCGAATATCTTTTATTTCTTCGTACAGTTCATCAAAATAACGGGCGCTAAAACGAGAACCATATTTCATTCTGTCACTGTCAAGCGCATACCCTTTTTGAATATAACTTCTCAAAATTCCTGTTGCCCATTGGCGAAATTGTGTGCCTCTTTCGGAATTGACACGATAGCCAACGGCGATAATTGCTTCCAGCGAATACATGGCCGCATTTCTTTCAACCGGCCTAGATCCTTCTGTTTGAACTTGTAAGAATTCCTTACAAGTTGATTGTTTATCGACCTCATTTTCAAGATAAATATTCTTAAGATGCTGAGTAATATTTTGCGGAGTGGTATCAAAAAGCTCTGCTATCCGTTTTTGCGTTAGCCAAATATTTTCTTCTGTGTATAAAACTTCAATATTTACTCGACCATCTTCGGTTTGATAAAAAGAAATTTGATTGTCGGGGATTTTTTTCATACATTTATTTCAAGTTCAAATACGTTATCGTGGTTCGACGGATTCGATAAACTCACCGCAGGCATGCTCAGTATAAAT
>CAZMSV010000031.1:0-7731 GCA_964569075.1 uncultured Candidatus Saccharibacteria bacterium
ATATAAGGGCGTTGCTATGAGAATTTTTGTCTTATTTTTCATATTTTTTATTTTATTTTTTTATGAATTTTATCTCTATACCAAGCAACCTGGGCATCTAATCCTTCCTTGAGAGACATCTTCGGGTTATAGCCTAAAACTCTTCTAATCTTTTCAATATTAGCCGAGGTTTCAAACTGATCTCCCTGTCTCCTAGGAAGTGTCCTAAGTTTCGCCTTTTTTCCTACAATGTCTTCAACGACTCTTATACCATCACCCGTGGTTGCGGTTTTATCGGTGCCAAGATTAAAAATTTCACCGATTACTTTATCATGATTATTTAAAACAAGAATACAGCCATCGATAATATCACTAATATAACTGTAGCTACGAATATGATGTTCACTGCCTTCATAGAATGGGACCTCCGTATCTTCTAAAATTGCCTTAATTAGACGATGATAAAATTTGTCAGGCCTTTCTCTCTCACCATAGACAGAAAAGAAACGCAAAACTGTAACGGGAACTCCGATCTCTCTGTAATAAGACATCGCAAGTTGCTCTGCAGCGAGTTTGGTAACTCCGTAATATGAGGTTGGTTTTGGTTCCACGGTTTCATCACCGTCAGCCCGAGCACCATAGACTGACGATGTGGATGCATAAACAAAAAGTTTTAATTCCGAAGATTGCTTAGCAACCTCCATCAAACGCTGTGTCGCAATAATGTTGTTTTTTAAATAATGCTCAAATGGTGTTACGGCAGAAATTCCAGGCTGGGCAGCCAAATGAAATATAACTTCAGCTGACTTTACTTCGTCTCCTATATTATCAGTAACTAAATCTTTAAAGATGACTGTGCCTCCTCTTTCTGTGACATCTCTAGCGTTAATCTTTTTTATATCTGGAGAGTAATATTCTGTTAGAGAGTCAATACCAACCACCTCGTGCCCCAGATCTAAAAGCCTCTCTGCCAAATGAGAGCCTATAGCGCCCGCAACACCTGTAACTAGAATTTTCATATAAATCTACAATACACCAAAAGAAGCCCTAAATAAAAGACTATTTATTAAATATCAACACCTGCATATTCTTTGAAATCAAATCCCAATCATATTTCCTCTCAACCATTCGTGATGCATTCAAAATTATTCCCTCTCTCAAAGCAGGATTCTCTAGATACCGCCCAACCTGATTGGCGATACTTTCTGGGTTGTTAACCTCACAAAAAAGACCCGTAGATTCTTTTTCAGGATTTCTATCTGGATCAAAAAGAAAATCTGTAATACCACCGACTGGTGTAGCGATAACAGGAATGCCAGCAGCCATTGCTTCTATAAAAGAATTGCCCATACCTTCCGAAAGAGAGGGCCTGATAAAAATATCTGAATCGTGAAGATATTTTGGTATATTTTCGTAACCTATTTGACCAACAAAGAAAACTCGACTGTCTAGTTTTAAGTTTTGGGTTTTAAGTTTTAAGTCGGACTCAATTGGGCCAGTGCCGATGATTAGAAATTTTATATTTTCTGGTAGAAGAGTGAGGGCATCAATAATATCAGTGACTGCATTTTTTTCTACAAGCCGTGATGTTGTGATTAATACAATGTCGTCTTCCTTTAAATTAAATTTTTTTCTTATATCTCCCCCTTTATCTTTGCTCCTAAATTTATTTACATCTACCCCATTAGGCACAAGATGTGCCTCTCCACCATAACCAATCCGATGAGCACGATCTAAAAGATATGTACTTATGGCGGTTAATTTGTCGGTTCGCCCCAATACCACACGCCAAGAAAATCCAATAAGTCCGCCCCAGCGATTATTTAAATGCTCTTCTGAGTCCCCCTCTTGAAGGGTTAGAACCATCCTTTTTCTCTTCCCAAATATGCCCAATATCCCATTGGCAATATATCCAGCCAAACTTGCAAAAGTCACCATAATTCCCCAAAAATAGTCATATTCCTGCCTTCTATTAAGCATCAAAGCCTTAAAGGCCCCCCAAATGGGTAGAATTAGCTTATCAAGCGTCGCTATGCCAAATCCGAGGCGATACACGGTAACCACACCAATTTGCTCTACAGGGGCTAAACCAGGCTTTAATTTGGCGGTAATAAGGTCAAATTGATAGCTCTCTTTTAGACGATCTGTAATCTCTTTTACAGCAATTTCCGCCCCACCTACAAATGGGAAATAGCCAGTCGAAAAAATGAGTATTCGCTTCATATTTTATAAATCTACCACCCCCTCTCCCGCTCCACAACATTCCAACATTCTTGAGAATGTTAGAATGTTTTCCTAAACTGATAAATAAATCTAGCGAAGTATTTGCCGTAAGGAGTCAAGGAATGCTCTACACTTCTTCCAGAATACTTCTTGTTAACCAATCCGGCGTGAACTAGTCTACGTGTATGCTCAGAGGCGGTCTTCACATTTATATTTAACGCCTCGACTATTTCTTCCAATGTAACAGGACTGCTCATTTCGATAAACATCAACATATCAATCCGCCAGTGATTAGAGATACCTTTTATGTGTCTCTCGATCTGTTTTGCACTTTTTATTTTTGGTTCCCTTTTTACCATATGCTTTTCATAACATTCCAACATTCTTGAGAATGTTGGAATGTTATTTATTGGTTTTATTCATCATCTACCTTAAGAAGCTTGCGGAGTTCGTCTTCGGGAATTTCATTTTTATGGCGATGAGGTTTTTCTTCTGATTTTTGCGGAATTTCTTTTTTAAAATTTGAATTGCTTGACTGCTGGGACCTATTTTCTGGAAGTTTTTCAGGTACGGGTTTTTTGACTAGACTTTGCAGGGCCTGACGAAGTTCTGAAACATGCTGAACACTTGGGTTTTTATTTTTCTGAGACGCATTTTGAGTAACAACGGCCTCTAGAGAAATTGGTTTTACCGAGGTCGCATGATTCTTTTTTCTTTCTTCTGCCATCAAATCTTCAAAAGCGGACTTTTTATCTTTTTCAAGTTCCTTTTTTTCATGACGGATTTCTGACCTTCCGCCCTCTCTTTTGCCACCCTTATTAAAGGAATTGCTTGGAAAGGGGTTCGGCCTCCCTCCACCGCCAGAAGATTCACTATTCCCCTCTTCGTACCATTTTTTAATCTCCTCTTCTACTACCGCTCTGGGACGAGCAAATTGCGATCTAGAAGTATCAATAATCTCAGAACGAAAAGTCCTTTCTGGACGCTCTATTGGAGGACTAGCTATGGCCGAAAATGGCTGGGAACTAGCTCCATCTATCATCAATTTTAAATAAATCTGAAACTTCCCCAAATTAACCAAATCTTCTGCGGTAAAAGTCGGCGCAAATTCTTTTTCCAGAACCTCGGCATCAAAAGCCCCAACTCGAAAAGTGATCATCGTACCAGCGTTACCAAATACGGCGTCTCTCACCTCTTCCTCCATTTGTTCTATGTATTGGTGGGCAATGGTCAAATTTAATTTATACTTTCTGGCCTCGGATAAAATATCTGCAAAAGACTTATTGGCGAAAGACTGGAATTCATCAACATATAAATAAAAATTGGGAAGAGCATGAAGTTCTTTTTCAGATGAATCAGCACGCGACATTGCGGCAAGATATATTTTGGTAATGAGCATACTGCCAATCAGGTTCGCATTGCCCTCTCCTACTTTGCCTTTAGACAAATTGACGATAAGAATCTTCTTCTCGTCCATTATTTTTCTAATATCAAATGTTGATTGGGGTTGCCCAATCAAATTACGTACCAATGGATTTGATGTAAATTGTCCAACCTTGTTCTGAATTGCAGGAGTAGCTTCAGCGGCGAAACGCTCAGTATATTTACCAAATTCATCAATCCAAAATGATTTTACAGATGTATCTTTAACATTATCTACTACCTTCTTTCGATAGACCTTGTCTGAAAGCATCCTATTTACCCCAAGAAGAGTCGCCTCTGGATACTCAAGAAGAGCTAGCAGTGTGTTGTTTAAAATATATGCCATACGCGCGCTCCAAGCATCAACCCATATCTTTTCAAAGGTGCTCATAAGCCCATTAACTACTAGATGTCTCTTGTCTACACCAATATCTTCCATCACATTAAAAGAGATTGGGTATTCCATATCAAATGGTGCGAAATAAAGAACATCTTTAATGCGTTCTTCAGGAATATACTCCAGAAGCTTTTCTGCTGTTCCACCGTGAGGGTCTATGAAAGCTAAACCTTCTCCGCTTTGGATATCTTGAATAGCCATATTTTCAAGCAAGGTAGATTTACCCATACCTGTCTTTCCAATGACATAAATATGTTTTGTCCGATCTTTTGCCTTAATGCCAAACTTGGCTCTTTTGTTTCTAGAGTCAGTCTCTGCAAAATATGTAATTTTTTCAGGATCCATATACAAAATTATTATACAACAAAAAATCTAGCGTTTGACACTATAGTTAAAAAAGTTAGGATTTAGACAGAACCCGCACACAGGAGGAACAATGACAAAGCACTCAGGCGTAGATTTTGACAAGAGGGTGATCACTTACTGGGAGGGCTGTCAAAAGCTTCTTCAAGAAGTGTTTTCCATGACCCAAGATGAGATCGAGGAGCTCATTGATGCGATCCCCATGGATCGCTACGAGGAACTCGGAGGTCTAGTGGCAACCCTTCGTCAGCGCAGAGACTTTGCACCACACAGGAACGCCACGGTCTAACTAAACTCCACGCGCCATGCCCGCACCCTTCAAAGGTGCGGGCATGTTCACTTTAGAAGATTCACTACGGAAACAAATTGATCACCTCTATCATATTCATTTTTGAACATACCAAACGAAGCGAATCCGGGACTTAGCAATACGACACCATTGATTGGGGTTTTTTTAAGAGCATCAACGAAAGCACTTCTAATATTATTAAATATTTTATATGGCACATCTGCAGGAATAACTTTCTCTTTTATTAAGCGGTCCGTTCCCGTACCAGAAAGCAGAGACAGACTTGAACAATGGCTGTTTAAAACTGAGTTAAGACGAGATAGGTCAATCCCCTTATCTGTGCCCCCCATTATAAGAGAAATATTTCTTGAGACGCCCAAGGCCTCAAGGGCAACAATTAAAGCTTCTGGGGTTGTTGATGTTGTATCGTTGTATATTTTTATTCTTCTATATGTTTTGAGATATTCTAAACGACCAGGAACTCCTCCAAATTTTTCAAGTGCGTTAATTACCTTTTTGAGAGGAATCTTAAGTGCTCGCGCGGCTGAAAAAGCAATGGCTGCGTTGTATCTATTATGCTCTCCTGGAACCTTGAGTTTTACTTTTTTAGGCAACACCCTCTCAGAAATAAAGTGTGTACTTTTGGGCAATAATTTTGTGAGAGATACCGGCAGTGAGCAGAGCTGTTCCCCAGCTAAAAATATACTTCTATCTTTTTGAAATCTAAAAATACCCGCCTTATCTTGAAAGTAGGCGCGGATATTGCCTTTATAGTAATTTAAATGATCAGGCATAAAGGTAGTGAATATTGAAAGTTCTGGAGAAATCTTAAGATCGGCAAAACCCTGAAGTTGCCAGGAATCTAATTCTAAAACGACGATATCTCCTCTTTTTGTTTTTTCTATTAACGGCAATGTTGCCATGCCTTGTATATTCCCACCGAGAAAAACCTTTGTTTTTGACTTAGCATAATTACTTTTTAAAATGCCGTGAAGCATGTTGGTAACTGTAGTCTTACCACGAGTACCAGTGATACCTACAATCTTAGCTTTGGTCAGATAAGAAAAAAGCGCAGTACTCATATACACAGGAACCCCAAACTTTCTTGCGTGAATTATAAAAGGGGAATCAATAGGCACCCCTGCCGCCCTCAAAACAAAATCTCTCCCTTCAAAGTCTTCTGACCTATGTTCACCTAAAACAAACCGCAGGTTTTTATATTTTTTTAATTTGTTGACACTTTCCTTGAGCTCTTTTTTTGTTTTTAAATCAGTGACAATAATTTCTTTTGCATATTTAGCTAAAAATTCAATATCTCCAACCCCCCTACCAAGGAGACCCAAGCCCATGACCGTGATTGATTTGCCACGAAAAAAATTTGACCAATCTTTCCCTTCTATATTTTTCTTCATTATTATTCTTCCTTAAGTGCCGACCTAGTGTAAGTATTACTCGCATCCCAAAGTAGCCAACTATCCAAGCCCACATCATAGGTCGCCTGTATCTGTGCGCGCACCATCTCTGGAGTATAAGGAACCGGATAATCATTGTCCTGAAGCCAAGGGCGAAGTTCTACGGTAGTTGATGCAACGGTATCATTAAAAATATTCAGACGATTTTGCGCTGCTTGCATAGAAAAATTCACAATTTCATATGGCACTGCGTTTACATTCTTATGTCCATTAAATCCAGATGGATAGTGTGATGGATAAACCATCGGAGAAATATAATCAAAGTAAGGGAAGGCGTCTTCAATTATTTGGCCAATTCCTAAATCATCATAATTTGTTGTCACCATACCAAAAAGATCGGCCGACAACTTCAACCCAGTATCTCCAAGCTCATTGTGAATATATTCAAAGAACTCTTTGATTACCAAATGTTTCACTTTACCTTCACTTGATGGGTAAAAAATGTCATTCATATTTCCATCAGATGGAAAGCGAATATAGTCAAATTGAACTTCGTCAAAACCGGCGTCATAAGACTCTTTGGCCAAAAGGATGAGATATTTCCAATGCTCTTTAGTTCCGGAGTCAATCCAAGTAAGTCCCTTCCTGTCGCGCCACACACTACCGTCAGATGCTTTTTTAACTGCTCTTTCAGGGAATTTCTTTACCATATATGGATCCTGAAAAGAAGCGATGCGTCCAATGATATATATATTTTTTTCATGAAGACGAGCTATAAACTCACGCAAATCCCTGATTCGCACTTCTTCAGAGCCGTACTCTTTAAGCTCTGGATTCAATATTTCAAAAGAGACACGCCCAGTGTCGTCCTTTATATCAATCACTAAAGTATTTGCTTCAGTTTCATCTAAAAGACGGACAATATTATTCCTCAAGGAAGGTGTCCCAGCAACCCAGCTTGTCATATAAAGACCCTTAACCTGGTTAGGAGTATCAATGTGTGTAGCTACAAGGGGATCTTCCAAAACAATATCTGAAATAGGAATTTTGCTAACTTCTTCACCCTTGGCTTCATAGTTGACGCTTGCAAGGGGTGGTAAGCCGAAAATAATAATGAATAAAAGCAAGATCCCCAAACCAAAAATTGCTAGAAATTTTGAAAAAGAGAATCCTTTGGAGTTTTTCATTGTGTATTTGGTGTATTTGTGGGCGAAATGTCCAAATTGCCAGAATGCTCTGCGTCACCTAAAACAGCAGTATTAACCTCCTTGTGAGAATCTACGAAAGGTTCTGCATTAGTCGTCTTTTCACCTCTTGGAAACTTTGGACGAAACGTTCGTCTTTTTATTGATACTGCAAAAGATAAGAAGATCAGGACAGCGCCCAAGATAACTGAAAAAACCATTTCCCATGTAGATGGAAAACCTAAAAATGGTAGGAAAACTAAAATGATACCGATGGTAAGAATGAGACGATTTTTTGACATACAAAGATTAATAAATATTCAATCTAAATTAATAAAAAGACGAAACTTAAACTATATTATACGCAAAAAAATCTCAAAAGAAGATCTATCTTATAGTCCAGAAACAACTAGCGTCCCTTGTGCGCGTACTAGGAGTTGAACCTAGGACCTCGTCATTATC
>CAZMSV010000032.1:0-7516 GCA_964569075.1 uncultured Candidatus Saccharibacteria bacterium
GGAGGGTTGTGTCCGTGGGTAGTGAGGCTAAGCAAATGCTTGGTCGTACCCCTTCGCATATTGTGGCAGTGAAACCTTTAGTGGATGGAGTTATTTCTGATTTTGAAATAACTGAAGAGATGATTACTTATCTTTTAAATAGGGCACAGAAAGAAAACAAAAAAATATTTGGTCCGAGAGTTGTTGTCGGTGTTCCATCGGGGATTACAAATGTAGAAATTCGTGCGGTCCGCGATGCGACACGTAACGCTGGCGCTGGAGAGGTTCATATAGTTGAAGAGCCTATGGCTGCGGCCATAGGAATGAAGCTTCCCGTCCTTGAGCCCATAGGTACCATGATCATTGATATTGGCGGGGGCACTTCAGATATTGCCGTTATTTCTCTCGGTGGGGTAGTGCGCTCTAAAAATCTCCGTGTTGCTGGAGATAAATTAAATCAAGACATCATCGCCTATATTAGAAGTGAGTTTAAAATTCTGGTTGGAGAAAAAACCGCAGAGGATATAAAAATTGCTATCGGTTCAGTTATCCCGGGAGATGTGGCCCTTGAGGCTTCAGTCAAGGGTCGCGACCTAGTTACAGGACTACCTCGTGAAGTTATTATTACAGATGCGGACATACGTGAGGCTATATCAATTTCAATTGCAAACCTCATTGAATCTACTCGAGAGGTACTTGAAACTACGCCACCAGAAATACTTTCTGATATTATGAATCGTGGCATATATCTTGCTGGTGGTGGCGGTTTAATAAAAGGACTTGCCGAGCTTATCCAAGAGGAAATAAAAATACCGGTCATTATTGCTCCCGATCCTTTAACTGCGGTGGCCCGTGGTACCGGTCTTATTTTAGAAAATATCGATGGATTTAAGGAGGTCTTGATTCAAAACGAAGATGAGTTACCTTCTAAAAACTAAACCAAAAAAAAATCCATCAATACGCCGTGCTCTAGTGATAATTAGCTCGGTTCTATTATTTCTTTTTTTTCTTTTTGCGTTTAGCAGTAGGGTCCCGTCTTCGTTCCTCTCTAATATTGGGGAGCCATTTTGGAAAGTAAGCCAGAGTGCTAGAAATTTTCTTTCAACAAACAGTGGCTTTTTTAAAAGCAAACGAGCCATTGTTGACGAGAACGATTCTTTAAGAAAAGAACTTCTAGAGCTCTCTATTGCCTCACTCGAGCGTGATTTATTAAAAATAGAAAACGAAGAGCTTAAAAGTATACAAAATGGACTTCAGGAACCAGCTAGGGTCCTCTCTTCTCCAGTTCATGCATTCTATGATTTATTTATTATAGAGCTGTCTTCAGATTCAAGGGCAAACGTAGGTGATCTAGTATTTGCTAAGGAAGTGGTTCTTTTGGGTAAGATTTTTGACAAAGAGGGGAATATCGCAAGAGTGAAGCTATTTTCAAGTCCGGGTATGGAAACTCCAATGAGGCTTGTATCAAGCGGTACCGAGCTAACCCTTTCTGGTCGTGGTGGCGGAAATTTTTTTGTAACTGTTCCGAGTTCTATTCCTATAAAGGATGGCGATTTATTTTCTTTCCCTTCATTTGCTACAAATGTAGTATCTAAGGTTGGTTCTGTGGTGCAAGCTCAAGCCGATTCGTTTAATAATGTATTATCTTCCTACCCAATAAATATTTTTGAAATCTCATGGGTTGGAATTCGTTATGAACAGTAATCTACAAAGAATTTTTTTTGTTGCGGTCCTCTTATTTTCCACCTCTCTATTTCCATGGTGGGTGACTTTTCCTCTTATTCTTTTAGGTATCTTTTTTTTCAGAACTTTTTATGAAGCAATTTTTTTTGGTTTTATATTAGATCGTGTCTATGGTCTGTCTGACGGCTCTTTTTTAAAGACCTTTCCTCTGACGCTTTCGGCTATTCTTCTTTTTCTGCTATCATTTTGGGTGCGCGAGCACCTGAGGCTTGGCGATAAATAATGCGCCTTTTTCGTATCTTTAACAGAATATTATTTCGAAGACACATTGGTGGAAAACACGAAATCCACCCTGATGAGATTTTTCTTGATGCCAGAAATTTACCAGATTTTGATATACATCAATTTGAAGGAAGACTTGAGCGTCCAATTTCAAAAACGGTCTTTCGTAGCGCTGGCATTATTTTCGTCATTATTGGCCTTATTTTTGGTGGAAAGCTTTGGATGCTTCAGGTCAAAATGGGTGAGGCCTATGAGCTTCGTAGTCAAAGCAACAATCTAAGACACACTACAATTTTTGCCGAAAGGGGCGTTGTTTATGATAGAAACCAAATACCACTTGCTTGGAATGACCTGAATCCTGATGGGGAGTTTTCTTTGAGAGCATATATCCCCCTCGGTGGTTTTTCCCATGTTCTGGGTTATGTAAAATATCCATCAAAAGATAAATTTGGTTTTTATTACGAAGAAAGATTTATAGGTAAAGATGGTGTCGAGGAGTATGGCGAAGAGCGCCTTGCGGGAGTAAATGGCCTTAAAATAACAGAGACAAATGCTTTGGGTGAAATCCAATCTGAAAGTGTGCTCACTCTACCAAAAGATGGAGATAACTTAACTTTATCTATTGATGCCCGTGTTACAGCTAGGCTTTTTGAAGCAATGGAAAAATTTGCAAGAGAAAGAGGGTTTCTTGGTGGTGCTGGGGTTATTATGGACATTGATACAGGTGAACTTCTCGCCCTCGTCAGTTTTCCAGAATATGACAACCAGATTTTGACAAATAGCAGTGACAGAGATGAAGTCTCTCGTGAGTTAAATGCTCCAGGTAATCCGTTTTTAGATAGAGCAATATCTGGGCAATATATCCCTGGTTCCATTATGAAACCTTTTATAGCAATGGGGGTTCTGGGGGAAGGAGTAATTGATCCACTAAAAGAGATTCAGTCTGTTGGGCAGATTAGTATTCAAAATCCATATAACCCAGAACTGAAAACTATTTTTAGAGACTGGAAAGTCCATGGTTGGGTTGATCTTCGTCATGCACTGGCTGTTTCCTCTGATGAATATTTTTATACTGTCGGCGGTGGGTATGGCGGCCAAAAGGGGATTGGTATCACAAATATAGAAAAATATGTTCGCATGTTCGGTTTTGGTAAAATTACTGGCATTGATTTGTATGGAGAAAAATCTGGTGTTATACCAAGCCCATCATGGAAAGCCGAAATGTTTGATGGAGATGACTGGCGTCTTGGGGACACTTATAATAGCTCTATAGGTCAATATGGATTTCAGGTGACGCCAATACAGACGGTGAGGGCCGTGGCCGCCTTTGCAAATGGTGGGCGTCTCGTTACTCCAACAATTTTGTATAAAGATGGTGAGCAAGATGCTGGCGAAAGAATACCCCTTTCTTCTGAGCATTTTAATATTGTCCGTGAAGGAATGAGATTAGCAGTTACCGAAGGCACGGCAAGGGGTCTTTCTATGCCTGGTATTGCTCTCGCTGCGAAGACAGGAACTGCCGAACTTGGGAGGTCTAAAGAACTAGTTAATTCTTGGGTAACTGGGTATTTCCCTTATGAATCCCCAAAATATTCTTTCACAGTTCTCATGGAAAGGGGTCCTTATGCTAATCAAATTGGAGCGACCGCTGTGATGAGAGAAGTCCTTGAATGGATGTACATAAATACCCCTGAGTATGTGAGGTAGATTTAGAAGATTAAATACAAAAGCACCTATGTAATTGATGCCTTAACCTACAAGGTAGGTTCATTGACTTTTGGCCCCTTTCCTATATGATTCTTTAGAATAATTATGAAGGACGAACACGAATATCTGACCCAAGCCAAATACGATGAGTTCAAGAAAGAGCTTGAAGAGCTTAAGACTGTTCGTCGTAAAGAAGTTGCAGAGAACCTTGAATACGCAAAGGCCCTGGGTGACCTTTCTGAAAATGCGGAATATCATGAAGCTCGTGATACGCAGGCATCTGTTGAGGATCGTATTTCTAGACTTGAAATGATAATTAAGACAGCGGCCATTGTCTCTTCCCATAGTACGGATATTGTTTCTATAGGTTCTGTCGTTACTGTCAAAAAGGGAAGCATAGAGCAAACTTTCACGATTGTTGGTTCTGAAGAGGCAGATATGAATCAGGGTAAAATATCAGTAAGATCTCCCTTGGGATCCGCCGCTCTCGGCAAGAAAAAAGGTGAATCGTTCTCATTCACCACCCCTTCTGGTACAATGGAATATAAGATAGTAAGTATAAAGTAGTTTTTACTGTTCAAGTTTTTTGTATCAATCTGAAAGCTGTTAGCTAATTACGCCTCACGGCACGATTTACTAGTCGCCTAACAGCTATAAGCTAATCCCATATGGCTTCTCAAGAAGAAATTCGCGATATACGTATCAAAAAATTAAACCTTCTCAAGGAAAGGGGGATTAATCCGTATCCCATTCTTTCTAAACAAGACCACGAACTCGCCTCGGTCATAAAGGATTTTTCTAAATTAGCCAAGGCAAAAAAGAAAGTTCACTCTCTTGTTGGACGCATTATGTCCCTTCGCGCACAGGGTGGTCTCGTGTTCTTTCATTTTTCTGATGGAACGGGACTTTTTCAAGCAATGCTTAAAAAAGGTGAAGGCATAACCGATGAGGATTTCAAACTTTTTGTAGACACCGTAGACATTGGAGATTTTGTTGAAGTTCATGGCACCCTGTTTATCACAAAGAGAAAAGAGAAAACTATCCAAGTTTCTTCTTGGAGAATGCTTGCTAAGACACTCAGCCCACTTCCGGAAAAATGGCATGGCCTCCAGGACATTGAAGAGCGTTTTAGAAAAAGATATTTGGATACTTTAATGAATGAGGGGGTGAAGGAGAGGTTTCTTTTGCGTACCAAGCTTGTAACCGAAATCAGGAGAATACTAGATGATGCGGGGTATATTGAAGTAGAGACACCAGCACTTCAGCCACTTTATGGAGGCGCTTCGGCAGAGCCATTTGTGACACATCACAATGCTTTGGACACAGACCTATATTTGCGGATTTCAGACGAGCTTTACTTGAAACGTCTCATGGCCGGTGGATTCTCCAAGGTCTATGAAATTGCTAGAGATTTTAGAAATGAAGGTATCGATACAACGCACAATCCAGAGTTCACAATGCTTGAGTTTTATGAGGCATATAGTGACGCTTCACGACAAATGGATTTTGTGGAAAAGATGTTCCGTTCAATAGTGAAAACACTTTACAAAAAGACCAAAATTACTTGGGGTGATGAAATAATAGATTTGAAACATAAGTTTAAGGTAGTGAAGTTTTATGATTTGCTCAAACAACAGGCCCTCATCCCTAACCCTGAAGATATTTCTAGAAATGAGGCTGGCATTATTGCAGAAAGACTTGGGGTTAAAGTAAATCCCAATGATAGTCTGGAAAAAGTTTTGGATAGTATATATAAAAAGGTGATTCGGCCAAAACTTATTCAACCAACATTTATTGTTGATTATCCAGTTAATTATTTGCCTCTAGCAAAAAAGAAAGAAGCCAACCCAAATGTAGTGGATGCCTTTCAGCTAATTATGGGTGGGGTAGAGCTCGTAAAGGCATTTTCAGAATTGAATGATCCACTAGATCAACGGGAGAGATTTGAAAATCAAGAGAAAAAAAGAGACGGCGGTGAAGCCGATGCGCAGAGAATTGACGAGGATTTTATAGAGGCGATGGAATATGGCATACCACCAGCTGGTGGAGTGGGAATTGGCATTGATCGCCTTACAATGCTTTTGACTAATACTAAGAATATAAAAGAGGTGATTTTGTTTCCAACACTAAAACCAAAAAATTAAATGGAAAGACCCCCTGTTGAACAAAACAGCAAATCACCAGAAAGCAGAGAAACCTTACTTTCCATTGTTCAAAATATTGAAGAGATTACAGAGTCGCCCGACCTTTCACCTTTAGAAATTCAGGAAAGGTGTCGCCCTCTCGTCAAGGAGTTTTTGGAGCATATGAAAAGTGATCTTAATTTAACTCTTTCACCCGAAGTTTCTATTTTTTATGGAGAAATGCAAAGACAAAATCTCTTAGCTCGAGTGGAGAGTGTCCAAAAAGTTATTGAGTGTATTAGCGCGGGTATTCCCATTTCTGTTGGTAAGCATGAAAGTCATTATGCGAATGCAGTAACAGCTGAACTGGAAGGACTCAGGATTGCCATGTCCGAAGCAGATGTCATTGGGCCCGTTAGGCTGTTAGTTGGTTTAGATTTAAAGGCGCTTATTGGTTTTAAAAGCGACCATATAGAAGTCACTGAGATTGATGATTCGGAATTTGATTTTCGTGATACTGGTCTTCGTAAGTCAATGTGTCGGCATATTACAGGGGAGATCCTTCCTGAAGATATTCGATATGTCATTATGCGAATTCCTAGAGGATATTTCCCAGAAGAAGACCTTTTACCTAACGAAGAAGGGCAGAGTATCCCGTTTATTTTCCGTGGTGCCAGTGTTAAGGCTTCAAGGGTTGGGCGGGAAGAAAAACTAGCAGAAGCTGCTTAGTCTTTACAAAAGTAAAGTTTCGTAGTATACTCCATATTGGAACTGTATTTTCGCCAACCCTGCCTGGGAGGTCAAGTGTCGCGTATCTTGCATTTGGAAGATGATCTGGCGGTCTTGGAAAGCTTCAAAATCGCGGTCGAGGGGCAGCACATTGTAGTGCCCTGTCGGAGCCTTTCTGAAGCTAATGAGACCGTTGTCAGCCCTTCTATTTTTGTTTGTGGTCCATTGGGGAAAAACTCTGATGGGCTTATTTTTGCCCTTGAAAAGGCAAGAGAAGGGAAGAAGGTGCTCGTTCTGGCGGACAGAAGGAAGTTCTCGCGTTTACCGTTTTTGAGCGTCTCTGCTCTTTCCGACAAAGCAGAGGTTCTCAGGACGATTGCGCGGGTCATGGCAGGAGGATAAATACCTCCTGCCATTTTGTTTTGTATTGAAAATACAATTAAAGGCAATAAATCTAAATTTTCAATTTTAATTTGAATACGCCACCCTGTGGCGTATTCAAATGGCTCTGATTCGATATTTTAAAGATTAATTCTCCCAAAACATAATCAAGAGCCTTATCACACCTTAGGCGGTGTTTTGAAGTTGATACCTATGCGAGTTCGTTCTGAATTGTAATACGGTAAAAATGCTTTAATCGCTTTATTTTGTTTTTCACTATCAATTTAAAACTCCGAATCTTTGCCAAGACGTTGGGCCCAAAAACTATTTTGGTGAACTTTAGTACACCAAAATGGTGGCAAAAAGAGCTTGAAAGGGCGGCTAATGAGAAAGGGAATCACTTGACCAACATCGCCTCTATTTAGGGAGGTGTTTTGCTTTGGAATCAGGCGTTAGGCTTGACCTCGTCGCTCGCGAACGCAGGGTTGACTTTTACCTTCATATACGCTATACTTAAGGTAATTGATCTTTGTTAAGGTGACCAACATACAACCATCGAGGTTCAGATGAATGAGCTTGTCTTGCGGTCTGTAATTGCCGGCATCATGTTTGGCTTGTGGCCACTTATGATG
>CAZMSV010000033.1:0-3353 GCA_964569075.1 uncultured Candidatus Saccharibacteria bacterium
ATCACCCCCCTTCCCCGCTTTGACATGTACCGCTAATTCATCAATAAACATAAAAAATAAAAAATAAATTTATAAGCTTTACACAGCTAAGGCAATCTTAGCCAAACTTAAAGCACCTTCCTTACTTCCCGCTACGGCAATAAAGCGACCATTATGGCAAAAAATGGCATCTTTGACCCCAGAGATACGTGCCAGTTCCTCCCCCTTTTTACCAGCCCATGCTACAGGAAGATTCTTCCTAGAGTCAAAAGCCCCACTACCAATCCGAATACTCTTAACTGACCAATCCCCACTTCCTCTGCGCGGAGAAACCACGAATATTGGCTCTTTAGACCTCTCTAATACCTCTCCATAAGGATAGCTTTGATCTAATACAATGATCCTTTTATCCTCTGTTTTTTGATATATATCTTCAACTATCTGCTCAAGTGACACGCGATTACTAATTTTAGAAATCTCTCTTTTTAATAAATCTTTAGTAACCTTTACTGCGGACAAAAAGGCCTCATCTATTTCTTCATTATTTGCATCATACGGTGGCTCAAATGATGAAATGAACCTGCCGATGGTATATGGATATATATCTTTATATATGTTTGTACTTATAGATATACCATTATCGTGAGCATCTATGGGGATGACGAGGTCTAGATTTATCTTTTTAAAGACTGACTCGCTACCACCACATAAAGAAAGCCCATACTTTTTCCACACTAGTCCAAATGAAGCAAAGGGAATGCCATCATCGTGCACCTCTGTCACGCCTTCTTGGTGATGATCAAAACGACCCTTACTTGGATCATATATACCACCAACATCTACCACTAAATCACCCATCTGAATTATTGCTTCATCTCTTGTTCTAACAATATTCCATTCTTCATTAGAGCCAGAAAGGGCGAGGGTGATGGTGGCTAAAGCAAATACATCGTCTGCATGGAACGAACCGCTGTGTGTTACTAGAGTTTTCATATCTTTAGTTCGCCATTATACATAAAACCCAAATAAACACACTTTTTCTAAAATACAGATATTTATACTAGTTTGTGCATACTCTACGCCCCACCATCCAGACTTCACTATATAGGACGACTAGACCTTGAGCTCTTTCCCCTTTTCGGATTACGCCCACGCATAATAACTGGATAAATATCAAGAAGTGCGAAAAGTAAACTCAAAAGTACCGGACCAGCCAAAAATCCAATTGGACCAAACATCGCTAACCCACCTAAAGCAGAAATTAAAATAAGAAAAGGATGTATGTGAG
The DNA here is from genome assembly GCA_964569075.1 of uncultured Candidatus Saccharibacteria bacterium. Taxonomy (GTDB): domain Bacteria; phylum Patescibacteriota; class Minisyncoccia; order Phycocordibacterales; family Zambryskibacteraceae; genus JBGTNQ01. The sequence goes on from CAZMSV010000033.1 coordinate 1,268, forward strand.
TTCCTCTGTTAATGAGCATTGGCCCTAAAAGATTATCAATAAGACCAACAGCGATAGCCCCCCACAGACCAAGCCCCAAAGCCATCAAAGGGCCACCTGAAATAAATACAAAAATAATTCCAGGGATAACGACAAGGCTGGTGCCAATAGTTGGCACCAAAGATGCCACGGCGGCTATTGTCCCCCAAATCACCGGACTAGGAACACCAAAAAGAAAGAAGCCCAACCCAACCAAAGACCCCTGTACAATACCTATAACCAAGTGCCCGCGTACCACAGAATTAATTGCCACCATGACCCGATTAATGATTTTCTTATCATATACATCTTGAAGTGGACTTAGATCAACAATATTAGAAATAAAAGTTCTTCCATCACGGAAAAAGTAAAAGAGGGCCAAAAGCATAAGGAAAAGGCCAAATGTAATCTTTAAGATTCCAGAGAAAAACACAGAAAAATGTCCGAGTAACCAGCCGAGTCCTTTTTCAAGGTAAAGTTGTATATCACCCTCCAACAGGGCGGTATTAGTTCCCGGTGAAATGGATTGAATGCTTTTATGTATGGCGCCTATTGACTGATTAACTCCGCCATTACCAGAAGCGACCAAAGTCACATAGAGGTCTGACGCCTCTTGAAACAGAAGAGTTCCAAGAAACGAAATCGGACCAACAATAACTAAAAAAACCACAACAACAGTAATGAGAGATGCCAATGTCCCCCTCCCACCGAATATGTTCAGTACAAAACGATAGAGAGGATCAAAAAGAATAGCAAATACAAGGGCTAGAAATAGAATCGAGACATAAGGTAAAAACACAAAAAAGTTAATGACGATAGCAACCAAAATAACGAAAGAGAAGAAAACCAATTGGACTCTGTGGTGATTCATATTTCTATAATATCACACTGTCTTTCTTGCGTTTATAATTTATCAACCGAAAAACCACATACATTAAAAAAATAACTAACAAAGAAACGATAATCAGATTTTCAAGGCTCGAAATCTTTTGTGCGTAAAGTTCATAAGTTTCACCGGCCTTCCATCCAATGATAGCCAGAACAGCGGCACGAGGGATCGTCCCAAGAAATGTCATCGAAACAAAGGTCTTAAGGGGTATACGCAAGAGCCCAGAAGCGGCAGAAATAACAACACTTGGGATAATCGGAATAGCCCTCAACAAAAAAAGTGAAACTTCGTCACTTGCCCCCCGTGAAATCTTTTTTTGCGCTTCTACAACCCCCTGCTCGGTAAATCCAAGAACCCAGCCCCATCGCAAGATAAAAGCCTTGCTGACATACCAAGAAAGACCATATACAAAAAGTGATCCAACGGTTATTCCTAGGCTTGCAGGAATGACAATAGTAAAAAAAAGCACTTGATAAAAATGTGTAGTTTGTGGAAGAAACAGTGCCCCAGAGCCTAGGAGCACTAATGTTGAAGGAATAGGAGCTATTACCTCTTCGATTATAGAAGCAAAAAAAACTCCCCAACCACCTAAGGGGAACAATGATGATTGGAGAAATATAAAAAATGATTCCACCATTTGTCTAATTATACATTAAGGTATAAATGGTTGATACTTTTCATTAAAATTTACTTCTGTAGTCTTGTAACTTAAAATATCTCCATCGGAAAAGACGACTTCAAGTATCAAACCCCTACTGGTTTCTTCTGAGAAATTTTGATCAAAAATAAAATTGCCCAAACTATATGCGATAAGGCCATTACCATACACTTCAACTTCTTGAATAACATGAGGATGATGTCCGATGACCAAGTCAGCCCCAGCGTCAATTAATTCATATGCAATTTTTCTTTGCAAAGTAGATGGACTCGTTTCATACTCCTCTCCCCAATGAATGGATACCACGACAACAGAGCTATCCGCACCGAGGTTACTAATGTCCTCCCGCATTATATTCAAGTCCAATGGTGCCATAGACGGAACATCAACTAAAACTGATTTAGATGTGAATTGACTGTAAGCCAGAAAGTGAAAATTCATTCCGCCTCGGTTAATAATCGCCGGCTTGCGGGCATCATTGATATTTGCCCCACCACCAACGTGCCGAATACCAACATCAC
>CAZMSV010000033.1:3363-7474 GCA_964569075.1 uncultured Candidatus Saccharibacteria bacterium
GGTGTCTAAAAAAGCATCGGGGCCCCAATCAAACATATGATTATTGGCAACAGACACAATATCAAAACCCGCAAATAAAAGCCCTGAGAGAGCTTTCGGATCAGCACGAAATGAGTAAACACTTCCTTGGTTTTCGCCCACTAAAGATACTGGATTCTCAAGATTAGCAAAGGCAATATCAGCATTCTTTATACGAGAATCCAAAAGTCTGAAAGGAAACGCCCAATCTTCCCGACTCTCCATTATCTCTCCAATCGCGCGAGAGAGCATTATGTCTCCAACAAATATCGCCGTTACGGGCTGATTGCCTCTTCCCGTCTTCAGCTCAAATTCTGGAGCAAAGGTAAAAAAAGGTAATAACAAAAATCCAAATACAAAAAAGACATGCAAAACATACTTGGAAACTAAGTTTCCAAGTCGTTGATTATTTCTCATATTGCTCCTCGAGACTACGCCGAGCCACAGTATTACGAACCGTACTTTCTGCAAACCTTTTATACTCCTCTCGAGTAAATTGCTCCATAACAATGCCTGGATTACAGAAAGATTCCTCCGGCTTGCCGACGTACTCGTCCCAACTTGACTTGGAAACTAAGTTTCCAAGTTTATGTACTTTGTAGTTGAGATTAATATACGCACTCAAATGCAACAACTGCTCATCTGAATCAACATGAACAGCCCTGAAAGTTCCCTGAAAAAGGGAGCCGCTTCTTTTGTGTTTTTGATTAAAATATTTTGTATACCCAAGCCCCAAGCGGTGCATAAACTTTTCAATCCCCCTGTCAGCAGACTGCATTAAAAGAAAATGAAAATGGTTTGGGTTCAAACAATAAGCAACAAATTCCACTAATGGTTCCTGTTTTTTATCGTTTATTTTATTCTCCAACTTGGAAACTAAGTTTCCAAGTTTTTTTGTCCTTCTCTTTTGGAAGGAGTTCTCATAGATACTTCCAATAGGTGAAATGGAGTTGAACTGATTCATGCTGACAAAGAAACGTTTACGATCTTCTTCATCAGAAAAAATCTTACGCTTATCAACGCCACGATTGAAGATATGATAATACTCGCCCTCTACAAGCTGAACCTTTCGCATAACAGAATATTACCACTTGGAAACTTAGTTTCCAAGTGGTTGGTTTATAAGTGGTAATCAATCCAAACAAAATGCCTAACCATTACGTGCCAAAAACTGTTTGTGTTCTTCAGTGTCCAGAAGCCCACACTTTTTATACTTCTTACCGCTACCACATAGGCAGGGATCGTTACGACCCACTTCATTTTTATGTAGACCAACCTGTATCTTTTCCCTAGTCAGCTCTTCAGCCCCTTCCCTTGTCTCTTCTAGATTCTTTTCTTGAGGAGTTGCGATTGTCGCATTAATACGAGGAAGTAGCTTAATAACTTCGTCTATAATATTTATCTGCATTGCCTTAAATAAGATCAGGCCCTCTTTCTTATACTCCACTAAAGGTTCGCGTTGGCCATAAGCACGGAGATTCACACTCCCACGCAAGTAGTCCATCATCTCTAGATGATCAACCCAAAACATGTCCATTGCCTGCAATATGAGAAGACGAGCCACTTTAAAAAATTCCTCATCACCAAGCTCTTTTTGCTTCTGAGCAACCGCAGTTTTCTCTTCTTCAGTCGCTTCTTCTAAGATAGAAGAAATATATTCTTCTATTTCTGTGTTGGTACCAAGTAAGATCTTTTTTCGTCTTTCATATATTATGGCTCTTTGAAAATTTAAAACATCATCAAATTGCAATACATTCTTTCGTGAATCAAAATGAAAGCCCTCTATCCTTTCTTGTGCCTTTTCTAGAGATTGAGTAATAATCCTGTTTTGAATCGGCTCGTCTTCTGCAATACCAATCCTGCCCATCATCTTTTTTATAGTATCTGAAGCAAAAACTCTCATTAAGTTATCTTCTAAAGAAACTACAAACTGTGTCTCTCCTGGGTCTCCTTGACGTCCAGATCGCCCACGAAGCTGGTTATCTATGCGACGCGCTTCGTGACGCTCCGTACCCAAAACAAACAAGCCACCGACAGATTTGATCTCCCCGTACTCTTCTGGGGTCCCAGGATTTCCACCAAGTTTAATGTCCACACCACGGCCAGCCATATTAGTGGCAATAGTCACAGCCCCCTTACGCCCCGCTTGAGCTATAATCTCTCCCTCTCGTTCATGATTCTTGGCATTTAAAACTTCGTGTTTTACACCATCACGCAAAAGAAACTGTGAAAGCATTTCGTTTTTTTCAATAGAGACAGTGCCGACAAGAACTGGCTGATCCTTGCTGTTTAATTCTTTTATCTTGCGAGCAACAGCTTTAAATTTACCGACCTCTGTCTGAAAAATTAGATCGTCAATGTCTTTTCTAATAGCCGGCTTATTTGTTGGCACAGCAACCACCCCTAAACCATAGACTTTGTAAAATTCTTCAGACGAAGTAACCGCCGTTCCAGTCATACCAGAAAGTTTCTTATACATTCGAAAATAATTTTGAAATGTAACCGAGGCAAATGTTCTTGATTCTTTTTGTATTGACACCCCCTCCTTTGATTCTATCGCTTGATGAAGCCCCTCAGACCAACGTCTGCCCGGTTGCATTCGCCCCGTAAATTCATCGACAATCACAACCTCCCCGTCTTTCACCACATAGTGAGTATCTTTTTCATAGAGAGCCTTAGCTCTAACTGCGGTCTCAAGATGGTGTACATATTTAATCCCCTTATCAGTATATATATTGTCTACACCAAGAAGTTCCTCCGTTTTATTTATACCAGCATCAGTCAGAGTAATTTGCCTAAACTTTTCATCTACCTTGAAATGTTCATCTTTTTCAAGTTTCTTGGCTATATCTGTAAAAATATCATACAGATTTTCAGAATCACCAGCTGGCGCAGATATGATAAGAGGCGTCCTGGCTTCATCTATAAGAATTGAGTCGATCTCATCAACTATCGCAAATGCGTGCCCTCTTTGACGAAGTCTCTCACTGCCATATTCAATATTGTCTCGTAAATAATCAAAGCCAAATTCATTGTTTGTTCCATAAGTAATGTCTGCGGCATAGGCCTCTTTGCGAGTTACTGGTTTTAGAAAATCGTGAACAACATGGAAAGCCCCTTCCGTATCCCTCTCTTTATCTTCTTGTTCAAGCTCTTGCTTATTATCAGTTGGTTTTGGATCGTATAGAAACGATGAATCATGATTTATAACCCCCACAGAAAGACCCAAAAAAGAATATATCTGGCCCATCCAGACAGCGTCACGCCTAGAAAGATAATCATTGACCGTAACAACATGAACCCCACCACGAGATAGGGCGTTCAAGTATGCGGGTAAAGTTGCAACCAAAGTTTTTCCCTCTCCAGTCCTCATCTCAGAGATTTTACCTTCGTGAAGAACTACCCCTCCCATAAGTTGAACATCAAAATGTCTTTGCTTAAGAGTTCTTTTTGAAGCTTCTCGGACCGCGGCAAATGCTTCGGGTAAGATATCATCAAAACTCTCACCATTATCAAGGCGAGTTTTAAAACCAGAAGTCTTCTCTTTAATCTCTCCGTCAGAAAGGGCCTGAAATTCTGGCTCTAGTATGTTTATGCGAGCAACTAAAGGCGAAAGCCTCTTAATTTCGGCTGAGTGAGAGTCTCCAAATATCCCCTTTAAAAAAGATAGTGCCATAGAATATTGAGCTACCATTCTACCACAAAAGGTATGCAGCGGCGAAAAATGGAGCTTACTTTAAAAACACAAAACCCCGCGCTTTGGGCGTGGGGTTTTGTGTTAAAGAACAACTGAGAACTATCGTCGGCGCTTTGCTGCCTTTCTCTTTTTAGGAGCGGCTCGTCGCTTGGTAGTTTTCTTTGCTGTCTTTCGTCGAGCAGGAGCCTTTTTCTTTGCTACTGCTTTTCGCTTTTTTGCTGCCATAGTTTTTGTAGTGTGGTGTTACCACACAGCGTGAGAAAATTATTTTTAATTGTAAATAATCTGCAAGAGTCACGACACTGACCTAGTGCAATTATTCGACCTACATCAATTATCGTATGAAAAAAAAATACATACAATATTTTTTTCATTTTAATGTGGATAACTTTTATT
>CAZMSV010000034.1:0-7458 GCA_964569075.1 uncultured Candidatus Saccharibacteria bacterium
GGTCTATGATTCTCTTTATTTCTTTGAGCACCATTTCTTCATCTGCCTCCGCCAGGAGCGTCACGAAAACATGTCCGCCCTCAAATCGGAAGCTATCAATCCCAGCCACCGAGAGGAGTAGGTTGTAGAAATTGGGCGCTTCCTTACAGCATCGCATCGTTAATGGCAGTTTTTTTCGATACTCCTCACTGTTGAGGATTGATACCGTTAGCATACACGATGGGCAGAGGTGTCGATGGGAAGGTAACTTCAGTATTCTGGGTTCCACGCTCGGATTCGACAGAGTCTCGCGTGTTGTCATTGGTGTCTCCAAAGGGAATTTGTTCGTTTCCTTTTGAATTGTCCCTTTTTGAAACCCTTTTGTCAAAATTAGTATTTTCCAGTCTAAAATTTCAATACGCCACGATGGTGGCGTATTGAAATGGCTCTATTAAGCCACCCTTGGCTCTTCATTTAAATACACAAATAGCTCTATGTATTGTGGGGTATTGAGTTTAGTCTATAAAACCCCTGCCTTTTTTAGTGTCTGGTATGCGCCGTTCTTATTTATTGTCTTGATCCCACGAGCCGATAGAGTGAGTACTATAGTTTTCTTCAATTCAGGTATGTAAATTCTTTTTTTCTGGAGATTGGCATATTTCCTGACTTTTCCTGTCGGGTTAAATTGGGTAGCACGAGTTCGGTTGCTGTATCCAGCACCCATAAGAGAACTCTTTTTTGTTATTGCACAAACCTTTGCCATAAGACCTACAACTTACAATAAACAACAAAAAAATACAAGTTTTGGTATAATCCACTTCTATGGATTTAATCTTTCAGTTAGCTGTCCTTATTATGTCTGTTGTAATTCATGAGGTGTCTCATGGATACGCAGCAAGACTTTTGGGAGACCCAACGGCAGAATATCAAGGTCGTTTAACACTAAACCCCATAAAACACTTAGATTTTATTGGCTCTTTTCTTGTTCCTCTTATGACTTATCAAATTGGTGGATTTATTATCGGCTGGGCAAAACCGGTTCCGTATAATCCGTATAATTTAAAGAACCAAAGATGGGGAGAGGCGATAGTGGCCCTGGCTGGCCCCCTCTCAAATATCCTTGTCGCTTTAGTTTTCGGACTTCTCATTCGTTTTGGTCAAGCGGGACTTACTCCGTCTTTCTTGAGTATTTCAGCAATTATTGTTTTTCTCAATCTGTTACTCGCTGTATTTAATATGGTGCCGATTCCTCCTCTTGATGGATCCAAGGTTCTTTTCTCTATTTTGCCGTATAGGATGAGTAATGTCAGGGCATTTCTGGAAAGGAACAGTCTTGTATTGGTGTTCGTCTTTATATTTTTTCTGTGGAAGTTTATTATGCCGATAATTGGAATACTTTTCACACTTATTACTGGGTTGTCTTAAAAATTAAGTTTTCCCAAATTAGGCTTGTGCCTATTGCAAAAATAAACAATTCATATTAAAGTGTTTGCTACTTGTTTTTGAGAGATTATGGCAACAATAAACCAGTTAATTAAAAGAAAAAGGAGAACGATTCCCCGAAAATCAAAGTCGGTGGCCCTTACTCGTGGTTTTAATGCTATTAAAAACCGACCATCTCCATTTAATTCTCCATTTAAGCGAGGGGTTTGTACCAAGGTAACTACCAAGACTCCAAAGAAACCTAACTCTGCTATTAGAAAGATTGCTCGTGTCCGTCTTTCAAATGGTCTTGAAGTTACAGCTTATATTCCTGGTATTGGTCACAATCTTCAAGAGCACTCAGTTGTTTTACTAAAAGGAGGTCGTGTTAAGGACGTAGGACTAAGATACTCTGTTGTTCGTGGAGTTCTTGATGCTACTGGAGTTGAAACAAGAAGAAAGGGTCGCAGTCAGTATGGAATGAAAAAACCTAAGAAGAGCTAATATAAAATGCGAAGAAAAGTAAAAAATAGAAATATTGCCACCGCTGATTCAGTTTATGATTCGGTTAAGATTGGTAAATTTATAAATTACATGATGCTTTCAGGTAAGAAAAATACTGCGAGAGATATTGTCTATGGTGCTTTTGATTTAATAAAAAAAGACGTTGGAGAAGATAATTTGCTAGAAACTTTTGAAACTGCTTTAAAAAATACAGGTCCAACCATGGAAGTGCGTTCTCGCCGAGTAGGAGGAGCTAACTATCAAATTCCTCGTGAAGTTAGACCAGAGCGACGCTTGGCATTGTCTATGAAGTGGATTATTGATGCTGCTCGTTCTAAAAAAGGAAAGCCAATGGCTTCTCGCCTTGCCGAAGAGATAGTCCTAGCTTCGAAAAATGAAGGTGAGGCCGTAAAGAAAAGAGAAAATACTCACAAGATGGCGGAAGCCAATAAGGCATTTGCCCATTTTGCCTGGTAAACTGAGCCGTTTTAGACGAAAATTTACTAGTTGCAAAATGGAGCATGCCCGCATGGGTACGCTCACCTCGCTTGGTAATTTGCGGTGAATTATAGAGGGTTTGTATATTGGGCAAAAAGTTTTTGTATATTCATTTAATTCATTAAAAATCAATCATGGAACGAGACTATCCACTAGAAAGAGTTAGAAATTTTGGAATTATTGCTCACATTGACGCTGGCAAGACCACGACCTCAGAGCGTGTGCTTTATTACACTGGTTCACAGCACAAGATCGGTGAAGTTCATGAGGGTGAGACAACTACTGACTGGATGGAACAAGAAAGAGAAAGGGGTATCACTATTACCGCGGCCGCTGTTACTTGTTTTTGGAGTCCAACATATTTTTCTGATGAAGATCGACAGAAAAAAGACAATAAGTTTCGTTTTAATGTTATTGATACTCCCGGACACATTGATTTTACCGTTGAAGTAAAGAGGTCTCTACGAGTTCTTGACGGAGCTGTAGTAGTGTTCGACGGGGTGGCAGGTGTAGAACCACAATCCGAGACCAACTGGCGCTATGCAGAAGACGCTATGGTGCCACGCATTTGTTTCATAAACAAATTAGACAGAACGGGGGCATCTTTTGAACGCTCATATAAATCTATTCTCGACAGACTTTCAAAAAAGGCTGTTCGTATGCAGATTCCTATTGGTGAAGAAGATCAACATGAGGGGGTTGTTGATCTTTTGACAATGAAGGCCTACTACTTTGAGGGTGACATGGGTAGCCAGGTTATAGAAAAAGATATCCCAGAAAATTTGAGAGCTGATGCAGAAAAATATCGTGCTGACCTAATTGAAAAGATTGTAGAGCACGATGATGCTCTTATGGATGCATACCTTGAAGGCAAAGAAGCATCATTTGAAGATTTAAAAAAGACTCTTCGCAAGGCGGTTATTGCAAATGAAATTTTCCCGGTATATGCAGGATCGGCTCTGAAGAATAAAGGAGTTCAACTCGTTCTTAATGCCGTTGTAGACTTGCTACCATCTCCACTTGATATCCCACCAGTTGTAGGAATAAATCCGCAGACAGGAGAAGAGGTTTCTCGCTCTGCATCTGACGAAGAGCCATTTTCAGCTCTTGCCTTCAAGCTTCAGGCGGACCCATTTGTTGGCCAACTCACATTCTTCCGTGTTTATTCGGGGACCGTTGAGTCAGGGAGCTATATATACAATTCAGTGACAGGAGAAAAAGAGCGCCTCAGCCGTATTGTGCGTCTTCAAGCAGATCAAAGAGAAGAAGTGAAAAAGGTTTTTGCTGGAGAAATTGCCGCTGCAGTGGGATTGAAGAATGCAAAGACTTCTCATACATTTTGTGATGAGAACAATCCAATCGTGTTAGACCAAATCAAATTTCCAGAACCCGTTATCAGTTTGCGCATTGAGCCAAAGACCAAAGCTGACCAAGAAAAAATGGGTATGGCACTCAAGCGACTTTCTGATGAGGACCCAACATTTAAAATAAAATCAGATCAAGATACTGGAGAAACTGTCATCATGGGAATGGGAGAACTTCACTTAGAAATTATTGTTGATCGAATGAAAAGAGAGTTTTCTGTTGAAGCAAATGTTGGTAAGCCACAAGTTGCATACAAGGAAACTATTACCGCAGAAGCTGAGGTGGAGAATAAATACATTAAGCAGACTGGAGGAAAAGGGCAATACGGTCACGTTAGGATTAAAATTATGCCACTTCCGCAGTATGATCCTGAAGCAAAAGTTCCCAAGAATGCACACAGAGAGCCAGGGTTTGAATTCATAGATTCTATTAAAGGTGGTGTTATTCCACAAGAGTTTATTCCTGCTGTTGAAAAGGGAGTCAGAGAATCTATGGACAGAGGGGTTGTTGCTGGATTTAAAATGACAGATATATCTTGTGAGCTTCTTTTCGGAAGTTATCACGATGTTGACTCATCTGAAATTGCTTACAAGATTGCAGCTTCTCAGGCTTTTCAAGAAGCTGCTAGAAAAGCTAAACCAGTTATACTCGAACCGATTATGAGTGTGGAAGTTGTTGTACCTGAAAAATTCATGGGTGATGTGACAGGAAATCTTTCAGGTAAGCGTGGGCAGGTAGAAGGAATGGAAGATAGGGGAGAGCTCAAGGTTATTCGCGCCAAAGTACCTTTATCTGAAATGTTTGGATATGTAACATCGTTGCGATCTATGACAGAAGGTCGTGGCTCTTCAACAATGGAATTTGATCATTACGCTATCGTTCCTCCAAATGTAGCGACTACGATAATTGAATCTAGAAAATAAGATAAGAATAGGCGGTTTTAAATGAAAGGTTAAAATCCTGAAAGACCGTCCGGAAAAACCTGCTCGGAATTTTAATGAATCTTGAATTACCTAACTCAGACGACCGTCAGAGTTAGGTAATTTGGTGTTAGTATTTATTGTTATTGTTTTTTAATCACAATGCTTGCTTTTTTGTTGAACAAGTATATAAATTGGGATGGAAAACTACTTAACCAAACCTTTACCGAGGAGATACAAGGATGGGCGACCAAGGTAGCAGCGAAGACAGACTTGAGGCGCTTCGTTTAGCTCTTAATACCGGATTGGAACAACTACGGGCACAGCTCCGCGCTGAGAACAACGATGATTTCCTCATGAACTTGGCTTCTCTCGAAGCTACATTCCGGTCTGGCGAGGAGGAGGCGCGTCGAAGGTACGATGGGCAGATGGTCAAGGTGGTAGAAATGAAACGTGACGGCAAGATGTCCAAGCTCATTGAGATCACGGAGCGTATGGCTGTGGAGCAGTATCAGCGGATTCTCGGGCTTCACGAACAGATGCTCGAGAGTTTCATTCGTGACTGTGCTCCTCCAGGCTTTCGCATTGTCGAAGAAGGTTGACCCCGCACGAAGACCCACACAGGTTATCGTGCGGGTTTTCGTTTGTGTAAACTCTCTTGACACCAAGTTTATCTTAAGATAAACTTGGTGTAGAATTATTATTACAATATCAATCACTATGAAAACTCCAATTCTAGGTTTAAAAGAGCTTCGCGAAAATATGGAAGAATATATCTCTGAAGTAAAAAAGGGGAGATCTTTTCTTGTGGTTAGAAGGTCAAAACCGATCTTTAAAATTTCACCCGCCGACATGTGGGGTGATGAAGGAGTTTGGGAAACAATTGCTGATTTTAGGAAAATAAAAAAGGACGGCGTGCCGATTGGTGATGTAATCTCAGCACTCAAACGCTTACATGCTAAAAGTAGATAGGTTTCTTGCAAAAATAAGCAAAAAAGACAGAGAAAAACTTCTTCACGTTCTTATCTTCATACAGAAGGGCAGATTGAGTGGACTCGATTTGAAAAAACTTAAAGGTCAAGAACAAACGTATCGAGTAAGAGTGGGTAGTTACAGGATTACTTTTGAAATTACAGAATCCACCACCACTATCTTGGAAATCCAAAGAAGGGGCGACCATACTTACAATTAAGCTATTTTCCAAGGTAAGCACAAAGTCGTCAATAGAGGATGTTTGAAGCACTCGTCAACCTCGCAGGTTGACGAGTAACGTAACCCCACAGGTTATCGTGTGGGCTTTTGCTTGTGTAAAGTGGTAGTATTAAAGTTAATTAATATAACAGTAAAATCATGACATCACCTGAAAAGTATGAACCAACGAGAGAAGAAGCGAAATGAGGCACTTGATTCTATGGGTAGCTATGAAAAAAGACTATCTAATAATAGAGAAATTAGTTTGGAGGGTGTTGATATTGAATTATTGAAGAAATGTGACTTGAAGATAGGGTACCATCCCGCTAATAAAGATGTGCCAATGATTTCCGGTACAATTGACGGAGTAGACGTGCAATTATACGAATGGACGGAAGCGGGAGGTGATTATGAAGCTACTGTTGATGCTTTATCTGTTACTGATCCGAAACTTTCGAGACAGCTCTGGGAAAAGTATCTTCCTATTGCGAAAGCCCTCGCCAATCAACAAGAAGGACCTGAAGCTGAGCGTAAGGCTGGCAAATTGCTAGATTTGTAATCTCTCGGGTATCTTCGCTAATCGTGTACTCGTCAACCTGCGAGGTTGACGAGTAGTGTAGGAATAACGATAATCAAAAAACCCTCAATTGAGGGTTTTTTGATTGGAAGCTTGCTTTTTTAATCAATATGAATTTAAATGAGCCAAGATGTAGTTCCGAGTGTCGATAGTTACTCTAAGCTAAATCGGAGGGTGTATGTCAGATTCTTCCAGTACCATCAATTCTCGAGGCAATGTTTTGAAGATTGTTGATGGTCCAGATAGTTGGGAACCAATCGCTCAGTCTCTTTTTTCTTTACCTACCGGTCATCTCCAGACCAGAAAGTCTCCAGCTGTTCGATTTGTGTTTGAGAATGAGTCTGGTGAGCGTTCCGATATGGATATCCTGATCACGCTTGTCGAGAATTGCGAGACTGAAGGAGGCCTTTTTCATTTGGTTGGATTCTGCTTCTTTCCAAAGAACCTTGCGGGCAAGTTGAGTGGAGAATACGATTTAAAGAAAAAGACGGTGTCTTTCCACTATCGGTAGCCTACCCTAGGTGTTTGACGAGTCTTTGACCCCACACCAGTTTCGGTGTGGGGTCTGTGTTTTTTGGTATTTACCAACTGTCATGATTTGCTTTTTTCTTTTTAATATGTTTTAGTCAGATAAGAGCTGTACCCGCCGTAGTACCCATCAATCCTTTTTCTTCGAGGTAATTATGAACTTTCGGGGATCTGCCGGACTCGACTTCACTGTTCTGGATCAGAATTCTGGCCAGTTCAGGTGTCCTGAACCGCGTATTCCCGTAGGTGGAAGTACCGCCCAACCTGCTAGGGCCGAGTCCAAGCAGAACGGTGGCCAACCCCAACCCAAACAGAAGGGATATGGTATCCTGAAGCCGATTTTGCACAGTCCTCCTGTGGTGTCCGTCGAAGCAGTCGCGATGGTGAAGAAAACCCTCGGCGACATGGAAAGGGCGAGACTTGCTTCTCGCAAGAAGAAGAAGCTGAAGAAAGAGGGAAGGATCAGGGTTTACT
>CAZMSV010000035.1:0-7100 GCA_964569075.1 uncultured Candidatus Saccharibacteria bacterium
GAATTTCTGGCCAATTATTCAAAAACTAATCCGCCATATGTGTGTACCTAGAACAAAATTAGCTTTCAGCTGTCAGGCGATTAGTAAATCGTGCCGTGAGGCGTAAGTAGCTTTTAGCTTATAAAACAAAAGACTCTCCCACAAAAAAACGTGTTGACCTACATATTTTACCTAACTCTGACGGTCGTCAGAGTTAGGTAAAATATTGAGAAAATTTAGAAAATCAAAAGGAAGAGGAAGAGGTTAGACAGAAAATTATAGAAATTAGAAAGGGTGGACAAAGATTATAGAAATAATATAGAAATTAGAAAAGGCGGTCGCGAGAGCGAACCGCCTCTCTGTGTTTGATTGTACTTCGGGAGGGAAAATCGTATTACTCCTCCTGTCGCTCGGTCCTCCTATTGAGGTCGCGGACAGGCAGGGTACGGCCACAGCCAGTGAGACGACTCACCACGTGGTGCGAAGGGGTGGAAACTTTGGGATAGTCTCCGCGTCCACGAACGTCAACTTCATTGCCCACCATTGAAACGGGCAATCTGCCCCGGAGACGGATGAGATCCTCCTCCAATCCTTCGCACTGCCTTTCATTCAAACACATCCGGCACACTCCTTGTTGGGGGAATATACAACGGGGTACTTCTATAGAAAATGTACGATATTAGGAATGTTAAGTCAAGCTTAAACTAGGTTTTAGGTTTTAGCTAACAGGTTTTAGCTTATAAAATTAAAAAGATTGGAACTAAAAAGGCGATCGTGAGATATAAAATTTTAATTAGCCCTTTAAAGATGCGAGATAATCAGACACGATTCTCTCCACTTCCCCACCATTATCTACTTCCATAAGCTTGGCGCGGAGTTCATTGGCCCCATCAAACCCAGAAACATAAGCCTTGTAGTGTTTTTTCATAAGAGCGAAATCCTTTGTATCACCCAGAAGTTTTTCAAAAAGCTTAGTATGCTCTACCAAGACACGAAGTTTTTCTTTGACGGTGGGAACATATACTTCGACTCGCTTCACTCGCTCAGTATGCTCAATCTGGCTATCGCGATTCTCGCGAGCCAAATTGGCAAACAAAAATGGATTACCAAAAATAGCTCGTCCGAGCATAACTCCATCAGCGCCAGCTTCTTGGCACTTCTTTATACCGTCGGGAACATCTAAGACATCTCCATTTCCAAATATTAAAGTTTCGGATTTTAATTCATCTCGTATTTCAACCGCCCGCTTTATCCTATCCCACCGAGCTTGCACCTTAGACATTTCTTTTCTTGTTCGAGCATGAATAGTTACAACCGCCGGTTCTTCTGCAAGAAGCTCTGGAAGCCAAATTTCTAATTCATCTTTGTTATAACCAAGACGAGTTTTAACCGAAACAGGCAAATCACCAGCTCCTTCTTTTGCAGAACGGAGTACTTCCCGAGCGTTCTTATGGTCTTTCATCATTGAGGCCCCTGCCCCTTGTTTTTCAATACCTTTGTCAGGGCATCCCATATTGATATCTATTCCATCAAATCCAAGCTCTCGACAAAGAGCGCAGGCCCTCTTCATATATTCGGGACTTCCAGAAAAAAGCTGAGCCACTATTGGCCGTTCTTCTTCACTGTAGATTAAATCTTTCATTAGCTTTCTCTTCCCTTCTTCATTGGCCCGTATAAGCCCATCAGCAGAAACAAACTCTGTCCATAAAACATCGGGCTTGCCATATTTAGCGATAATACGACGAAAAGAAGCGTCCGTGACATCAGCCATCGGAGCAAGGACCACTATAGGCCTTTTTAAGTTTTTCCAAAATCCTTTATTCATCTTTCTTGAGCACACAATATCTCAATTGTGCTCTGTTTTGTAAAGCAGGGCTCTACAAAATTTACAGGGACGATAGATCTTCTTTTTTAAACTCAATATCAGATCCGGTTTTATATTCTCCAGATATGATCCTATCAGCTATTAGCTTCTCCACCGTGTCTTGAATAGCACGGTTTAAGGGGCGGGCTCCAAATTTCTGATCAGTTCCTTTCTTTACAAGAAAATCTAAAAGTTCTGGGGTTACTATTAAAGTCATGCCCTTTTCTTTCAGACGCCAAGAAACCTTTTTGAGCATTCCTTCCGCAACTTTTCTCAACTCTTCTTCTGTGAGGGGGTGAAAAAGGATGACTCCATCAAAACGGTTAAGGAGCTCTGGTTTGAATGTGTTTTCATCGATAATTCTTTCAATAATTTCTGTTCTTTTTTCTAAAATATTTTCACCCCTTTTTACAGCATCAAAAATCTCTGCACTGGCGGCATTTGAGGTGGCGATAATAATCGTATTTCGCGCACTTACCTTGCGACCCAAAGCATCACTAAACATCCCTTCATCCAAAATTTGTAAGAATAAGTCCAAAACCTTTTCATCCGCCTTTTCAAATTCATCCAAAAGTAATACTCCATATGGCTGTTCACGCAAGAGACTAGCTAATACACCAGGGGTATCGCTATCAAAACCTCCAATTAAACGATTAATACTGTCTGTGGTACCGAACTCAGACATGTCGAGACGCAAAAGAGGCGCTTCCGATCCGAAAAATATTTCTGAAAGTGCTTTCGTGGTTTCTGTTTTACCAACTCCAGTCGGACCTATGAATAAAAAGGAGCCGAGAGGCCGATCTGGATTTGTAAGGCCAGAGCGAGCACGACGCAAACTATCACTCACTGCACTGATTGCTTCTCTTTGACCAATGACCCGTTCATGAAGAAGTTCTTCAAGTCTTAATAAGCGATCCCTTTCAGCGGGAAGAATTTCGCCAGTTGCTACTCCAGTCCTAATTTCTACTGCACGCAAAACATCATCACGATGTATGGTGTCTCTTCCAGTACCTTTGACAAGCCCAATTGACTCAATCAATAAATCTTCAGCGGTATCAAACAGGGGCTCATCAACAAAATATCTCTTAGCGCTAGAGACTGATTCGGTAAGTGCCGGATAGGTAAAAAAGATACCTTCCTTGGATTCAAAAGTGAGGACGATATCTTCAAGGGTATGTAGGATTGAACTATCATCACCCACATCAATCTTTACCTTTTCCATATGCTGTATTAACTCTCGACTTTTAGAAACTGTGCGATTAAAGTTCTCAGTATCTACAATGGCAATTATAGTTACATCAGATGAGCGAAGAAAACGAACTAAGATTTCAGAAATATCCGCCTCAACAGCTTCTCCAATAGATATAAATCTAGCCATATCAGGAATGACTATAATTACATTACCAGCACGAGATGCTTCACTAAAAAGTGTGAGGAGTAGACGCTCAAGGGTCGCGGTGTCTGTCGCTTCCCCAGCCAAATGCTCTTCATCTAAAACGAAAAAATGTTTATCGTGCAATTCTTTTGAAGTGCTGCGTCGCATAATCTTTCTGGCTAAACCTTCAACAACTTCCATCTTTCCAATACCCTCATCGCCAACCAAAAGAGCATTGGCCTCAGCGGATCTGTTGAGAACTCTTTCTAGGGTCTCGATCGACTCAGAATGAAGTTCTTCGTCTTGATACGTGGAAAAACGAAGTGGAGAACTCATTCTCATAAGAGTGTAGGCTTTTCCATAAGCCCAATCACGACCAAGGCGCGGTATTTTCTCTAGTCTCTCATTTGACCACCACCTTTGACTAGCTTTTGCCTTTTTTTCCCTGCGAACTGTCCATAAAGCGGCGGAGATTAGAGTTTTTGCATTTATACTGTGAGTGATTAAAAGGTGCTCAAACTCTTTATCAGAAAGTATCAATGCGCGGAGATATTCTGAAAAAAGATTTTGTGAACCGGAAATAGAAAAACTATTAGCGTCCAAAAGAACCCGTCTTTTTAAAATAAAATCCTTAAGTGCGTCCGTATCTAAACCAGCTCGCAAAAGAATCTTCCTACCAATGGGTGAACGAATAAATCCGCCAGTAATATCTTTGGCGTTAGTCTCGCTGAGAATCTCTGCCAGTTCAAACATATTTGATTCACTAATACCGGTTTGAAATACATAAGAATAATACAAAGCATCTAGTGCGATCAAAATTAAATATAAAAATAAAACAAAAAAGAAAAGCCCCGTTAACTGACCGGAGGCGGCGAAAAATATATTGGAAGATAACAAAAACAAGACGCCCGACAATACTCCAAAAATCTTTCTAAATAAAGACCTTGTCCTATGAGAAACCAGCCTTTCAAGAACAAGTGCCGGAGTGAAATATTTCGTACGCTGTTTTAAGGTGTCGAAGTTCATCAGGAAAAAATAAATCGTATTGAAAGTGCCAAAATAAACGCTATTAAAATTGGATAAAAAATCCAAAGCAAAAAGATGAGAATGCAGAGAACCATGCTAACAACCAGCGACAAGAACCCAACAATCAATACAGCACTACGAACAAAGAAACCAAAAACCCTCATAATAGAATTAATCAAAAATGAGCTGAGGGCTTCTTTTGGATGAAATCCCTGTTTGTAGCTGTCGCCCATCCTCTCCCATGGAGAGAAGAGGGTTTTAAATAGAGGGGCAAGGGAAAAGAAATCTGTCAAAAAATAAATGAAATTGGCCAAATTGTGGGCCAGGTCCTTTATCCCTTGTGTGTAATGCCAACGAAAATAGTATGGGACAAAAACAATAGAATGCATAGATATAGTATACCTCGCGATATCTAAGAAAACAGATTCATAAGTGGATTACCGGGGGCGGGCTTAAAACGGGCTACTCTACCTTTCTCACAAAAAATACTTTATTCCCAAAGCGCAAATCTAAGGATGAAACTGAAAGCCCGAAGCTGTCACGGATGGAAAGTTTGGGGTCAGAAAGCAAAGAAGAAAGATTAGAAATTATTTGAGAAAGTGGAACAGACATACTTATAAGTATCTTTTCGCCCGAAACAAGAGAAATTTCATATTCGTCTAGAGTTGTTCGTTTTACTAAGGCTGGAGGAAGATCAAGCCGGCGCAAAGCCAAAAGAAATCTATCAAGGTCGCCAAAAAGTTCTGGATTAAGAAAATTGCGACCAACGGGGGCGTCTGAAGGACCCAGCTCTAGGTCCCCCAAGAAAGAGACGAAGACCGCATCAGTAAATTGGGGGGCCCGATCAAAAACAAACCCGGACTCATCTAGAAAAAAACATATATCATCTGCCTCACACCACAGGGCACTTGGCTCTCTTTCAACAATCTCAACAGAAAGAGACTTAAAACCCTCTATAGAAACCCCAACGGAACTAATACGAGGAAAATTCTCTTTTAGAGTTTCAATAATATCTTTTTTCGAAAAGAAAAATATATTTTTCTTTGGATAAATACCGAAGTAATACTCAGAAAGCTCTTCAATGGTCAGGTCACGGACTGCATCAGAAGAAACAACCCTAACGCCAGAAACACGAATTTCAATAATCTGTAAAAAACTTAGACGAGTAAGAATTGCCGGAAGTGCAACTACAAAGACTGCTAACAAAAAAAACAAGACCCATCGTCGCATGAGCCTCTTTCTCCTTTTTTTCATAAGTCGTGGAGGATTAGACGATGTACCCATGGCTATTTTATTTTGAAATCGTTTTACGCTCACCCATATATTTCTGGAGCACTTCGGGAATCTTAATTGAGCCGTCTGCTTGTTGGTAGTTTTCAACAAGGGAAACAAGAATTCTTGGTGTTGGTATTGCTGTTGCATTTAAAGAGTGTGTGTATTTCATTTTTCCGTCGATATCTTTGTAACGAATATTAAAACGTCGTGTCTGGAAATCGTGATAATACGACGCACTAGCTATCTCTCTGTATGTTTCTTCTTTAGGAACCCATAATTCAGTATCATAAGATTTTACGTGCGCCATTTTTAAATCTCCAGTACAGATGACAACCCTACGATAAGAAATACCCAAAGATTCTATAAACTCTTCTGTGTTTCTATTTAGCTCTTCATGAAATTTTTCAGATTCATCGTGGCTGGCTTCACATAAAATCAACTGCTCCCATTTGTAAAATTCATGAACACGAATTAAACCCTTAACATCCTTACCGTGACTACCCGCTTCTCGACGATAACACGGGGAGAATGCAAAATACCTCTTGGGTAATTCGCTCTTTTGTAAAATCTCATTTGCATGATATGCCATCATTGGAATCTCTGCTGTGCCAGCAAGATATTGATCATCTTGAGTCTGAAATATGTCTTCAGCGTCTCCAGGAAGATGCCCTGTGCCATAGAGATACTCTTTGTTAACAATAGCTGGTGCAATAAAAGGATTAAAGTTTTTACCCATAAAAAAATCACGAGCATAGTTCCAGATTGCCCATGAAAGCATTGCTCCATCATTCTTTAAAAAATATCCGCGGAATCCATGGACTTTCGTTCCACGCTCAAAATCTACCATATCGAGATCAGTCATAAGTTCTATGTGGTCTTTTGGTTCAAAAGAAAAAGCGGGTTTATCGCCCCATACCATCAACTCTTTATTGTCCTCTTCACCCTTGCCTTCTGGCACAGACATATCAGGAATATTAGGAACCTGCAACATGGAGCTTTGCCACTCTTTCATTACTTCCCTTAGTGCCTCTTCGTCCACTTGAAGCCCCTCTTTAACCTTTTGCATTTCTTCTATAAGGCCAAGTTTCTTGGTTGGGTCTTTTTCTATTGATATTTTGGTACTCCATTCATTTTGAATCATTCTGGAGTTTTCAACTTTAGCTAAAAGTTCTCGACGCTTGTCGTCAAGCAAAAGCAGAGCATCGAGATCAATCTTTACCTTTTTTTTACGAGCCCCCTCTAGGACTAGATCTTTATTTTCACGGATGAATTTTATATCAAGCATATATTGACTTTCAGATGTTAGCTTTTAGGCCCGAGCTTTAATACAATAATACCAGTAATATATGTCCTACTCAATAAGAGAACTGAAAAAAAAAGAATTCCCGACACTTCTAAATGAAATTTCAGATCCACCTGAAAGACTCTTTACGGCTGGGACCCTACCGCCCCCAGAGCACAAAATCCTCTGTGTTGTCGGTTCCCGCAAGCACACAGAGTATGGGCGAGAAATATGCGAATATTTAATAAAGGGCCTTTCTGGATTCCCTATCTCAATAATTTCAGGACTCGCTCTTGGTA
>CAZMSV010000036.1:0-6399 GCA_964569075.1 uncultured Candidatus Saccharibacteria bacterium
CGTATAGCGTCTTCAGCCTCACTCCAGATGAGTGCTTGTCGCGCTTCTTTGAGAGAAATTTCAATGTAGCCGTCCTTATTGTCCAAGGCGACTACCTTTCCTGCGACTGAGTCCCCGACATTTACCTTTCGGATAATATCGCGAGCATTAATGTATTCGCGTCCAAATATGATACCAGTACCAAATGGCGGTATGTCTATATAAAGTGCTCCCTTATCAATACCAATGACAGTACCTTCAACAAGATCATCCACCGATGGGGGATTTGGGGCATCTTCTAAAAGAGCAGTCATCACACTTTCTTTTTTCGGTTTTTCGTCGTCTTCAACCTCTTCTTCTTCTGTTAAAACCTTTTTTATTTCTTCTGTCATTTTGCTTTGCGATTCGTTTTGCATATTGCCAAGGCTTCCTTTTCTCCTACGCAAGGTTACGAATCACCTAATAAATTGATAAAAAACAAGTCTTGACCATAAAGACAAGACGGAGAGGATGATATCTCAAAAATAGCAAAAAGGCAACAAAGCAGAAGGCCCCCCGTCGCGTTAGCGACGGGGGGCCGATGTTTTGCGTAGTGGCACCTACCATCCCGTTGGTTTCGGCCGTAGCTTACTCCCAGATTGGGTACATGATGCCATGGTTGCTTCAGTTCCTCCTTTCCACCTGTAGGCGTCACGGGTTTTTGGGCCGGATTGCCTATTCGATTGATCCGGCAAAGGTCTCTGCGGACTTGACTTTGGTGCTACTGTCGCTTGAATGAGAAGAAGAAGGGAACTAGGCCATATATACCACCACCTCCTTCGGGCCTTGCAAGGCACGGGTTAAGGGTGAGCAGTAACCATCTACCCTTAATCATAGCATATACAGTTTTTTTGTCAAGTGTTTGAAAACGACACCGAATACGCCCATTTAGGGCTTTATTTTCCTTACAGTTATGCTATTATGTCGCCATGATTATCTCGTATCAGGGTGTGGAATCTATAAAAATCCAGTTTGGAGATACCGTGGTTTCTTATAATCCAGTATCCAAGGATTCAGATTTTAAGCCAACCCGTTTTGGTGCAGACATTGCTTTGATCTCTCTTAATGACCCAGATATGAATGGTGTAGATTCGGCGACCCGTGGAGATCGAGCCCCCTTTGTAGTAAATGGCCCTGGTGAATATGAGATTGGAGGAATTTTCATCAGAGGTTTTTTGTCTCGCTCAAATTATAAGGGAAAAGATAGAATTAATACGGTTTATCTTATGAACCTCGAGGGTATGAATCTTTGTTTTCTTGGGGCCATAGGTTCGAGTGATTCATTAGATGCCTCTGCCAAAGAAGCATTTGATGATGTGGACATAGTTTTCGTGCCAATTGGTGGAGACGGCGTTCTTGACCCATCAGAAGCCAATAGTATTGCAGTGGAGCTCGAACCGTCCATCATCATTCCAATTCATTTTGGTGGTGAGCTTTCAAAAACTGCACTCAAAATATTTCTTAAAGAAGCGGGGGATGAAGAAGTAAGACCTGTTGATAAGTTGACTATAAAAAAGAAAGATTTGGAGGGGAAAGAGGGTGATGTTGTTGTATTATCAGAGGTATAATATTACCACTATGTATCAATACATTTCAGAGCTTCGAAAAAAACCAGATCACCACAAGCGTCGTTTTGCACTTGCCGCGGCCGGCGCTATTACAGGAATGATTTTTATCGCTTGGGTTTCTGTTCTCTTGCCACAGAATACCAAAAGAGTAATAGCAGAAGATTCTTCTTCAGGTGGAATTACCCCGATTTCTTCTCTAAAAAATAGCGCCGCACAGGTGGTGACTGCTACGCGAGAACTTTTTTCAAATACTACTGCAAATTTAGATTTTGAATCTGAATATAACAAGATGAAAGCGCAGGTGGAATCTGGTGAAATTCGCTTCGTCCCAGATGATCCGACAAATCAGTAATAAGCTCAACATTTGATGGCAAAAAAACAAGACAAAAAAGGAGAAAGTACTCCCCAGCCTTTGGAACCACGAGTAAATGTGGTGTCTAGAAGTATTGTGACAGAGATGAAAGAGTCATTTATTGACTATGCGATGTCAGTTATTACTGACCGCGCCCTTCCTGACGTTCGTGATGGGTTAAAGCCTGTTCATCGTAGGATTCTTTTTTCTATGAATAATATGGGCCTTTCTGCCAGTGCAAAGTTTCGTAAGTCAGCGACGGTAGTTGGAGATGTACTCGGAAACTACCATCCGCACGGCGACACCTCTGTCTATGATTCTATGGTGAAGATGGCACAAGATTTTTCTACTCGGTATCCGTTAGTTATTGGTCAGGGAAACTTCGGCTCAATTGATGGAGATAATGCGGCAGCATATAGATATACAGAAGCAAAGATGTCTAAACTTGCGAGCGAGCTTTTGAAAGACATTGAAAAAGAAACTGTAGATTTTCGTCCAAACTATGATGGTACAAAAAAAGAACCAATTGTTCTTCCTGCAGCCGCTCCTAATCTGCTTTTGAATGGGACACTTGGCATTGCTGTTGGCATGGCGACAAATATACCGCCACACAACCTAAGGGAGCTCTGCGATGCTGTGGCTTATCTGGTAGATAATAAGGGTGCAACAACCGAAGATCTTTTGCAGTTTATAAAAGGCCCCGACTTCCCTACTGGCGGAATAATTTTTAATCAAAAAGATATTCATCATGCTTATGCTACTGGTCGTGGTGGAGTGGTAGCGCGTGGAGTGGCCGAAATCAATGAATCAAAACTCGGCAATTTCCAGATTATTATTACTGAGATACCATATCGGGTTAATAAGGCAGACCTCATTACAAAGATTGCTGATCTTGTTCGTGACAAGAGGATCGAGGGAATTAAGGGTCTTCGTGATGAGTCCACAAAAGATATACGCATTGCCATTGATCTAAAGTCTGGTAGCCAACCACAAAAAATATTAAATCAACTTTACAAACACACTCAACTTGAAGAGTCTTTTCACTTCAATCTTGTCGCTCTGGTTAATGGCATTCCTCAAACACTTTCGCTCAAAACCATTCTCACTGAGTTTGTTTCTCATAGAAACGAGGTCGTACGTCGTCGCACAGAGTTTGACCTTAGGCGGGCACTTGATCGCGAGCATATTCTTTTGGGGCTGAAGAAAGCACTTGATCATATTGATAAGATTATAAAACTTATTCGTGGATCAAAGACCGTTGACGAGGCACATAAGGGCCTTATGAAAGAATTCAAGTTTTCCGATCTTCAGGCCACAGCGATTCTTGAGATGCGCCTTCAGAAGCTCGCGGGTCTTGAAAGGAAGAAAATTGAAGACGAGCTAAATGGAGTTCAAGACCTCGCCACTGAGCTCAAGGGCATTTTGGCAAATCCTAAAAAGATTCTTTCCATTATTAAAAAAGAACTTTCTGATCTACAAGAAAAGTATGGTGATGAAAGACGAACCAAGGTCGTCAAGCATGGGGCACAAGTCTTTTCTATTGAAGATTTAATACCAGATGAAGAAAATGCCCTTGTTCTAACAGCTGGAGGATACATTAAGAGGACAAATCCAGGAGAATACAAAGCTCAAAGGCGTGGTGGAGTGGGTGTTATAGATTTGAATACTAAAGAAGAAGATTTTGTCACTCATTTCCTCACTACCTCTACTCACAGTGATCTGCTTTTCTTTACTGACAAAGGGAAGGTTTATCAGATAAAAATGTATGACATTCCCGAAGGAAAGAGGGCCACAAGGGGGAAGTCAATTATGAACTTCATCTCTTTGAGCAGTGAGGAGAAGGTTACATCTATACTCTCTGTACCAAAGCAACAAAAGACCAAAGAGGGAACCTCTCTTGTTATGGTTACTAAAAACGGCCACGGTAAAAAAGTGTCTGCAAAGAATTTTTCTGATGTTCGCTCAAGTGGCATAATCGCTATCAAGCTTGCTCCGGATGATCTATTGGTTTCCGCATCTCTTTCTGACGTTGGTGACAGTGTTGTTATTGTCTCTAACAATGGACAGTCTATTCGTTTCAGTGAGAGCGATGCTAGGGAAATGGGGCGCAATGCTGCCGGCGTACGTCTTATGAAACTTGGTAAGGGTGACAGTGTGGTGGCTGCTCAGGTGGCCAGAAAAGAGACTGTTGGTCCGAAGCTTTTAGTTGTTTATGAGAATGGATATGGAAAAAAGACTGACCTGTCTGAATATAAAATTCAAAAGAGGGGTGGCTCTGGTATTAAGACTGGAAATGTGACTACCAAAACTGGAAAAGTCATCGCTTCGGCCGTAGTAAGTGAAAATGAAGAAGAACTGGTGGCCATCTCAAAGAAAGGGCAGGTAATACGTACATCTATTGAAGAAATACCAGAACTTGGTCGCCAGACTCAAGGTGTTCGGGTTATGAAACTTAGAGAGGGGGACGGTCTCGCATCTCTCATCTGTTTTTAATTTAAACTTCATCACTTGGAGGTGCTCTACCCAAGTGGTGAAGGCCGTCTGTGTATAGCTCGTTTTATGAATGGGGTATAATTACTCTATAAATAAGATGATTTAGGTTATCTTGTCTGCTAATTTTTTTATGTTTTCTGATCCATCCAAAAATATAGAACAGCTGGAGCTAAAGCTTGGAGAAAGCGTCGCTGATTTTGGTTCAGGCTCTGGTCACCATAGTTTGGTTATGGCTAGTGCCATCGGAGAAGGTGGCGTTGTTTACGCCATAGATATTCAAAAAGATTTACTATCAAGACTAAAAAAAGAAGCTTTGGCTAATGGGGTTTCTAATATTGAGGTGGTTTGGGGTGACCTAGAAAAGCCATCTGGAAGCCGTCTTAAAGATGGTGCGGTGCAAGCCGTCGTGATATCAAATCTTATGTTTCAAGTGCCTGATAAGGTAGCTTTATCTAAAGAAGCTTTTCGCGTACTTTCTCCAAAGGGAAAGGTCCTTGTTGTAGATTGGTCCGATTCATTTGGGGGGATAGGTCCGCAAACGAATATGGTGTTTGGAAAAGACAGCGCAAAAAAGCTTTTTACTGAAGCTGGTTTTGTCTTTGTCAAAGAGATTTCAGTTGGGGAGCATCATTATGGAATAATTCTTTCAAGGCCATGAACATGAGCAAATTTCAATTGATTTTGACGGGGGCATTTGGCGTTTTTATAATCGTTGGCATTTTGGCTTTTGCTTTTTTCCGTGGAAGTGGCGGGGATCAAGTACAGGTGACTGTATGGGGTACCGTTCCACAACAGATATGGAACAATACTTTTTCTCAGACAGAGCTTTCTAAAGATAAGTTAGTAAAAATATCTTATGTAGAAAAGACACCAAGCTCATTCCAGCAGAGTTTCATAGAGGCCCTTGCCGATGGGCGTGGACCAGATGTCGTATTCCTTTCTCACGAGGAACTGTTTAAAAACAGCTCTAGACTATTTCCAATACCGTATCAAACATACTCAGAGCGAGATTTTAAGAATACTTTTGTAGAAGAAGCCGAGCTCTTTCTTCAATCTGATGGAATACTGGCGTTTCCAATGCTCATTGATCCCCTTGTTATGTATTGGAATCGTGATATTTTCACCAACAATAGTCTATCGTCCCCACCGGCTTTTTGGGATGAGTTCTACACTCTTTCTCAGAATCTCACACAGAAAGATGGTGCATTTAATATATTGAAATCAACCGTAGCTTTGGGTGAATATTCTAATGTAGACAATGCCAAAGACATTGTTAGCACCCTTATTTTTCAAGCTGGTGGTTTAATTATCAAGAAAGATGTTAATCGTAGCTTTAGCACGCTCCTTGATAATTTTGGTCTTCCTGTAGCCCCAGCGACAGCGGCCCTTACTTTCTATACTGAATTCTCAAACCCAGCCAAGCCGTTCTATTCATGGAATCGGTCACTTCCGTCATCTCAGAATATGTTTACATCTGGTGATTTGGCTATTTATTTTGGGTTTTCCTCGGAACTTGATACTCTACGGCTGAAGAATCCAAATTTAAATTTTGATGTCTCTGTTCTTCCGCAGTCAAGGACTGGGCAAAGAAAGATAACCTTCGGTAGAATGCATGGTTTGGCGATTGTAAAAAGTGCCAGAAATATTTCCGGGGCCTATTCTGCTATTGTAAATTTAACTTCGTCGCCAGTAGTTCAAGTGTATGTCTCTAATCTCAAAATGCCCCCCGCCAGAAGGGATCTATTGACGAGTCGTCCTAGTGATGGTTTTTCTCAGGTATTTTTCGACAGTGCTCTATGGGCCAAGGGCTGGCGTGACCCAGACTCACTTGTAACAAATAAGATATTCAAAGATCTTATTGAAAACATTACAGGTGGAAGAACCCGTTTTGAGCAAGCACTAGCTCGTGCCCATCAAGAACTTCAGAATCTCTTACAAAAATGAAAAAAACACTTATATTTTTATTAG
>CAZMSV010000037.1:0-2479 GCA_964569075.1 uncultured Candidatus Saccharibacteria bacterium
CTATCAAATATCCACTTATCCAGAGTTTGACCAGAAGATGGTAGAGATTTTGGAGAGATGGAAATGGATTAGTGTAGAATGATAAAAATAAAGATGAAAGATGAAAATATAAAAAAGAAATACTACCCAACAAACCATCTTAAATGGTTTGTTGGGGGTGTCTTCGTTTTTTGTTTCCTATTCTTTATTTTCCCCACAAAAACTGACGCCGCCGTTCTCTCAAGACCCCCATCCAATCTAGGTCTTGTGGGATATTGGTCTATGAATGAAGGGACATCTACTGTCGCTACAGATTTTTCAGGGAATGGAAATCATGGTACCCTGCAGACATTTTCCAATCCACCAACGGCGACTAGCGGTTGGGCTAGTGGGAAACTGGGAAAGGGATTAGAGTTTGATGGCACCAGTGACTATATTTCCATACCAAATTCTTCATCACTTCAGATGAACCAAAATATGACGATTGTGGCATGGGTGAATGTAGATGATGCAAGCAATCTTCGTTTTATTCTTGAGAAGGGTCTAAATGATAATGATAATTATGGTTTTTACACTGCAGGAAGCGGTGTCTTAAATTTTGAATTCCAAGATAGCGGCTCTGTATATAGAAGTTTTACTTCGAATACCGGAGCAGTTGTCTTGGACCAGTGGCGACAGGTCGCCGTTGTCTTTGATGACACCAATAATTTAATAACTTTTTATTCAAATGGCTCAGTTAATCGTCAACAAGCCATGGCCTATTCTTTTTTAGGTACTCAAACAGATGAATTGAAGATAGGTAGACAGAACTATGGAGGCAGTAATTATTATTTTGATGGAACAATGGACGAAGTCCGTATTTACAACCGCGCCCTTTCCGCTTCCGAAATTGCGACTCTGTATGGAAGTGGGTCCATTACTCGAAAGGTCCCTAATAATCTCGGCCTTGTTGGCTACTGGTCCTTTAATGAAGGGGTCGGTACGATAGCTGGTGATTTTTCAGGAACTGGAAAAAACGGCACAATGAGTGGCTTTGCGAATCCTCCAACGGCAACTTCTGGTTGGACAGATGGTAAGAGAGGAAAGGCACTAAATTTTGATGGAAGTGACGATCAAGTTACTATTAATAAGCCAGTCTATCCAAGTAATTTAAATTGGAGTGTCTCAGGATGGGTTAAGTCTTCCGTTACTCAGCGTACTGTGTATGGAGAAGGGCAGAACGGTTTCAACAATAGGAAGGTCTATCTTGTTTCCAGCGCTGGTAAGATGAGAGTGGCTATTCAAAATACGTCTGGCACTATACTAAATGTTGCCTCCACCGCAGATGTTTTTGATGATAAATGGCATCATTTTGTCTTTTCGGATGCGAATGGTAGCGCTTCCCTTTATATAGATGGTGTCGCAGATGCTTCTAATTTTAATTACACAAGGACGGGCACATTCCTCCAAGATTCCTCTAATATCGGATGTATAAGAGAAATCTCCTGTAACGATTTTTTCTCTGGCTACATTGATGACGTTCGTCTTTATAATCGCGCACTTTCAGCCAGTGATGTGGCTAGCTTATATATATCAGGCGAGGCAAAGATAAACTCTTCCCCCGTGAATCGAATTACAGAAGGCCTTCTCGGCTACTGGACATTTGATGGAAAATATATGGATTGGAGCACCGACCTTAAAATTCGTGACGCATCAGGTAATGGTTTCCACGGCACTACTACAATTGCCACAAGCACTGGTCCAACTATTGGTAAGGTTGGGCAGGCTCTCAATTTTAATCGAAGTATTTCCGACTATGTTAGCCTGGGCACAAGTCCAACCCTAACTCCGTCTTCTGCCATTACTATGGCAGCGTGGACTAATAGTAATAACGACACTTTAACTCAAAGAATTTTAGATAAAGGCACCTACTTTTTTAGACACCAAGGTAAAAATGTCAGATGTTCAATTGATACGGGAAGTATCACAATTTTAACAACTACGGGGGATCATTTGAAAGCGAATGAATGGCACCATGTCGCTTGCACTTGGGATGGGCAAAATATAAGGGTCTATGTAGATGGCGTGTTAATTGGGGGTCCCACAGCAAAGACGGGCACAATGACAGATAATGGAAATCAACTTAGAATAGGAAGTGACGCCACACACGCTCTCCCTTTTTCTGGAAAAATTGATGATGTGCGATTATATAATCGGGCGCTGTCTGATGGGGAAATAAAGCAACTTTACTTAATGGGCAAGTAGTTTTACAACCACATAGGTTCCACCTCTGTATACAGAGGTGGAACCTATGGAACCTATCCCATATTAAGGTTCAACCTTGATATCATGGGCAAGTGGTTCTTTGTATTTGTAATAAAGAATTACAAAGAATTTCTGTACACATTACTTACACACATTACACACTTTACCTAACTCTGACGGTCGTCAGAGTTAGGTAAAGGTAATGAGAGCTACATGAGAACCATACTTGTGAATATAGTAATATTTTACTGACCAA
>CAZMSV010000037.1:2579-2837 GCA_964569075.1 uncultured Candidatus Saccharibacteria bacterium
CAACTGACCAACAACTGACCAACAACTGACCAACAACTGACCAACAACTGACCAACAACTGACCAAAACCTAATCAATGTCTGATTAATTTCTGTTCAACACCCAATCAATATAAGTGTCTTAATATAAATATGTCAATGTGGTGTTACGTGGTTGATTTTTTGTAGAAAAAGGGTACAATTATATTTGCTTGTATTGGATAGTTACACTTCTTCGAAAGAAGGAGTGAGGAAAGTCCGAACATTCGCCAATTATGCC
>CAZMSV010000037.1:2937-6134 GCA_964569075.1 uncultured Candidatus Saccharibacteria bacterium
TGCCGTAGGCAGCTGCAGAATTGAGCGTTCCGAGTATGTCGAGGGGCATCCCTTCACCCTTACTCAGGACACTCAATCTTGCAACCACCTGCGGTGGGCAAGATTGGAAGGGTAGCGGGTAACGCCCGTCCGGAGTAATCCGAGAGATGCGAACAGAGACGCGAATGCCCGAAAGGTCATTCGCACCCAGCAACTATTTTAGTGGCGGGGTGAGCCCTACAGTAATGTGGGGAGTGCAACGGCTAAACTCTTACTTGAATGCAAGGCCGTGCGCCAATTATGCCTGCCGTAGGCAGCTGCAGAATTGAGCGTTCCGAGTATGTCGAGGGGCATCCCTTCGCCCTTGCTCAGGACACTCAATCTTGCAACCACCTGCGGTGGGCAAGATTGGTGAGTGCCGCTAGAGTCCGTAGGTAACTACGGTCCCAGATAAATAGCTATCGCCAATTTTGTTCACTACAGGTAGTTACAAAATTGAGTGTTCGGGGTTTGTGTCGGGGGCATCCTTCGACTTCGCTCAGGATTCTCAATTTTGCACCACCTGTGGTGGGCAAAATTGGTACAGAATTCGGCTTATAGATACAAGCAAAAAAGCAACAAAGGCCCGCCTAAAGCGGGCCTTTGTTCTGCCCAAGTAATCAACAGATTGGTTTGAATAGGCCTCATTTTTTGGTTATAATTGTATATACATTATTAATTTGTTTTTTTACTTTTTATTTACACTATGATGGAAGACCATACGCCGCCTGTTGTTTCTAGTGTTTCTAGTTCTAGTTCAGAGAATACGCTTTCAAAGATTTCTTACTGGATTCTTGGATTTCTCGCTTTTCTTTTACCATTTTTCTTTGTTCCTTCTTCTCTAATGCCTCTACAGGTAGGTAAGGCGGTCCTTCTCGTGCTTGCAGTTATCGCATCATCTATATTTTTTATCATATCTATAATTAGGGATGGGAAAATAAGCTTGCCAAAAAACTTATTTTTTCTATCTGTTTTGTTACTACCTGTGGTTTTTCTTTTATCCGCCCTTGTAAACGGTGGCGGCGTTCTGTCTTTTGTTGGCTATTCTCTTGATGTTGGAACGGTAGCTTTCGTGTTTTTGACAAGTGTTCTGTTGTTTTTGGTAAGTGAATCTTTTACGACCAAGGAAAGGGTTTTTTATGCCTACATCGGGTTTCTCGGTGCATTTATCGTGGTCGCTCTCTTCCAGATCATTCGTCTATTTTTTGGGCCAGGAGCTCTTTCTTTTGGTATTTTTGACAGTGCTGCTTCTAATCTAATAGGAAGTTGGAATGACTTGGGGATATTTTTTGGCGCTACCGCCATTATTGCTGTGATAACCCTAGAGATGGTTGAGTTAAAAAAGGCGTTCAAAGTAGTTGCTTATCTGGCGCTTGTTTTGTCCATCCTGTTTCTGGCCGTGGTTAACTTCATGACTTTATGGTGGGTTCTTGCCGCTCTGGCCCTGGTATTTTTTGTTTTTGTCGTTTCTTCAAATAAATCTTCTCGAGGGGAAATGATGTCCAATAGTTCCGGCGAAGAATTTTTGACACGAAGTGTAGCTCAACCAAGAAAGATTTCTTATCATGCACTTGCGCTACTTGCCATCTCAGTCATTTTCTTATTCGGTGGTCAGGCGCTTGGTAATAAGATCTCGAGTACTTTCGGTATTTCAAATGCCGAGGTCCGGCCATCTTGGAGTTCTACCATGTCTGTCGTTGGTCAATCGATAAAAGAAAATGCATTGTTCGGATCTGGACCAAATACTTTCAACCAATCGTGGCTTCTCCATAAACCATCTGGCATTAATGAGACTATTTTTTGGGATACGAACTTTTCTTCTGGTATCGGATTGATACCGTCGCTGTTTGCAACTACTGGGGTTCTGGGTATTTTGGCGTGGATTTTCTTCCTCTTTATGTTTGTTTGGATTGGGGTTAAAGCAATCTTTTCTGAGTCTTCTGACATGTTTTCACGCTATCTAACCCTGTCTTCCTTTCTCGTAGCCCTTTTCCTGTGGATTATGAGTATTATTTATGTTCCTAGCTTATCAATTGTTACTCTGGCCTTCTTCTTTACGGGCATATTTGCCGCAATGCTTCGCCAAGAAGGGATCGTCAAAACAAAGGACATTGTACTATCCGACCATCCGAAAGTATCTTTCATATCTGTCATTGTGTTAGTTGTAGCATTAATCGCGCTGTTAACTTTGGGGTATTCCATTGTACAAAAGACGGTCTCTTTAGTTCATTTTCAAAAAAGTGTACGGATACTTCAAGTTGATCAAGATATAGTGGCGGCAGAAATAGAAATGGTTAAGGCCATCCAATGGGCTGAATACGACATTTTTTATCGAGGTTTGTCAGAAATTAACTTGATTAAAGTTAATGAACTATTAAACCGTCCTGGAATAACGCCGGAATCTATTCGTGATGAGTTTCAGTTGAATATTGGCAATGCCATAGAGAATGCTCGAAGGGCCACTCAAATTAGCCCTAACAATTATCAGAACTGGATTACACTTGCACAAGTGTATGCTGCCCTCGTTCCAGACCCGTTTAGGATCCCTGGTGCATATGATAATGCAAAGTCTACCTATGAACGCGCTATGGAGGTTGCTCCGTCCAGTCCACTTATTCCGCTACTCTTAGCTCGTCTCGAGGCATCTAATGGTGACTTAGAAAAAGCAGGTGAATATGCAAATCAGGCAATTTCTCTCAAGCAAAACTATGCTGAAGCACATTTCCTTCTAGCACAGATTGCCGTAACAGAGGGCAATGTTGGTTCAGCAATCCCAGCACTTGAAACCACGGTTATTCTTTCTCCTAATAATCCTGGTCTTCTGTTTCAGCTTGGATTACTCAAGTATTCAGTGAAAGATTATGTGGGAGCTGCGATTGTTTTTGCTGAGGCTGTCCGCTTAGTGCCAGAATATGCCAATGCTCAATACTTCTTAGGGCTTTCTCTCTATCAGCTCGATGAAGATATTGCCGCCATCGCTCAATTTGAAGCACTTATGATTTCTAATCCTGATAATACTGAGTTAGGTATTATTCTAGAAAACATGAAAGCAGGAAAGGAGCCTTTTGATGATATTCCTCCGCCCCAAAACGCCCCTGAAACTCGTCCAGAGTTACCAATAGAAGAAACTAATTAGGGTTGGCGTTTGTGGTGATGAGATTTTATTACCTGCCTAGTAT
>CAZMSV010000038.1:0-5455 GCA_964569075.1 uncultured Candidatus Saccharibacteria bacterium
ATGCTCATTTCTCCATTCTAGGAGAAACCGCCATATGTGTGTGCACATTACCCGAGCAACTTGACTTTATAACCATTTTGTGATAGGGTTCCAGACGGAACTTGGTCTTATACATAACAACTACTTACTTTACTAAGCGCCTAGCGCAAGGGGGTTCTGTGATTGCTCTAATTTTAACCATTGCCATCGTAGTTTCGATGGCGTGGCTCATCCGCTACCTTGGTGGATTGGGTCAGGTTTGGGGATTTTTCCCCGCCAATACCTTTGTCCTGATAACAACCAAGGCCAATGAGAACACCGAAGCTGATGCTGTAAGCGGTGGAGTTTCAGATATTTTGCACAATGTCCCCGGGCATAGATTAAACAAGGATAGCGAAAATCCGATGGAGTGGGAATTTGTCCTTGGAGAAGAAGACCGAGGATTCCTCTACCATACTTTGGGTGTGGAGTATCTGGGAGGACCGCCTTTCACAAGATTTCTCCGTCTCAACAAAATCCATCAGATCCGCTACGCGCACAAAGATGATGGTAAAAAAGATGACGGTACAGAAGATGGCGGTACAGAATATGTCCCCACGTGGAAAAACTATACGACAAAGTTTCCTCACTTCTCTGGTAATTTGACCGTCTTGGTCGAAAAAGCAGAAACTGCCGGGATTTTTGGACTGTACATCAACTTCAACCTGAACTACGAAAGAGTTCAGCCGTTGAAGTCAATCCTTCGAGTGCCGGACATGTATGCAGTCCTGACTCAAATGGTTAGAGGGGCTGTGATTGCTGTCACTGGCGCCCATCAACCCGAAAGTTTCATAAAAGGTACCAAAGGGATCGATGGGATCGAAGATAAGAGTGCCAAGGAATTCCAAGAGGAGCTTGTAGCCGCGGTAGAGGCAATAAGCGACCTGGCGAAGAAGGAACTCGGCATCCGAATCACCAAGGCGACCCTTGAGTCTATTGATCCAGATCCAAAGATCGTTGCGACTCTCGAACTTGAAGAAAAGACAAAGCGGGAGAACGCGGCACTAGTCGCTGTGGCAAAAGCTAATGCTGATGCCAAGATTTTGGACAATGAAGCCGATGCACATCGGGTTCAGAATGTTACCCTTCCTCAGGCCAATGCTCCTGGCGCTGCTGCAATTCGCTTCGCAGAAGCATACGAGGCGAATAAGACAGTTACCGTCTTTGCTCCTGGAGGAAGTCTTTCTCAGATTCTTCCAGACCTGAGTACGAGTCAAAAACAGAAGGCCACCCAAGAACCGGAGGAAGCAGGGACTAAGAAGTAGTTGTATGTATTGAATTACGGAGCCAAACCACGGTGTGGTTTGGCTCTTATTTTTGTGTTGACAAAATAGGTATTTATGTGCTATAATTGAAAGTAGAAATCGCCCTTTAACAATAATATGGAGATACTCGTGCAAAACCATTTCTGGCTTCTTTGGCTGTTCATTTCAGAACACGCCAAAAAACTACTCACCAGATTCCAGAAACTCATCAGGGTTATCTGGATCAAAACGAAAAGGGGGTTAGGTATGATCAAGAAAGCATTTGGGAAAATTCGAGACTTTCTCGTGTACATTATGAGAATTGTCCGAATTTTCTTCAAAAGAACCCTCTGGAAGAGGGCCCGAAGAACCTTCCGGAACAAGAGAAGGTTCACTATCCAAGGGATGTGGGTGTCCGCAGGAATCGTCGGACTCTTTCTTTGGCTCTCAAACTTAAACATTGAGTCAAAAATGGGAACTCTAAAAGAACTTCCATTCGCGAAGATTGCGATTGGCGCAGGAATCTTTCTCGCCGTCGGTCTTCTCATCTGGCTCGGTTGGAGTAAGAGGGCCGGACTGGGAAAAGCAGCGAGAGGTATTGGAACCGGTATTGGTAGAGAAATTGGTTCCAAACTCCTCACAGCCATCGTCGTCTTGGCGCTCCTCAATCTGGCCTTCTGGGCAGGGATGAACCAATTCCAGAAGGAATGGGGAAACTCGTACTTCTTGGAGACATGGCTTTGGTCGCCGGCTTTTTGGCTTCTTACTGCCGTTACAATAGCTCTCGGGCTAAGTGGCGACGGCAAGGAAAAGAAGTTTGGGGCATTCAGAGCCGCAATCGCTGGGATTGCACTGCTGACGACAGTGGTCGCAATTTTTCCCGGCTTTTGGGGTCCGGAAAAGCCAAGCTCCTCCGCATCTTCTACTGGAAGCGCGGTAGTTGGCACTACCTTCATTGGTATGCCAGCGAAACTTGCCTTCGACCCGGCGGATTCAATACCTGCCGAGTCGGCGGAGCTCATCGAGGAGGTCTTCGGTGACCTTCCCGATTCCACTGTCCAAGAGATGAAGCGTATCGCATACGCTGAATCGCGGGGGAATCATTGGAAGGCGGGAAGCGCCAACCAGGTTCTCCAGGGAAATATAAACCCTCGGGACTTGGGACTATTTCAAGTCAACGATTCCCTTCACGGCAAGACTTGCCAAGAAGCAGGACTTGATCTGATGGAGCCAGAGGGCAATGCCCGCTGTGCCCGCCTACTCTACGACAGAAAGAAAGGTACGCAGGATTGGTACCTCTCTGCGTGGAGTTGGAGAGATCGCTACAGTGAAAGGCCGGAAAATTGGTCTTTCAATCGGACCCCACAGGTCCTCACACAGAGCGTAAGTGGAAGAGAGGTGATCTTTGTAGACGCTCCTGTGACAGAAGAAAGTGAAAGGGTGTATACCCACAACAGGAAGTACTGTTATGATGTTGTGGGGGACAATACAGACACCCCCTACCTCATTCAGGATGATGTTGGCACAGTAGACACCATCATCCCGGGGCGGTATATCACTCACAAGAGGTATGCTAGGTGGTATACCTTCAGGTCTCTGGGAGAAAACGGAGTGAAGATTATCTTCGTGAAGTCTCCACCCGGAGTTCTGGAATGTAATGTTGCCATGTAATTGTTTTACGGGGCGAGCGCGCAAGTGCTCGCCCTTTTTTATATTCAAAAACCCCGAGAGAAGCTCGGGGTTTTTGATTATTCTAATCTAGAAGTCTGTCTATATATTGGGGCTGACTAGAGCGTAGTCCGAAGGTATTGAGAATAAGATTTATTATTCCAAATACGGATATCATAATTATGAGCCCAATAAGCCCCCACTTCATATGCTCTTTCCCCTTATCCCTGGCACTTGAATCATCTTGAGAAGCTACGAAAGAAAATATGCCCCAAAAGAAGAAAAGGAAAGCGACAGCGAAACCAAACACAATCAGCGGATTGAGTATGATTTCCGCTATACGAGCCAAAAATTCAGATATAGACACGCCAGATTAAATTAATTTGTCGGAATATTCGTAACGGTAGG
Source organism: uncultured Candidatus Saccharibacteria bacterium (assembly GCA_964569075.1). Taxonomy (GTDB): domain Bacteria; phylum Patescibacteriota; class Minisyncoccia; order Phycocordibacterales; family Zambryskibacteraceae; genus JBGTNQ01. Next base: position 3,339 of record CAZMSV010000038.1, read on the forward strand.
GGTGGCTCCACTACTTTGACCCTGTCCAATACCTAGAGCAGTTCCAACCCAACTTACAAGTCCCCAAACAGAGATCATTATAAATAGAGCAACAACACCCCAAATCATCATATCTTTACCCTTTTTAGCATCTACTTCATCTCCAGCGGCAAGAACAAACTTTGCCAAGCCCCAGAAGAAGAATAGGAGAGCCAAAGCGACAACTAGGGGTAGAAGAAGGTCAACAATTCTACCGACAGATCGGAAGAGGGTCTCTACATTGTTAAGTTGCTGAGCAGAAGCTACAAAAGGAAGAGCAAAAACGGACAAACCACCAATAACTTTTTTTATCATATTCAATAATTACTATTAAATCCTATAACTAATATTACTTATCAATAATAACACAATAAGACAGGTGAAAACACCATCTGGGGAAAACATGCCCATAAGGAAGGGTGGGTAAAATATATCCTACTTAGCTCCCAGCTGAACTATTTGAGAAATTTATTGTGGGTATGTTTATGTTTTGATTATTGTCAATGTCTAATGCAAAGATAACAAAATCAACTATCCCCCAAACAGAAACCATAACAAAAAGCGCCACTACCCCCCAAATCATTAAGTCTTTTCCTTTCTGCTTTTCTATTTCGTTTCCCGCTTCAAGGACAAACTTTGCCAAGCCCCAGAAGAAGAATAGGAGAGCAAGCGCAACGACCAATGGAAGGAGGATCTCAACTAATCTACCGACTGAAAGAATGAGATCTTCAACATTTGTAAAGGAAGCAGCAAGGGCCATTGACGGCATAGCCAACAAAACAAGGAAGCTTAAAAAAAATTTGAACATTTTATAGCAAAATTAATCTATAAATCTATGACTAAACACTAGCTATATGATACCACTTAAATAAGCCCTAAAGGCGAATTAACCACAACTTTTATTGATTTGACCTAGGAGAAAGCCTAGACGGGGTATTGCCACCTACAAGATTTAATACATCCTCTTGGAGAAACCTAACTATCCCCCAAACAGAAACCATTACGAATAAGATAACTACCCCCCAAATCATTTTTTGCCTTCCTTCTGGCGTCTTCTTGCCATCTCCACTGTCTCTAACAAAAATAGCCAAACCCCAAAAGAAGAACAGCAAAGCGGCCCCAACTGAAAGTGGCAAAAGTAGATTTATCAACCCACCAATAGCAGTGACAAATTCTTGTAGGGTGCTCATGGACTTATTCTCTCTGGAAACTGCGGTATGGCACTAATTGGCTGACCAAATAAATCCCCAGTAATTAAATTTATAATACCAATAAAGGAGACCATAACAAACAAAGCCAATATCCCCCATTTCATAAGGTTCTTTCCTTCTTCAATCACCTTTTCATCACCTGAGCCTCGAATCACCCTTGCAAGGCCCCAAAAAAACACAAGGAGTGTCGCCCCGACAATTACAGGAAAAAGGCTGGTGAGGAAGCTTGTAAAAAGACAGAGTGTTTCAGAAAAAGTGGCTGGTGGTAGAGGAATCGGTGATGGACAAGCAGAAAAAACTGGCATAGGAAAGAATGCTGAGAAGGAAAAAATCAGTATTAGAAAAAAAGAGGAAAATCTAATCATGGAGCTCTAAGTTGATTTATGGTGGTCTCAATAACAGAAGCAATGACCCAAGAACCTAAGAGTATAGCTGTGCCAATGGCGGCGTTAGTGAAAGCCCTTTTGCCATCTTTTATCTGAGTTTCATCTCCCCTTGCTGTTACAAGTAGAAAACCAGCATACATAATATAAAGCACGGCAATCACCCCGCCTAATGGAAGGACAATATTATTTATAACTAGAGAAATAAATTCATAAATAGTTCCAGCTCCTCTAATGGGGTTGGGTATTGTAATACTAATTGGTGGATCTGGACCTTCATTCCCTGTTAGAGAGGTCGGGCCTTGGTTCTGGTGGTTATCTGCCAAAGCGAGCAGGGGAAAGAAAACGAATGAGAAACATAATGCGTGAATGGCGAATGTCTTTAATTTCATACTTTTCATATTATAACAATAATTAGTTAAGAAGTGAGTAGCTATCGTCTGACAACAGTGCGGTCAAAATCAGATCCACGATAAGCCATGCTACAAGCATAAATATTAAACCC
>CAZMSV010000039.1:0-670 GCA_964569075.1 uncultured Candidatus Saccharibacteria bacterium
GACTAAAATAATATCCGAATAAGAGTCAGCCGTTTTCTTCGCATATTGATTGTCTAGCAATTTACCTCCTGGATTAAAAAAAATAATTTTAACCTTACTTTTTCTACCCTTGGCCTTAGCTATAGCTTTGATAACTGGCTCTGCTTGAATAACCATTCCAGGACCTCCACCATATGGAGGCCTATCTACTCTGTCATGCTTATTACCAGAAAAATCACGTGGATTGTAAAATTTTATTTTTATTTTTTTATCTTCTATTGCTCGCTTCAAAATAGATTCATTTAGATATGAATCAAATGCTTTTGGGAAAAGGGTTATTATGTGGAAAATCACGGGTAGTTATTAGTTTTTAGTCGATCAGTAGATCGCGCCGGGAGGCGTAACTGGCTTTTGGCCCCGACACAAGATCGGAACCTACTAGACTTAGATTACAGCTTTTAGCTTAAAATTCAATCAAAACAAAACTGCCCCCTAGGGGGCAGTTTTGTTTTTGTATTCCTATTGATTACAGACCTAGTTCTTCCACAGCCTGATCAAAATCTTTCATTTGAGTGCCACCAGATGCACTTGGACCTTTGCCACCTTCTGGCTCATTGATCTTCAAATTCACTCGAGCATTATTTTTCATGCCAACAACCCTAAGAAGAGTTCTAATGGCCTTGGCAGTATT
>CAZMSV010000039.1:680-5316 GCA_964569075.1 uncultured Candidatus Saccharibacteria bacterium
AGAGTAATAAGAACACCCATCTCATCCACCGTCCTATTTATCTTCACATCATCTGGATTATCTACCAACTCTTTCACTATTTGTTCTAAAAAAAGTACATCTCGTTCCATGGTATCGTTCGTTTATCTGTTAATGTATTCCGACTGCTTTCGCTATAATGTTTATACCATTTTGAAACTCATCGCACAATATAAAAACCCCACATTTTTGTGGGGCTTTTATTTAAATTATTCAGCTGGTTTCTCTTCCGTAGTCTCAGTTGGTACCTCTTCTGACTTAGCTTCTACTGGAGTTTCTGGCTCAGGTGAAGCTTCTACTGGAGTTTCTGGCTCAGGTGAAGCTTCTGCTGGAGTTTCTGGTGTATTTTCAGATTCTTTTGCCTTTGTTTCGTCTTCTACCTTTTTTGCCTCCACTGCTTCGGCTTGAGCTTTTTCTTCTGCCACCTTTGCTTCATCAATCACTGGAGATTTACGTGGCAAAACATTTATTTTTTTACCACTAATAATGTTGTGGGATATAAGTAAGTTATGAAGAGTGCCCGAAAGTTGAGCTCCCTTACTCATCCACTCTTTTATTCTTTCACCATTAAATACTTCGGTCTTTTTGCGAGGATCATAAGAACCCAAAACTTCATGGATTTTTCCACTCTTAGTACTATTCTTAGAATCAGTCAAAACGACCCGAAATGTCGGTTCGTGTTTTCTTCCTACTCGCTGTAGTCTAATTTTTAACATGTAAGAGCCATGGTAACAGAGACAAAGACCACGGTCAATAGCGGAACCGAGGCTCGGCAAGACCCAAAAATCTGATATAGTGTTTTGATAGTGAAAGGAAAGACCTATACAGGACCAATAACATTGGGTGGCCGAGGGATCGGCTATTTCTCTATACCTGAGTTTTCAGAGGATATAGAGATACAAAACCACCTAATGAATACTGCCCTCAACAATGATGAGGTGGAAGTAATGGTTCTTAAAGAAGAAGCAGGTATCCGCAGGCAGGGTGAAGTCTTGGGAATAAAGAAAAGAGCAAAAATGCAGTTTGTTGGAACATTAACCTCTCCACAGGCAACTCCCCAATCTGGAAATGGACAATCAAAAGATTTCTTCTTCCTTAAACCAGATGATAGAAGAATGTATCGTGATATTTTCATTCACGGCTCCAATGCACAAAAGGCAAAAAATGGTGACAAGGTTCAGGTGGAAATAACTGGATGGAGAGACCCTTTGAAAAGCCCGGAAGGTAAAGTAATCCGGGTACTCGGCAGAAAGGGCGTCCACAATGTAGAAATGGAAGCCATTATCCTTGAGCGGGGTTTTGAAGATAAGTTCACCAAAGAAGTAGACAAAGACGCCTTAAGAATCGTAGAAGAGAAGGAGGCTGACTGGAAAAACGAAGTCGGTAGAAGAAAAGATTTCCGTGACACGCTTACCTTCACCATAGACCCAGTAGATGCAAAGGACTTTGACGACGCGCTGTCTTTCAAGGTGCTTACTGATGGGAATTATGAAATAGGAATACACATCGCTGATGTCTCTCACTTCGTTGAGCCAGGAACAATACTTGACCAAGAAGCAATAAAGCGTGGGACCTCTGTGTATTTGGTAGATCGCACAATACCAATGTTGCCGGAAATTCTTTCAAATGATCTTTGTAGTCTAAAACCAGATGTAGAAAGGCTCACTTTTTCTGCAGTATTTAATATAAACAAAAGTGGCAAAGTTCTAGATAAGTGGTTCGGTAAAACAGTAATCCACTCTGATAGGCGTTTTTCATATGAAGAAGCCCAAGAAATATTAGACGCAAAGACCGGAGAATATTTTGAAGAATTAGACACCTTAAACCAGATAGCCAAAGAGCTCCAAAAAGAGAAGTTTAAAAATGGGGCCATAGAATTTGAAACGGAAGAGGTAAAATTTGAGCTTGATGACGAAGGTAGGCCAATTCGAGTATTTCGAAAAGAACGCAAAGATACTCACAAACTCATAGAGGAATTCATGCTTCTTGCCAATCGAGAGGTGGCAGAGTTTATGTATAAAGGAATAGAGAAAGCTAAATCAAAAGGGGCCTTCGTATATAGAATTCACGAATTGCCTAATAAAGAAAAAATTATAAACCTAGCAGTATTTGCAAAGGCACTTGGATATAATCTAGATGAAGAAGACGGCGAAGTAACAGCTGGGGCACTTAATAGACTAATGAAATCTATTGATGGCGGGGTGCATGAGTCCCTAATTAAAACAGCGACAATAAGATCAATGGCTAAAGCTGTTTACTCCACAAGAAACATTGGCCATTTTGGACTTGGTTTTACATATTACACACATTTCACTTCTCCAATTCGCAGATATCCAGACTTAATGGTGCATAGATTATTATTTCGATTTTTAAATGGTGGAGTAATAGAACAAGACGAGGTGGCAAAATACGAAAGACTTTCAATGGAAGCTACTCAAAAAGAAATATCAGCATCGGAAGCCGAGCGGGCGTCTATTAAATACAAACAAGTTGAGTTTATGCTTGGCAAAATTGGTCAAGAATTTGATGCCACCATCTCCGGTGTTTCAGAATGGGGTATATATGTTGAAGAAGTAGAAACAAAGGCCGAAGGAATGGTTCGTCTTAGAAATATGACTGATGATATGTATATTCTGGACGAAAAAAACTATTGCATAGTTGGAACACAAAAAAAGAAAAAATACTCTTTAGGCGATAGGGTGCGGGTAAAATTAAACGATGCTAATTTAGATAAAAAAATCCTTGATTTTGCACTAATACAAAGTTAAGATACGCCAAGAAATGAACAAAAAGGAGGTGGTATGCGTTGCAAAAACTGCAGTTCGCCCATCTTGGACGAACATAATGAAGTAGATGACCTTGCCGGAGAATACAGGGTCACTTACTACTACTGTCCAAGAGGCCTTTGTGCCCATGCATTCAGAGAGCATAAGAGGTCTGCGGTAGTAAGACTTATCAATGCCGGTTTCCTGTGCAGTAATGTCCTCTACGCTAACTCTGGACCCTGTCTCAGAGAGAGCGTGGAGACTCACCGAACACCTGGGAAGGGTCGCTGTCAGTTCTGCACCCCAAAACCAGCTTCCGCAGTGACCTAAGTAAACACCACAAGGCGCCCAAAAAATCGGGCGCCTTTGCAATTTACAAACCTACTTCGCCACTGATACTGCTTCTTCAAACTGAATAGAAAGCATTTTTGATACTCCACCAATACCCATAGTCACTCCGTATATAACTCCAGCTCGTGACATTGTCTCTCTATTGTGGGTAATTAAAATAAGTTGAGAATACTTAGCGAGATTTTCAACCATATCGCCATACTTACGAGAATTGGCTTCATCCAAAGCGGCATCTGTTTCATCAAGAATAATAAATGGCGGTGGATTAACTTGAGAAATCGCAAATAAAAGAGCTATAGAAGTAAGTGCCCTTTCTCCACCAGAAAGCATCACAAGGCCTTTTATTTTCTTCCTAGGTAGCGACACCTCCAAATCAATCCCCTCTTCAATCTGTTCCTCTTCAAGGATCTCCTCATCTTGTGGTTCCTCACTAATTTCCAAATCTTCTGAGACTCTTCTCGCTTTTTTCTTTTCTTGTATCACAACAATTTTGGCAGTACCACCACCAAACATCAAAGAAAAGAATTCTCCAAATTGTTTATTTATTTTTTGTATTCCCTCTTTAAATTCAATATCTAGTTTTTCTCCCAATTCTTTAATTAGATTTTTCAAGGATTCTGCAGAGCCACTAAGATCAATGAGCTCTCTCTCAAGAAAGGTATCCCTTTCTGAAGTCTCCTCAAATTCTTTTAAAACCTCAGAGCTACCAGAAAGCCCAGCTTCTTCAAGCCGTATTTTTATTTTCTCTATAGCTCTCCTGCGGTCTTCTTGAGGCGCTCTATCTTTCTCAAAAACATCACCCCCTATATCTGTACTTTTAAAATCCAAAACCTCTCTTCCGGCAAGCATTGCGCACTCCTCAAGCTCTCTTTTAAAATCGGTCTCTATAATCCGCAATTGCTCTTCTTTTGCCTGCAAAAGGGCCAAAATTCCCGAGACTTCATTTTGTTCAGACATAACCCTGAAAAGCGCCTTTTCAGCGTCACGACTTGAGTCTTTTTCTTTCTCAATATCTTTTTGAAGTGAACTGTACTCTTTTTGCAAATCTTCCTCTTTTTTTCTTATATCCAAAATCTTCTTTTCAATTTCTTCTTTTGATTTATTCAGTAAAATAATTGTAGCTTCCGATTCTTTAACTATTGAGTCGTCACTCTCTTCCTTTTTACTTCCTATGAAAGCGACGAATAGATTCTTCACATCTCGCAAAATCGCACGTATACGCGAAATGTCGTCTGAAGATTCCGCTTCTCTCAACTTTGACTCTGCGGAAGAGATAAACTCTTCTACATCAGAAAGAGCGATTGTCTTATGCGTCTCAGAACTCAATATCTCTTTTTGTTTTAATAAAATTCTTTTCTCTGCCGATATTTCTCCTTCAATTTTCCCAGCATTTTGCAAAAGTCCGTCTTTTTCTCTACGTGTATTGTAAATGCTGGATTCAAGATCCATTATTTTTTCGCTTTTTTCATCTTTATTCTGCGAGCTCTCTAATACTTTACGAG
>CAZMSV010000040.1:0-4694 GCA_964569075.1 uncultured Candidatus Saccharibacteria bacterium
GCTGGAACATCTTTCATCTTTGATTCTATTAACTTCCGCATGAAAAAATTTTTAATCATTTTGTTTTCTTTTTATATTTTGTAACATTGCCAACCCCCCATAAAGCCCACCAAAATCCCCGAGCTCTGCTTTTTTAAGCGGTGGTATGTTTGGATATTTACCAAGCACTTCGTGCAGGTATTTTTCTGCCAACTCAATGGAGATGCCAACTTCATTCATCATGGACCCGCCAACCACCACCACAGATGGAGACCAATTCACCACAATGTTATTTAAACCATAAGAAAGAGTCTTGGCTAAGCCGTCCCAAAACACCGGATCTTTTATCTCTTCTGGTTTTTTGCCCGTTTTTTCTTCAACAGCCCCGCCAGAAATCAGATTTTCAAGTGTATCACCATGCAAATCTATGATCTGTTTACCGGGCTCAAACCCAAGTGACCTTTCGTCCAGCTCTTTGCCTACAATTCTAGCCCCACCAACGCCAGTACTCACTGTAATATAAGCGACAATATCAAAACCTTTCCCTGCACCAAAAACAGCCTCACCGAGGCCTACAAGTGCGGCATCATTATCAATGATAACTTCAGCGCCAAAAGATTCAGATAAGATCTTACTAATCGGCTTCCCCACCCAGTCAGAAAGATTTCTACCATCAAGCAACGCCCTTTTCTCCTCGCTATACATTCCAGCAATGCCACCAATAATATATTCAATTGATTCCCCACCAGAAAGTTCACTAATTTTCTTTTTTAATAGTTCAATACCTTCATCAAAAGTTTTTGGGGTGGCAAAAACAGTAGGCGTATCAAAAGAATCTGGTCTAGAAACATTAGCAACCCTTATTTTTGTCCCCCCTATGTCAAAAAGAATAACCATTTATTTATTAGTTTTCTAGCATCTCATTGGCCCGCTTCTTATACTCCTCCACATTCGGCTGATCAAAAACATTAACATTCCACAATGCGCCGATATACAAAACTTCAAACATTGCGTATATCATATATTCTCCGAGAATTCTGAGAGTAACATCTGGTAAAACGATATCCGCAAAGGGTAGATTGTTTTTAAAATAAGATTCTTGTGCAGAAGCAAGAAGTGTTTGATTAAGCTCCCCTACGGATTTTTTTGAAATACTTTTTTCTATGACATCAAGCGTCTCTCCGTCGCCCATTTCTTCACCTTCTCCCCCTTCTACAGACACAAAAGTAGTCACTCGATTTCTCGGACCAGCCAAAACCAATTGAAGACTGGAGTGAAGGTCTGTTGATCCAATGGACACCACGGGCACAAGGCCAAGCCGATCCTCCTCTTCATCACTTTCTTTGTCTAATGTTTCGTCTTTACCGAGACTTTCTGCGACAATTTGCTTTTGCCACTTACCCAAAGTTTCAAGCCTTGGAGTAAAGAAGAATAAATCATAGATATTCATTCCATTTGCATAGTGTTCGTCTATAGCAACCGCATTTTGAAAAGAAATGCCATCTACCCCAAGAGCACTGTCAAAGGCGTCGCGAGCACCCGATAAAAATTCATCAATCAAGAATCCATAGAGCGCTAGAGGCACAAGCGTTGTAGGCGAAAACGCTGAAAAACGATCGGATAAGTTTTCTGGCAAAGAGATCCTTTCAATATTTTTTTCTGAAGACTCATTCCACAAAGGAGAGCCTTCTCGCGATACCACCACCACTCTGTCCGAAACATTTTTAAACTTCTGCTCAAGATGATACGTGAGAAACTCAGCATTTGCCATAACCTCAAGTGTTTCTCCTGATTTACTAACTATCACAATGACAAAATCATCAATACTTTTGATCGTATTAACAAGCAAAAGAACCGGTTCTGTAACCCCAACATCAAGCGCATCAAGAAATACCATCTTGCGAGGAAGATCGTATACAGCTTCCCCATGGCCCAAAATAGCGTCATAAACCGCTTTTGATGCAAGGTTGGCCCCACCAATACCAACAACAAAAACCACCTTGGGAAGACCGTTCTGTGTCTTCTTGGCTACAATATCTTTTATCTCTTCCAAAATCTTTTCGTCAAAAATAAAAGCCGAAAAACTTTCCGGACTTTTATAAGAAAAATCTTTTGAGGCACTGGCGATTTCCTGAATACGTGAAGACAGGGCGTCCTTTGCAGAATCAATCGACGGCACACTGACTGTCATTGCTTGGCGGAGATTTAGACTCATCTAAGCATTATACTACAAGGAATAGGGCCTACAGAGCCATAACTTTTACCATATCTTCATGAAGACCGGGTGTTGTCTCATAGTTCTTTGCATCTTCTGGCGCAATCCAAACTAATTCAGAATGCTCCCAAGAAAGTTTTATGTTTGGATTAGTTATCTCTGCAAAAAAAATGTGCCTGATCCACTCTCGGTCTAGTTTTTCATCTACAAAAAGATACGTATCTCCTTTTTTAATCCCTTTCACATCTTCTTTTTTAAGTCCTAACTCTTCTTCAAGCTCAAACATAACCTTTTCTTCAATTGTCTTATCGTCGTCCACAAACCCTGCGAGGCAAGACCAGAGCCCTTGATAAGTTAGCATCTTTTCACTTCTCTTAACCAGAAGAAATTTATCTCGATACTTAACAAAGATTATAATAACTGGTGCAGATTTTGCATGAGTATAGTCTGTTGGCATATGAGAATATTATATCAGAGAAAGTGAAATCTACACCAATGTTATTTGAATAAGAAAAGGCCCACCAACTGCTATGCAAAATGATGGACCACTTTCCAGTATTGGAGTTACCCTGCGTGGGCAACAAGAATCTTGAAGACTTCCCTCGCAAAACTTTGGACAGGCTCTGGCCTGAATGTACTTGGAGGATAGTAGAGATAGGAAAAATCAGAGGGCATGGGCTTGCCTTCCCTCCGCCTTTTGCGGAGAGTGACACCCCTAAGCACCGCTGATGTAAAGCGTACCTTTACTGCCTGAGCAAAAATTGGGCTGAAAGATGGATCGTCACTATTGACCACCCGAACAGCCAAGTTGTCAGTGCCAGCGACAAAAAGAGAGTTGCAGAAATCTTGCCTCATGGAGAGGGCCTCTTTGGCACGAATTTCGTTGACCTTTAATGTTCCCGGAACTTCTATCGCCACTAGATGGGCCGTCGCAAAAACCAATGGATTGATGAGACCCAAAGAAACAACGAATCTCTTGCCGTTTAAAAAAAAGACAAGTGCCATCCGATGTGAAGACTTGAGCATACTTCCATTGTGGGCGGCCAAGGCAGAGATTACGGGCCTATTAAACCTGAAATTACTCTCTGGGTGATGCTGAGACAGCGCAACACCAACCCTCCACAAAAATTCACCAGCCGACATTGCAAGTGGAGCAAGCATATTCCCTCCAAAAATTAAAGAACGCCTATCTTTATCTATCATTTATAATCCATGAAAGCAACGGGGGGTTGAATTCGGTTTTGTTTAATTTGACACTCGGTTTCTTTTTTGCTCTTATGGGGAAAGATTTGTTCAACGGATTTTAAAATCAACCTTGGAGGAAGTATGCTACTTGAAGGGGTCCCAGATGTATCAGGAAACTCAGGAAGGTTCGTGTTCTTTAAGGTTTCTGACACCGATGGAAACGAGCGCTACTTTGTACGCTCTGATGATGAACTGGGACATCAAAAAATCCGACAGTTATTTGAGGAATCTATCATAAAGATTGACCGTGACGGTCTCCTTACCTGCGAGACACTGGGCGGGGCCTTCATTTGGATAAAAAGGAAGGCCCAAGTCATCATCCTAGATGGGGAGAGCGAAGCTCTCGGACCAGTAAGACGTGTCCAAACACTTCTTGATCTGTTGTCCAGAAATTTTTCTGGATCCCTCACCATCCATGTCCACCTTGAAGATGGTGGAAACTAGAATAGTCAGCCATAAACACCTCGGGCCCGCTATCCAGCGGGCCTTTATCTTAGCCATTTGAATACACCGCAGGGTGGCGTATTGAACTTTGGTGGACCTACGGGGAATCGGCGTCAGCTCACTAATTCACAGGCTCATAAGTGACTCCTGCCCGGGCTCGTTAATCGTCTTTGCCGATATAACTGCGCCTTGCGATTCCCCACGCAAGACAAGCAGTTGTCTTGCTGTGCTCAACACACTTCGTGTGGACCTACGGGGAATCGCACCCCGGACTCGTCCATGCCATGGACGCGTGTTACTACTATACTATAGGCCCAGAACTAGCTTCTAGCTTATAGGTGTTAGCTTTTAGCTTTTTAAAAATACAAGAAGACTATATCATGTGACTAGCTCCAAGTTCAAAGGTTTGAAAGAAAGGAAAATATGCTGTATTGTATTGCGTGTCGTGTTTGGGTTGTGTTTAAGCTGATAGCTAAAACCTAGTTTTTTTGGGGCCCTTAGCTTAGTTGTAGCGTGTCGTGAAAGTAACTTGTTCTGTGTCCTTGAATTGAAAATAAAATATGGGCCCTTAGCTTAGTTGGTAGAGCGCCTCATTTGCAATGAGGAGGTCACCGGTTCGAATCCGGTAGGGTCCACCAAATTTGATTTGCTTCCGAATTGACCGCGCCCGCGCCTTTGGCGCGGGCTTGGGCTGGCATTTCCGCCAAGAAATTCCAAGGGGTTTTGAATTCCGCCAAAAGAATTCCCGCCGAAAGTCGGCGGTTCGAGCCGATGGAAACAAGAAAATCTCTCATCCGTGAGGGATTTTCTT
>CAZMSV010000041.1:0-4510 GCA_964569075.1 uncultured Candidatus Saccharibacteria bacterium
TATTTTACTATTAATCTTACCGGAAAATGTGTCTTAGATTTGGGGTACCTGTCACCATTGGTCGCTACCTGCGTGGCAGGATGTTTGTGCGCCGTATTCGCCGAAAGCGTTGCGATCTGTAAACAGGCAGTAGAATAGCCCCCGCCAGCTTCGAGCTGGCGGGGGCTCGTGTTATAGTATCGCTCATGCAAGGCTCGGATTTTAAAAAAATTGAGAATAAACTCCCTGATGAGCCGGGAATCTATATATTTAAAAAAGGTAAAGGGGTTCTTTATGTTGGTAAGGCCACCTCACTTCGCGACAGGGTGCGAAGTTATTTTTCTGGTAACTTAATGGACTCCCGTGGACCCCTTTTGGTGAAAATGATAGAGGAGGCAAGGACAATCGAATTTAAGACTACTAATTCAGTATTAGAGGCACTTATATTAGAGGCGCACTATATAAAAAAATACAAACCAGATTTTAATAGTAAAGAGAAGGATGATAAGAGTTATAACTACGTAATCATTACAGATGAAGAGTTTCCTAGAGTCCTCATTGTCCGTGGGCATGAACTAAAACTAAAAACCTTCAACTTAAAACCCGTCCGACCGGGCCGTCCGGGCGGGCTAAAAACTACTTTCGGTCCCTTCCCTCACGGCACACAACTTCGCGAAGCCCTAAGGATTGTTCGTAAGATCTTTCCTTTCCGTGACAAATGCACCACCCTTCAACTTAAAATCCCGACGCAAGGTCGGGACCACGACAGAATCGTCGGAGCTAAAAACTTAAAACCCAAAACTGTTCCCAAATCTTGTTTCAACTACCAGATAGGTCTTTGTCCCGGTGTGTGTATTGGTAAAATTTCTACTAAAGAATATGGACGTACTATTAAAAACTTGGAACTTTTTCTCTCTGGCCAAACTGGAAAAGTAAAAAAAAATCTTGAACGACAGATGAAGACGGAAGCCAAGGCAAGGGGATTTGAAAAGGCAGAGAAAATTAAAAAAACAATTTTTGCACTAGACCACATTCAAGATGTTGCGTTGCTCAAAAGTTCGCAGAGAAAACTATCGTGGGGTGGCCAAAGAATTGAAGCATATGACATTGCCCATATCTCTGGCTCATCAACTGTGGGTGTAATGGTGGTAATGGAAAATGGAGAGCTAAATAAGAATGAATACAGAAAATTTAAGATTCGTGGGGTAGGGGATATAACAGTAGACGATATAAAAAATCTAAAAGAGGTAATAATCAGACGCTTCGGGCATCCTGAGTGGTCTTCGCCCAATCTTATTGTTGTAGATGGAGGTATTGCACAGATTAATCTTGTGAAAAGTATCTTAAAAGAAAATAATCTAGATATAGAAGTTGTATCTGTTGTAAAAGACGAGAGGCATAAACCGAAAGATTTCTTGGGAAAAGAGGGGACAGTTAATAAATACAAAGAAGATATTTTGCTTATAAACAACGAGGCGCATAGATTTGCCATTTCCTATCACAGAAAGACTCGGGGGAACCTTTTTTTGACAAAAAAGAAAAAATGATTTTGAATATTTAGGACACTTGAATCATACAGCCATTTTGGTATATTTCTATTGACGCTGGCTTCGCAGCCGTTAGCGTCACTGTACATCTGGCGAACAAGAGTTCGCCAGCAAAGGGTGGAAGAACTGGGTGTGCGTGTCAGTTTTCCGAGCAGAAGGTAATGAGCCAAGACCTATGGGTCGGCCAACCTCTCATAGTTGGGTCGCAAGATCTGACAAAAGCCGGTTCTCTGAGCCACCCACCTTCCCCCAGGGCCGGTTCATCTTCCAAGGTGACCGGTCCTTGCCCTTTATGAGTTATTTTCCTCACCGCATTTATGTGGTTTTTTTGCGCCAATTCAATACTTTCTATACAATAAGCTCATGAATACGAGCACTTCTCATCGAGGAAAGATACGCGTCGGCGTTCTTAGGGGAGGACCATCCCAGGAGTATGATATTTCTCTTAAGACCGGCGCACATGTGTTGAAAAATATTCCTGAAGGATATGAGCCTGTAGATATATTTATTTCTCGTAATGGTGAGTGGCATGTGGGCGGTCGTATCAAAACACCAGATAAAATCATCCCACACATAGACGTGGTCTTTAACGCACTTCACGGAGAATATGGAGAAGATGGCAAGGTTCAAAATATTCTCCAGACTTTTGGTACTCCATTTACTGGGTCCCGATCTTTTTCTAGCGCCTTGGGAATGAATAAGAATCTTTCAAAAGCACTTTTTAGATATCATAATTTAAAGACTCCCGAATATATTGTGCTTCACCCAAAGGATAATACATATCGTTCTCTCATATCTATTTTCCAATCTTTTCCCCAGCCGTCAGTTATAAAACCAGTCAGTGGTGGGTCTTCTTTAGGAGTTATGTTTGCTCGTGATTTTGAATCTTTTCGATCTGGGATTGAGACAGCTTTTAAATATGGCGGTTCTGTAATTGTAGAAGAATACATAGCTGGGGTAGAGCTTACTTGTGGAGTAATCGAAGCCTCTGATGGAAAAACACTTTTTTCTTTGACACCAATTTCTCCAAGAAAGAAAGATCAAGAAATATTTGATTATGAAACTAAATATGAGAATGATTCAGAACACAATTCCCCAGCGCCCATTAGCATTTCAGAAAAAGAATTAGTCCAAAAGATTGCCCTAGCTGTACATAAACATCTCAGCTTTCGTCACTACTCAGCGGTAGATATTATTTTGCATCCCACCAGAGGAGCTTTTTTGTTGGAAGTTAATACTTTGCCAGGTCTTACAGAGACATCAATATTTCCCAAGTCACTACAGGCCCACGGTATTAGCATGTCTGATTTTTTGGATCATCTACTTTCTCTCGCACTTAATCGAACCTAAAATATGAAATTTCCCATTATCATAAAACAAAGTCCGCTTGTACTAGTTCGTCGAATTATTGAGGTGGAGCTTATAGTGGGTTTAGTGCTTTTTATTATTTCTCTTATAGAAAATTATGAAGAGCTCTACCGCAATTCACCAATAGGAGATTTTTTTAGATACGATCTGTTTTTGATTGTAACTGTGTCTTTTCTCCAGCTTCTGATAACATTTCTTGTTTTTTTGACTTGGAACAAAGAAGAATATCGCCTTAAAGAAACAGAAATAATTCACAGAAAAGGGATGTTTTTTCCTCGTGAGCACTCTATTTTACTTAAAAATATTTCTTCTGTGGAATATAAAAGAAATCCCTTAGAGTTGGTACTTGGATATGGCACGGTAGTTCTTTCGCACATTGGTGATCGCAAGGCACTTAAGATTAGAAGTATTGAAACCCCAGAAATTTATGCAAATTTTATTAAAGACGCAGTAGATCGGGTGGTTGATAAGAAAGAAATATCTTCCAAAAAACTTTCTATTTTAGATTTGATTCTTGAGGGAGAACATTATCGTCTAGAGTTTAAGCAGACATTTAGATATGATATTAAGAAAAAAGATGTTAGTAAGTTTTTAGAAAAAGCAGTTATGAAAACCGTAGCGGCATTTTTGAATTCTAACGGGGGTAACCTTATTATCGGCATTACTGATAATGGTGGGGTGTATGGATTAGAGGATGATTATAATACATTAGTACGAAAAGATAGAGACGGATTTGAAAATCATTTTAGTCAATTGATGAAAAATATGATGGGGGCAGAGTTTCGCCAGTCAGTCACGCTGTCCTTTGAGTCTATTGAAGACAAAGATGTCTGTTTTATAGAGGTTGTCACAAGTGAAAAGCCAGTTTATATGAGATCAAATGGAGAAGAAGAGTTTTTTATTCGCACCGGAAACAGCACTAGTCCTCTAAAAATAAGTGAAGTAAATTCATACATTGAATCTCATTGGAAGCAGGGGTAGGGGGACAGTTTCAAGTCGTTAGCCCGCCCGGACGACCCGGTCGAACGGGTTTTTAGTTTTCAGCATGAGTTTTCCAGCATAACCCATGAACAACATTCCAACATTCTCAAGAATGTTGGAATGTTTTTATTAATTAATAGTTCTCTTATTCTCACGAATTAGAGAAGTGTTTGGTTTTTTAATTTTATCTTTTATTTATTTTGTTGTACTTTCTTCCATCTGAAACAGTCTTTTGTGTGGTCGTTTACCATTCCTGTTGCCTGCATATGGGCATAGCAAATTGTTGGCCCTAGAAAGCGAAAGCCGCGGGATCTAAGGTCTTTAGCTAGCTCTTCGGATTCTTTTGTTTTTGCTGGTAAATCTTTGAGTGTCTTTCTATTACCTTGGATTGTTTTGTTTTGGACGAAGCCCCAGATATATTTTGAGAATGTGCCGTATTCTTTTTGGATAGACAGAAACAATTTGGCATTCTGTATTGCTGACTCTATTTTTAATCTATTACGAATGATTCCAGCGTCTTTCATCAATCTCTCAACATCTTTTTTATTAAATTTGGCGACTTTTTTTGGGTCAAAATTGGCGAAGGCTTTTTTGTAATTCCCACGTTTTTTGAGAACGGTGAGCCAGCTTAGGCC
>CAZMSV010000042.1:0-1299 GCA_964569075.1 uncultured Candidatus Saccharibacteria bacterium
CATCATTAGAAACTTCACCAATAGTTGCCCAGCAATTTTCACTTACCTTTCGTACTTCAGTAGAAGGCATCTTAAGGTCTATAGTCCCTGCATCTTTAGCAATAACTTCAACAAAGCTTCCTGCTGAGCGTCCAAGCTTTGCTCCTCCTTTTGGTTTAACTTCAACATTGTATACAAAAGTACCAACAGTTATTTCTTTTAGTGGAAGCCTGTTACCTGGAGTTTGCGGAGCTTTATCTGAAATAAGAAGAGTGTCACCAACCTTAACTCCTTTAGGTAATAGAACATATCTCTTTTCACCGTCGTGATAAACAGCGAGACCTATAAATCCAGTACGGTTTGGATCATATTCAACGGTCTTTATAGTATAAGGAACATTTATTTTGTCATAAGAAAAATCAACATCTCTAAAAAGTCTCTTGTGTCCTCCACCCTTGTGGTTCATAGTGATTCGGCCATGGTGGTTCCTTCCCATAGGGCGCCTGAACCCCCAAGTAAGAGACTTCTCTGGTTTTTTAGTAGTTATGATAGATCGATAATCTATCGATGTCATATTACGTCTTGAAGCTGTTGTTGGTTTAAACTTTTTCATGTGATTTAGCGAAATAATGTCGCACCTACGTCAATTGAGGCGCGACGCCTTTATACTATCTCAATCTTCTCTCCTTTCTTCAAATATACATAAGCCTTCTTTCCGCCACCAGTCATTCCATACTTACCTCGAATATAAACTGATTTGTGAGGAATAGGGGCAACAGAAACTTTAACTGGTTTAACTTTATAAAAATGCTCCACTGCTTTTTTAATATCTTTTTTAGTAGCAGTACGAGATACCTCAAAAACATATGCTTCCTCTGCCATTGCTTTACCAGAAGCTTTCTCCGTAACTCTAGGACGAAGAAGCACATTGGATAAAGATGAATAAACTTCCACCTTTTTTGGTGAATCCACTTCTTCTTTCTTTTCTGTTTTCTTTTTAAGTAGGGCCATAATAATTACGCAGTAACCTTGGTCTTTTTAGCCTTAGCGGGTGCTTTTGCCTTGCTTTTTGTTTCTTTGGCTGGAGCCTTTGCTGGTTTTTCCTCTGTCCTCTCTCCTTCCTCCCTCTTTTTTGTATCAAACATTTTTAAAGATTCTACTGGATCCACAAAAACAACTGCTTTGTATTGTAGAAGGACCAGAGGGTTCATATTTCTAGCTTCTTGTGCTGAGACATTACCAAGATTTGACATACTTCGCAAAATGGAAACATCGTGACTTGGAAGGGCAATGCATTGCCCTTCCAAGTCACGATGTTTC
>CAZMSV010000042.1:1309-4409 GCA_964569075.1 uncultured Candidatus Saccharibacteria bacterium
GTAGAGAGCGTTTTTCTTCTTTTTCTCAATAGAAGGAAAACCTTCAACTTTAGAAAGATTCTTTAGCACAGAAATGGCGTCTTTGGTCTTGCCGTCCTTCAAAGAAATTTTCTCAACAAAGAAAATCTCATTATCTTTAAACTTCTTAGAGAGAATTGTCAGAAGAGCCTTGGTCTTCATCTTTTTATTTATCTTCCGTGAAAAATTCTTATCATTTCTAGGACCATGAGCTACGCCCCCACCAACCCATATCGGAGAACGAGTAGAGCCATGACGAGCGCGTCCTGTACCCTTTTGTTTCCAAGGCTTCTTTCCTCCGCCGCGTACTTCACTACGATCTTTCGTATGTGCCACGGGCGTACGAGCATTGCTTGCCATAGAAACAACAACTTGGTGAACAAGATCAGCATTCCAAGGAAGACCGAAAACGCTCTCTGGTATATCGAGCTTTCCTGCCTCTTTCCCTGTTTCGTTGTAAATAGTTGCTTGCATATATTTATCCTCTTATTTCAACCAGTGTTCCCTTTCGTCCTGGCACAGCACCAGAAACCAAAATCTGATTGTCGGCTTGGCTAACCTGAACAATACGAAGATTCTTTACGGTAATCCTGTCTCCTCCCATTCTTCCTGCCATTCGCATTCCCTTGGGAACTCTAGTTCGAAGTCCTCCCCCAATGGAACCCGGCTCTCTTTCAGAGTGCTTCTGGCCGTGCGTTCTTGGGCCCCCCTTAAATCCATGTCGCTTCACAACACCTTGGAAACCCTTTCCTTTGGATGTGGCAGATACGCTTATTACATCACCGGGGGCAAAAATAGAAGCATCGAATATTGCACCGAGTTCAGGCAAAGTATCATCGGGAGATATTTTAAATTCTTTTACGTGAGCGAAAGAACCCTTGCCAGCAAAATGACCCTTTAGTGACTTAGAAAGATTCTTTTCTTTTTTATCACCATAGCCAACTTGCACAGCCTGATACCCATCTCGAGTAAAATCCTTGATTTGGACCACAACTATCGGGCCAGCAGAAAGAACGGTTACTGGTGTAACTACACCTTTCTCGTCAAAGACCTGTGTCATGCTATGCTTTTTTGCGAGTATAAACTTCATCTTGATACAAAAATCCTAAAATAAACGTCTGCTCATACTACTGTTTTTTTCTTCCTTGTCTACCCGCCATATTCCGAGAGACAAAGTTGCCCGCATGCGGGCAACTTTGTCTCTCTATTCAACAAGAAACACCTACATCAACTTCACATCAATATTGACTCCGGAAGGCAAGCTCAAATTGGTCAAAGACTCAATGAGCTTGGGAGTCGGATTCACGATATCAATGAGGCGCTTGTGAATTCTCATCTCAAACTGCTCTCGAGCATTTTTATAAACAAATGACGCGCGGTTTACTGTATATTTTTTTATCTCAGTAGGTAGAGGTATTGGGCCCAACACTTCCGCATCATAGCGAATTGCTGTATCCATAATCTGCTTAACAGAGACATCAAGAATCTTATACTCATAAGCTCTAACGCGAATACGCAAACGAGATGTCGCTCCTTCTTTCGGGGCGCGAGTCTTTTTCGCCTTGCCCTTCTTGGTTAGAGTTTCTTTTGTCATGTTAGTACAAGTATTGTCTGAATGAACTTCGAAAAAACTGGGAATCTTTACGCGGTAATTTTAGTTACAACTCCTGCGCCCACCGTCTTTCCTCCTTCGCGAATAGCGAAACGAGTCTGATCTTCAAGTGCAATAGGGGCAACAAGCTTTACTTTGAAAGTGACAGTATCTCCAGGCATAACCATTTCAACACCCTCGGCCAAAGTAACTTCTCCGGTAACATCAGTTGTTCTGATGTAAAACTGAGGCTTATAACCAGTGAAGAATGGAGTGTGGCGACCACCTTCTTCCTTCTTCAAGATATAAACTTCAGATTCAAATTCAGTATGAGGAGTAACTGAGCCTGGTTTTGCAAGCACTTGTCCACGAGTGATATCTTCTTTCTTAAGACCCCTAACAAGAATACCAGCATTGTCCCCAGCTATTCCAGAATCAAGAGACTTGTTAAACATTTCAATACCTGTGACAACGGTCTTCTGTGTATCTTTGAGACCAACTACTTCTACTTCTTCGCCAACCTTAACAGTGCCTCTCTCGATACGGCCAGTAACAACAGTTCCACGGCCTTCAATAGAGAAGATGTCTTCAACTGGCATGAGGAATGCTTTAGTAACATCTCGCTCTGGGACAGGAATATATGTATCTAGAGTATTTACAAGTTCAAGAATCTTTTGCGCCCATTCATCACTATTGTCCTTTGCTTCAAGACCCTTGAGGCCTGAACCGCGGATTATTGGAGTATTTACACCATCAAATCCTTGCTTTGTTAGAAGTTCACGAACTTCTTCTTCAACAAGGTCAATAAGTTCTGTATCGGGTACCATGTCGCACTTGTTCAAGAATATAATCATCTTTCTAACACCAACCTGCCATGCAAGAAGGGCGTGCTCACGAGTTTGTGGCATAACACCGTCAGTAGCAGCGACCACGAGGATGGCGCCATCCATTTGAGCAGCACCAGTGATCATGTTCTTGATGTAGTCAGCGTGACCAGGAGCATCAATGTGGGCGTAGTGTCTGTTTGGAGTTTCGTATTCGTTGTGAGATAGGGCAATAGTAATACCACGTGCCTTTTCTTCAGGGGCCTTGTCAATACCATCAACACCTACAAGTTTTGCACTATATCCCTCACCTTGTCGCGCAAGGACAGCAAGAATTGCCGCGGTAAGAGTTGTCTTGCCGTGGTCAACGTGTCCAATAGTACCAACGTTTACGTGAGGTTTACTTCGATCAAAAGTAGTCATAATTTTTTAAAAAACTTACTAAAAATTGATAATTTTAAAATTAAAAAACAGAATCGCCCGCCTGCTTGAGCAAGCAAAACGCGTAGGAGACATAATAGCAGAGGGTCTGAAATAGTCAATCTTTTCCTCGAAATAATTTCGGGGATTATAAGTGGATAAGATAATTAGATAAAACACTAATGCCCCGACCCGTTTTAACGGGTCGGGGCACATTCTGGAAGAATTCTTATGGGTCAGTAAACCC
>CAZMSV010000043.1:0-4354 GCA_964569075.1 uncultured Candidatus Saccharibacteria bacterium
CGATATTATACGCCAATTTGAGAATACGCCTGGAAGTATTCTTGTTGGAACGGAAATGGCCCTGCTCTATATTTCTAAACCCGTCCAAAACATAGCCGTAGCGTCAATAGACGCGCTATTTATGATCCCAGACTTTCGTATCAATGAAAAAATCTTTTATATATTACTTTCTATGCGAGCTCGAGCAGAAAAAGTATTTCTTATCCAAACTCGCAATGGCGATGAGAGGCTTTTTGACCACGCGCTTAAGGGCAACTTAATAGAATTTTATAGAGAAGAAATAGAGGAACGGAAAAAATTTCAATACCCACCATTTGCAATATTTGTAAAATTTAGCGTTGAAGGCAAAAGAAGTGCGACAGAAAAAGAAATTACTTCTCTTTTAGAGTATTTTGCGGAATGGAATCCAGCTCCATTCGAAAGTAGGAATTTAAGTAAACGGGGTAATGTTGTGTTGCATATTTTATTCCGATTTGATCCTGCTGTGTGGCCAGATGAAAAATTCATAGAAAAAGTAAGAAGTCTGTCTCCTGCCATCTTAGTCAGGATAGATCCGGAGAACTTGCTTGGGTGATTTAAAGGCACCACTTGCTGAAGTCTGTAAACAATATAAGATTATTATTAGAAGTGTGCCTTAGCTTATATATCTCCCCCTACGCTTGGAGGAAATATGAATGAAGGCAAGCTATCAAGTCTCTCGGTCGGACTCATCACGTACGGCAAACAGCTGATACTGGCCACTTTTGGAGCCGTCTCAACTATTGGCCTCTACTGGTGGTTCACCACCTGAAAAACCCCGCCCGCAAGAAACCCTCAGCGTTTCTTGCGGGCGGTTTCTGTTTTATAATCCACTGTGATAGAGTTTTTTAATGGTTAATATACTCCAAAGCGAGCACAAGGCCCTACGGCAAACAGCAAAAGAAATACCTTTAAAAGAAATTGGTAGTGTCAAAATACAAAAAATAATTTCTCAAATGAAGGAAACTCTGGGATCTCAAGAAGACGGCGTGGCTATTGCTGCTCCCCAGATAGGCGTACCCCTTCGTGTATTTGTAATTTCAGGAAAAGTACTCAATTTCATAAAAGGAGATGATGGAAATGTGCCAAAATATCCAGATATGGTTTTCATTAACCCCAAAATAACAAAACTTTCCAAAGAAAAAAAACTAATGGAAGAGGGATGTCTCTCAGTTAGATGGCTTTATGGAAAAGTGAAACGCTCAAACAAGGCGAGTATTGAGGCCTATGA
The DNA here is from genome assembly GCA_964569075.1 of uncultured Candidatus Saccharibacteria bacterium. Classification (GTDB taxonomy): domain Bacteria; phylum Patescibacteriota; class Minisyncoccia; order Phycocordibacterales; family Zambryskibacteraceae; genus JBGTNQ01. Next base: position 1,250 of record CAZMSV010000043.1, read on the forward strand.
TGAAACTGGTAACTTTTTTAAAAAAGGAGCGTCTGGACTTATGGCTCAGATTTTCCAGCACGAGACAGACCACCTAGACGGCATACTATTTATTGACATGGCAAAAGATCTAAAGGAGATTGATCCAAAAGACAGACCTAAAGAACACGCCCAAGCTTGACTATATTCAATCAGTGTGATATGCTCCAGATTAGAACCCAAGCCTCCAGCCAGCCACCCCATTCAGGAGTGCTCAGATGCCCGTTTTCATTTGCTCTTTACTGATTCTCTTTCTGGCTTCCTGTGACTCTCACCAGGAAGAGGCACAACCCTCAGCCATCGAGAGGGTCTCGACAGCAGAATATGTTGGTGATGGAGTCAGGATACGGCTCTCGCAGGATCTCGACAACCATCTATGGGAAACTCAAACAGCCTGGCTTTATCAGATCTGTTACTCAGATGAGATTCCTAAGGATGTGGCAGAGGATGCCGCTAGGGCATGGAACGGGATGATCCGAATGGGATTGGCCGTTGAATCGCTCAAGCGATTCCCGGAAAGAATGCCTGTGGTCACTCCTGGTCACTGGAACACGCACTACAGTGACAGAGACAAGTGGCTCTCCGTAACACATGGAGTAGGCGCCATCCCCAGAAGGGAAATTGTTGTGGTCGCCTCTCAGTGGTTACAAGCAAAAAAGAAAAACTGCATGATCATCAGAGGAGACAAGCTCACGGGAGAGTAGGCGCCTGTTGGCGATTGACCCCACGAAGGACCTCACGATTTGCGTGACCGACTTCGTGGGGTTCTTTTTTTGAACAAAAGTGTCTATTGTGATAAATTGCTTTCATGGTAAAGGAGGCTAGATTAAGAAACAATGAATAATAAATTTGTATTTTTTGGAACTTCAAAGTTTTCTACAATCATCCTTGATGAACTAAAAGAGAGGGGTTTTATTCCTGCTCTCATCATCACCCAAGAAGACAAGCCTCAAGGAAGGCATATGGCGATTACCCCACCACCAGTAAAAAAGTGGGCTATAGAAAACAATATCCCCTTCATCCAACCAGCAACACCCAAAAACCCATCTCTATACTCAAAACTTAAAACTCAAAACTATTCCCTGTTTATCGTCGCAAGCTACGGAAAAATAATCCCTAAAAACATTTTAGATATACCGGAAAAGCAAACCCTCAATGTCCACCCATCTCTTCTACCACGTCTCCGTGGTCCATCCCCTATTCAAAGTGCCATTCTTACCGAAGAAAAGACCGGTGTAACAATTATTCGGCTTGATGAAGAAATGGACCATGGTCCAATACTTGCCCAAAAAGAAATACCTACTCCAGAATGGCCAATGTATGCGACAGAACTTGAAATACTATTGGCACATGAAGGAGGCAAGCTTCTTTCAGAAATCATTCCCAATTGGATTAATGGAGAAATAAAAGAAACACCACAAAATCATGAGGAGGCAACTTATTGCAAAAAAATAAAAAAAGAAGATGCCTTTATAGATCTGAGTGGAGAAGCCAAATTAAATCTACGAAAAATCAGAGGCTATGCTGGGTGGCCAAATGCCTATACAAATATAGAAACCAAAAATGGCCCCTTGCGCCTGACGATCAAATCGGCCCACATTGATAATGAGATACTCGTCCTAGATCAAGTCATACCTACTGGAAAAAAAGAAATGAACTTCAAAGATTTTGAACGGGGATTCTTGCTTAACTAATAACTGAGATAGTCTGTTGAGGTTGTGTAGTACAAAAAAGAATCGGCTTTCTCTTGAGAGTACGTAGTAAACCAAAAGAACATAGTAATACCCAACCCCCCCAGAAGGACGCCAATGGTTATTTCTTTTCTGACGACTTTATTAAGAGCATTCATATTATTTTTTCCAATTTCTCCAATCAAGGCCCTTTATTATATTTTTCACCCTAAGCGCCCCCTTCCTCATGAGAGTCATTGATTTGTCTTTATGCTCTGTGACTTGGCGAATAATTTCATCTTTCACCTCATCAATAGCCGCATAGAGATCCTCCCTTTCTGAAACGGCGTAGAAGTTTTGGCCCGACACATGGAGATTTACTTCTGCCCTAAATACATCACCCTGTTTATGGTGTCTGGTCGTCTTTCCCACTTCAATATCAGAACGAACACCACCTGTTGATGTATCCACAAATCGATCAAATGAATCAAATTTTTTATCAATATAGTCAGATATCGCAGGAGTAAGTTCCATATTAGTGGCTTTGATATTTTTATTCATTGAACTTTTTGTTTAGTTATTAATCTACTTTTATTATATCAAAATGACTTCCTACTCTTCATCAATGACAGAGAACATTTTGTGTGGTGTACGGTGGTCTAAAATGAATCTTGCTTTTATGAGAAACTAGCGATTTTTCTTTGGTTTGCGAATAGGATTCATTTTTGCATTCTTGACCTTGCCTTCCATCCTAGGTGGTGTAGTCAAGTGAAGCTCTTTTTTCTTTGAAATATTTTTTAATTGTTTTTTCATCTCTCTATTATAACAAAAGACCAGCGCAAAATCGCGCTGGTCTCATCAAAACTCCAACTATCCACTATGAAGCCACTACGACACAAGAGCCACGAGCTGACCCTCGGCTTCAAGTCGTCGATCGCTCACTGCCCTTTTCTCGATTTTGTCAGTAAAGCGTCTGAGGGCCTGAGCCGACTCAAGAAGGTTCTTGGGGGCACTCCCCTCCAGCTCATCCACGAGCTCAGAAAGCCAGGCGGTGGTCTGGTCAGAAAGCAGGTCGGACTCAATTCGAATCGACATAAGTCCTCCAAATGGTGTTGGTTGTGAACTTCTGACAAAATAATATCACATACCCACCAAGGTCTACCACTTGCGCAATTTGATTTTAAGTCTTTTTCTGATAATATTTTCCTGTTCTTTATATAGAACAACATTCCGCGGTAGCTCAGTGGTAGAGCGGTCGCCTGTTAAGCGATTGGTCGTAGGTTCGATCCCTACCCGCGGAGCATAATGTAAAAGCCTCACCTTTTTGGTGGGGTTTTTACATTATGCTCCCTCTGTACGACGAAATCCGAACTTTTTTCCAACAAAATCCTGATGTGGAATGAATCGTTCCGCCACT
>CAZMSV010000044.1:0-4321 GCA_964569075.1 uncultured Candidatus Saccharibacteria bacterium
TGTAGGTCAATACGTTTTTTGTAGGAGAGTCATTTAATTACATAAAACAAGATGTCTTATGCGCTCAATACGTTCAATGTTTTTTCTGGACATTAAATATATATAGCATGGTGTCTTAATGTGGCTAACTAGGGCCGTTTGAATACGCCACCCCCTGGCGTATTGATTTTCGTTACATCACTTCTACAAAAAACTAATTGTTTGCTATAGTTAAAAAATAACAGTTATTTCTAATTGTTTTTATAAGCCACAAGCTACATGAATCTATCTCTCCATATTCAACCTCACAACCTTCATCATGCATATCTTTTGGTAGGTGACACGGAAGATGTGAAAAAAAATCTACTGTCTTTTATAAATCATGAACTTTCTTTTCCTGTACAAGCCAATCCCGATTTTTGGATTGAAGATCATGAAACAATAACAATAGAAAAGGCGAGGGAACTTATAGATTTCCATCTGGTAAGGCCATTTCAAGAGGAGAGAAAATTCTTCGTTCTCTCAGCGAGAGGGATAACAGTTGAGGCTCAAAATGCACTCCTCAAACTTTTTGAAGAACCAATTGTCGGCAATCACTTCTTTTTGATTCTCAATGATAGTAGGACATTACTACCAACCCTACGCTCTAGAATTCAGATCATTATTCTAAAAGAAAAAGATGTTAGCCAGCTTGGTGAAAATTTTATAAAACTGTCATTTATTGATAGATTGAAGATGGTTGAGGGGATTATAGAAGAAAAGAACAAAGGAGAAGCCAAGAGTTTGGTGCAGTCAGTTGTCAGTGCCATACGAAGACGGGCAAAAGATGAAGAGGGTCTCAAAGAAATTGCCCCAGTGCTTTCTGACCTTATTCACATTGAGGATTATTTTTCTGATAGGGCGCCTTCAGTAAAAATGCTTTTGGAACATCTAGTATTTACAGTTCCACAGTATAAAATCCCTTCGTAGCTTTATTTTTAAGGTTATTTTGTTATGATAAGGTTCAATGACATACGATTTTACCCAGTTCAAAAAGAAAATTATTGAAATAGAAGAGTGGTTCAAAAAAGAACTTTCGCAAATTCGTACTGGACGAGCGACTCCTATTATCTTAGATTCAATCTCTGTTGAGTCGTATGGTTCGTATATGGGTATAAATCAGCTTGCTGGTATTACAATTGAAGATCCGAAGACAATCCGTGTAGTTCCTTGGGATATGACGCAAGTAAAAAATATTGAGAAGGCAGTCACTGACTCAAACCTTGGGTTATCAGTATCAGTGGACGATAGGGGGTTACGAATTATTTTTCCAGAGCTGACTTCAGAGCGCAGGGTTTCTCTCGCTAAGATTGCAAAACAAAAGCTTGAAGAGGCCAGGGTTTCTCTTCGTCAGGAAAGGGAAGGGGTTAGAGAAGATATACAAGAAAAAGAAAAAAAGGGAGGTGTTGGTGAAGATGACAAATTTAGATTTAATGCAGAACTTCAGAAGTATGTTGATGAAGCAAATAAGAAACTTGATGAGCTGGCAGAGAGAAAGGAGAAAGAGATTCTAGAATAATGTCTGTAATTATATTTATAATAATATTGGCGATACTTATTCTCGTCCACGAGTTTGGGCATTTTATCGTTGCCAAAAAATCTGGGATAAAAGTTTCTGAGTTTGGTTTAGGTTTTCCTCCGAAGATTTTTGGCATTAAAAGAGGGGAGACTGAGTATACTTTGAATGCAATACCATTTGGGGGGTTTGTGAAAATCTTCGGGGAAGATCCAGATGACGAATCTATATCTGGCCCAGAAAAAGAAAGAAGTATTGCGAGTAAGCCTCGCCATATTCAAGCGGCTGTTTTGATTGCGGGAGTAACTTTTAATATCATTTTTGCTTGGGCACTCTTTTCTTTTGGGTACATTATCGGTTTACCAACATCTACAAGCTATGATGGTCCTGGTGTTGTTGACAATCCGCGCGTTTTGATAAACGCAGTAAGCCCCGACTCTCCAGCAGAAAGGGCTGGTATGAAAGCCGGAGATGCTATTGCTCAGATATCTTCTGGTGTATATGTGTCAGACGAAGTCACTCCAGAAAATGTTTCTAATTTTATTGAAGCCCATGGCGACGAAGAGATCACTTTTCAACTTCAGCGAGGAAAAGAGCTCATAACTACTAATGTAAATGCCGAAGAGGGGGTTGTGGTAGGCAAACTGGCGGTTGGAATATCTATGGATACGGTTGGGCTTTTAAGATTACCCGTCCACCAAGCTTTGTGGGAAGGTGCCAAGACAACTTGGGTGGTATTGTCTGCGGTTACTCTTGGCATTCTTGATTTTTTTGGTAATGCATTTATTGGAAATGGAGATTTATCACAAGTCACTGGGCCGGTGGGAATCGTTGGCATAGTGGGTGATGTCTCAGAACTAGGATTTGTGCATCTCTTGTCATTTACTGCCCTAATCTCTCTTAATTTGGCGATCATCAATATTCTGCCATTCCCCGCTCTTGACGGTGGTAGGCTTGTGGTTGTTGCCATAGAAGCCGTTGTTCGAAGGCCCATAAATCCCAAGATTCTAAACTGGGTTAATGGTCTTGGTTTTATTGCACTTATAATGCTCATGCTTGTCGTAACGGCGAACGATATTTTTAAATTATTTTAAACAACATGGAAGGAGAAAAAAGAATTGAAAGCTATTCTGGAGAAGTATTAAGGGCGAAAGCTAATCTTCAAAAGAGGGTTATAGAATTATCTTTACTTGAAGACGTCAACAATTATGAAAGGGTCCTTGAATGGATTGAAGGAAATTCAGCAAAATTTGCTATCTGGTTTGATGGGCGTAAGAATGACCCCAAATTTATTCTTAGATGTACCGAAGACTCAGATTCTGTTGCTTTAGAATTTTTACAGATGAAAGAAGAGGGTGGTGACAAGGAACATCCTCTGGCAGCATAGTGTTTATTTTTGGATTTGCTCAGATTGCCCAAGCCCTTTAAATGAGCTAGTATTTCTCCATGCGTCAAACTTATCTCTTTACCAAAACCCGCAAAGAAGCCCCCAAGGGGGAGGTCTCCAAAAATGCTGAATTTCTAATTCGGGCGGGTTTTATACACAAGGAGATGGCTGGGGTGTACTCACTCTTGCCATTAGGTCTTCGTGTGATTAAAAATATAGAGAATATTATTCGAGATGAAATGAATAATATTGGTGGGCAAGAGATTTTAATGACCGCGCTTCAAGAAAAAGATCTTTGGGAGAAGACAAATAGATGGGATGATGAGGTGATGGACAATTGGTTCAAGACACGACTTAAGAATGATTCTGTTTTGGGGCTAGCTACTACCCACGAAGAACCACTAACCGCCATTATGAAGGAGCATGTAAGTTCTTATAGAGATTTACCAAAATATGTCTATCAGTTCCAAACAAAGTTTCGTAATGAACTTAGGCCAAAAGGTGGTATTTTGCGCGGGCGGGAATTTTTGATGAAGGATCTCTACTCCTTTTCAAAGACACAGAAAGAGCATGACGATTTTTATGAGAAGTCAAAAGTTGCATATAAAAATATATTTAATCGCATTGGTATTGGAGACAAAACCTTTATTACATTTGCTTCAGGTGGAACTTTTAGTAGGTATTCCCACGAATTTCAGACGATAACTTCGGCCGGTGAGGACACAATCTATCTTGATAGAGAGAGTGGTATTGCTATAAATAAAGAAGTTTATATTGATGAAGTTATTGAGGAGCTAGGGCTTAAAAAAGAAAATCTAGTTGAAGAAAGGGCAATTGAAGTTGGGAATATTTTTCCTTTAGGGCTTAAATTTTCAGAGCCATTAGGCCTCTTATATACAGACGAAAATGGAGAAAAGAGGCCTGTCATAATGGGAAGCTATGGTATAGGCCTAGGGCGACTTATGGGCACGGTGGTGGAGGTCCTGTCTGATGAAAAGGGCATAGTCTGGCCAGAGTCTATCGCTCCATTTGGAGTACATCTCATAGAGATTTCTAGTAAAGATGAAAAAGTAAAAAAAGTCGCCGAAGAGGTTTCTAAAAGCTTAGAAAAAAGTGGCATAGAAGTTCTGCACGATGATCGGGAACTTCGCGCTGGAGAAAAGTTTGCTGACGCAGATCTTCTAGGTATCCCTAGGCAGATAATTATCTCAGAGCGTGGAGTAACAGCCCAAACCGCTGAAATAAAAAATCGAAAAACTGGAGAGGTTTCCATTGTGGATATTCAAGAACTTAAATAAGGTATGTTAAAAAGTTTTATTAAAAAACCGTCTTTTGAAAAAATTCGTCGACTGGTGTCGAATGATATTGGTATTGATTTAGGAACGGCTAATACCTTAGTT
>CAZMSV010000045.1:0-4291 GCA_964569075.1 uncultured Candidatus Saccharibacteria bacterium
GAAGTGGATTGCAGGGGAATGTCTCCTCTATAATTTTCGCCGGAGCGGCGTTTCTCACGGTGCTGCCATTCGCAGCTCGGACTGGCATTGCGCCAGCAATGCAGAATACCAATGTTGCATTGGGACTGGCAGCCGGGATTATCGGCGGGGTAGGGCTACTTTTCCTCAACGGTATGCTGGCACGAGTTTCGGTGAACAAGGTGGGGGCAATGTTCGCGATCATGATACTGGTACAACTCACCATTCCGGTGGTTTACCAGTTCGTGATTACTGGCAATTATCCCGCCAAGCAAATAATCGGCGCCCTGTTGGCGGTGATCTCGGTGCTCTTGCTAGTCTAGCAAAGCCCCGACGAGAAGTTTCGACTTCTCGTCGGGGCTTCTCCTTTTTATTTTGTTTTTCACTATCAATTTAAAACTCCGAATCTTTGCCAAGACGTTGGGCCCAAAAACTATTTTGGTGAACTTTAGTACACCAAAATGGTGGATAAAAGATGCGAAGAAGTGGGATGAAGTGTTTTATACTTTGTATTAAGTGGGAAGAAGTGGGAAATACGAAACGACACCGTATTTTCTGCGAACTTACTTAAAAAATTTGCCATGTTTATCGGAGAATATACACACACAGTTGATGACAAAAAAAGAATCTCTTTACCTTCGAAATTTCGAAAGGGAGTAGGGAAGAAGATTGTTGTCACTCGTGGACTTGATTCGTGTCTTCTCATCTATCCTCTCAAAGCTTGGGAAGAGATAGCAGAAAAACTTGGACAGCTTCCCATGGGCCAAAAAGACAAACGAGACATCGGTCGCTTCATGCTCTCTGGAGCAGTAGAGGTCGAGGTCGATACGATTGGTCGCATTCTTATACCAGATTTCTTGAGGACCTATGCTGACCTTAAGAGTAAAGTAGTTTTCGCCGGGGTCTATAACCGTATTGAAATCTGGAACGACAAAGAATGGTCTGACTACAGCAAGCGCATTGAGAAACAGGCCGATGCTGTAGCAGAGAAACTTGGCGATATTGGAGTATTTTAGTACCCAATATGATTCATGCATCTGTTCTTTCACAAGAAGCAATAGAAGGGCTCGCAATAACCGACGGTGACATCATAGTTGATTCGACCCTCGGCAATGGCGGTCATAGTGAATCCATCCTTTCTTTGGGCAAGGATGTACGAGTGATTGCTATAGATCTAGACATAGACGCGATAGAGCGTAGTAAAAAGCGTCTAGCAAATTTTGGAGAGCGGATTATTTTTATAAACGACAACTTCCGCAATATCAAAGAAATTCTAGGTCGCCTCAAGGTGGAGAGTGTTACTAAAATCCTTTTTGATTTCGGGCTCTCGTCGAATCAATTAGAAGAGTCAGGGAGGGGTTTTAGTTTTACTCGAGATGAGCCACTCATCATGACCTTTCGCAAGGGTGGGGATGAGTCAAGTCTCACCGCGCGCGACGTCGTCAATGAGTGGCAAGAGGATTCTCTAAGAGAAATTATCCGAGGGTTTGGAGAAGAGAGATTTGCTGGTCGTATTGCACGAGTGATCGTAGAGCAAAGAAGGCAAAAGCCAATCGAGACTACTACTGACCTAGTAAACATCATTCTTTCTGCAACGCCCGGGTTTTATCGTCGAGGAAGGATACATCCAGCCACTCGTACGTTTCAAGCCATTCGTATTGCTGTGAACGATGAATTGGGAGCCATTGAAAACGGACTCCAAAAGGGATTTGAATCCCTATCTCCTACGGGAAGGATTGCTGCCATATCCTTCCACAGCTTGGAGGACCGTATAGTAAAGCACTTTTTTCGTTCTTTAGCCGCGGATCAAAAGGGGACACTTATAACAAGGAAACCCATTGTCCCGAGTGAAGGTGAGATAAAAGAAAATCCCCGATCTCGCAGTGCCAAGCTTCGTATTATTCAAAAAAATTAAATTATTAAAACAACATCATGAAGACGAAAGCGCTAAATATCCAACAGTATAAACTTTTCTTTTTCATATTAGGAGCGATCTCACTACTTTCTCTTGTGGTGTATGTGTATTCAATAAATCAGACTGTCCGAAATGTGGTTTCTCGTCAAAATATGGAAGTTGAACTGATGCGCTTAACTTCAGAGATTGGAGAAAAAGAATTTGTATATATTGCTAAGAAAAATCAAATTACTTTGGAAAAGGCTTTCGCTATGGGTTTCAAATCTGTTGATGCAAAGGTATTTGTTTCTCGACAATCATCTGTTGCTTTGGTAAATGGCGGAGAAACAAGCCAGTAATGATATAGTCTTTATATGAAGGCAGAATCTTCGTTTCGGATACGACTCTTATCTTTTTTTATATTATCTTTCGCTTTACTTTTAGTGGGGAGGCTTTATGTGTTGCAAATTGTATCTGCTGAGGAACTATCGAACAAGGCAGATCGTCAGTATTTACAATCTACCTATGATTATTATGATCGAGGTTCTATTTTTTTTGAGACGAAGGATGGTAATCTAGTTTCGGCAGCTACCCTAAAGACAGGTTTCATTATTGCAGTAAATCCATCTCTTTTAGTTGACGTTGAATCAGTTTTTAAAGAAATATCTTCAATTGTCCCCATTGATTATGATGAGTTTTTTGCTAAGGCGACAAAGAAAAGTGATCCATATGAGGAGATAGCCAAAAGAGTCCCTTTGGACAAAGCTGAAACTATACAGGCCCTGAAGATTCCAGGTGTTAGCGTATACAAAGAGCGATGGCGTTTTTATCCAGGCAATAATATGGCGGCCCAGACTCTTGGTTTGGTGGCTTATAGTGGTGAAGATCTTGCTGGTCGGTACGGACTTGAGAGGTATTACAATGAGATATTGAATCGTAACAATGACAGTGTCTATGTTAATTTTTTTGCGGAAATTTTTTCTAATATTTCCGAAACTCTTTCCGGAGAGGTGAATAGAGGGGGGGACATTGTGACTTCCATTGAACCATCTGTGCAGGGTTTCTTGGAGCAGGCTCTTTCTAAGATAAATGAAACTTGGGATTCAAATGTTACTGGTGGAATTATTATGGACCCGATGACAGGTGCCATTATTGCTATCGGATTAGCCCCCTCTTTTGATCTCAATGATTTTAAAAGTGAAGATGTTTCTATTTTTTCACATGACCTAGTTGAAAATGTGTATGAGATGGGGTCAATTATTAAACCACTCACCATTGCTGCCGGCCTTGATAGTGGAGCCATAACTTCGGATTCTATGTATTATGATGCCGGTTTCGTCACCTTAAATGGGAAGACTTTTTCAAATTTTGATGGCAAGGCTCGTGGCACTGTTTCTATGCAGCAAGTTTTAAGCCAATCCTTAAATACCGGGGTGGCCCACGTAGTGCAAAAGATGGGAAAGAAAAATTTTGCAGAATATATGTTCAATTTTGGGCTAGGGGCAGAAACGGGCATTGATTTGCCAAATGAAACACACGGATTAGTAGAGAATCTAAAAAGTCCGCGTGACATCGAATATGCTACCGCTTCTTTTGGGCAGGGTATTGCCCTAACTCCAATTCAGACTGTTCGTGCACTAGCTACTCTTGGTAATGGAGGCAAGCTAGTAAATCCACACATAGCCACTAGAATTATTCATAAGATTGGAGGATCAAAGAAAATAACACCAGGAGTAGAGGTTGAGGTCTTAAAAAAGGAAACCTCGGAAGAAATTTCACGGATGCTTGTAAAAGTGGTGGATGAGGCGCTTCTTGGTGGGACCGTGAAGATGGAGCGCTTTAGTATTGCCGCAAAGACGGGGACAGCACAAATTGCAAACACTAGAGATGGCGGTTATTACGATGACAGGTTTTTGCATTCATTTTTTGGATATTTCCCGGCTTTCAACCCGAGATTTATTGTTTTCATATATTCTGTAAATCCCAAAGGCGCTCGATATGCCTCAGAAACCTTAACTTACCCATTTATAGATATTACGAAATTTTTGATAAACTATTATCAGATACCACCAGATAGATAGGGGTGGATAGTTTTGAGTTTTGAGTTGTTAGTTGTTAGTTGTTAGTTGTTAGTTGTTAGTTGTCAGTTGTCAGTTGTTAGTTGGAAAGTTGATAGGTAAAAGATAAAGACACGAATGAAAACAATACTTAAGAAAGCAGTTATCGCTATATTAATTTGGGAAGCTAAATTAGTGCTTCAAAAATATAAGCCAAAGATCATCGCTGTGACGGGGAGTGTGGGCAAGACATCTACAAAAGATGCCACCTTCTCTGTTCTTTCACATTTCTTTTTTGTTAGAAAAAGTGAAAAAAGTTTTA
>CAZMSV010000046.1:0-4255 GCA_964569075.1 uncultured Candidatus Saccharibacteria bacterium
CTCTGACGACCGTCAGAGTTAGGTAAAATGAAAGTAAATAGAAATAGTTTAGAGTTTTTAGCCCCGACAGAATCGTCGGGACCAAAAGCCAGTTACGCCTTCCGGCGCGATCTACTGATCGACTAAAAACCATCGACTTAAAACCATTCCCCTATTTCAATTTTTTCAAATATCCAACTAGGCTTTCTACAGGTACAGTTTCTTGGGCCCTTGTGCTCATATCGCGTACCGTAACGGTGTGGTCTATTGCTTCTTTTTGTCCAACTATTAAGACATATGGAACCTTCATATTTTCAGCAGAAGCAAGCTGGCTTCCAAGTTTATCTTTAGAAAGAGAGTGTGCGACTTGGATATTTGCTTTTCGCAGTCTTTCAAGAAGGGGGAGAACGCAGAGTTTTGCGCCGAATGCCAACTGAATCAAATATAATTTCGGTCTTAAATTTGGTCTAACCTGAGTTTTTTTAGCTTTTTTCTTACACACAACTGTTGATCCACAGGCTGGGAGTTCTTTTCTGAATCCAATCTTTTTGGAAAGTCGGGAGTATCCATATCCCTGAGCCAAGATTGGGGCATCAACACCAGAACCGTCTCGTATTTCAAAAATGGTGTGGGAACAAAAAGCCGGAGCGCCAATGAGTCGGTGTGATATTTGGTAAGGCACATCAAAAGCTTCTATATATTCTAAAACTTCTTGGAAGCGTATTCGTGATTGCTCTGAAAGAAAACTTAGTGATTTTGGTGACTGTTCTTGGATAGACGAATGTTTCTCATCCATACTTCGCAAAATATCAAAGATATCTTTCTTGGCCATTTTACGTATATCGGCAGGGAAACCATTCATGTGTTTTCTAACAAAACCAGACACGGTCCGCTCAAACTCAGAAACAGAATCTCTGTCTCCGATACTATTCATATAGATTGTAGAATTAGTAAATCCTTCGTCCTCAAGGATTGAGAGGGTGGAGCGTATAAGTAAGGCCTCGGCAGCACTGCTTTCAAGTCCCAAAACTTCGAGTCCCACTGTCAGATCCCCAGTTTTTTTAGCATATGTTCCGTTAATTGGTTTTTTGTACGCCAGAAGGGTGGGTGGTGGTCCACCTGCATCTTCCCATTCTTCATATGTTCTAAGGATTGCTATTTTTTCTAATGCATCAAATACAAAAGGTGATATGTCTTGAATGGTTTTCGGATCATAATGAGGGTCTTTCAGTGATTTGAGTTTTTGCAAATCTTCCCTTGTAACTTCTGGTGTTCGTATTGGTATAAAGCCAAAATAAAAAGCCGTTTCAAATGGTTTTTCAAATTCTCTCAGAGCGTGGACCACACCTTGGATGTTTTTTGACGAAGAATAATTCTTTGTCGTCATAATTATTTTTTTAAGACAATATCATTCGCATGATTGCCGGGAAACAAAGAGATTTTATTTAAAGGAAAGAGTCGAGCTATTGGTCTGCCAATAATATTTTCTTTTGGTACAGGTCCCCACAGACGTGAGTCAGCGCTTCCTAAGCGGTTATCTCCCATGACAAAATATTCCTCACTCCCTAGTGTTGTCGTGAAATTCTCAATTTTTTCAAACTCGATGTATTCTTCTATTAGCGCCAGCCCATCTGAATTTTCGTCGTTAATAATGGTGACTTTACCACTATTAATTTGAACAGTTTCACCCGGTAGGCCGATGACTCTTTTTATAAAATACCAACTAGGGTCTTTGGGGTATTTGAATATTAATACCGATCCGCGCTTTGGCTCTTCAAAACGATATGTTAATTGGTCTACTATTAAGTATTCACTGTTCTTAAAGGTTGGGTTCATAGAAGCCCCGTTCACTATATATGGCTGTGCTACAAATATGCGAAATGGAACAACTATGAGGAGGGCGATAAGGGCAAATTCTATAAGCTCTCGGAAAAAACCCTTACTTTTTTGCTGATCTACGTTTGGTGAGAGTTGATCAGGTTTTTTTTCTCCCGCTTCCTTTGAGAGGTTAGGAATGTCGGTGTCTTTTTGCTGGTATGGAGGCATAGAAATTTTTACTGTGTGCATTGTAGTACAGAAGAGCATTTGACAGCAATGCTTTGGTTGGGTTCTTGTGAGTAATTTTCTTTTATAGAATAGTGTTCCACCATTTGCTACACTAGTGTTATGTATACAATTGTAGGATTAGGAAATCCTGGAAAAGAATATGAGAATACTCGGCACAATACGGGGCGGATTGTTTTAGCCAAATTTTTGAAAGATTTTTGCGATGAATTTGAGGATTCAAAGAAACATAAAGCGCTAGTTGCCAAGGGTGGTATTGGGAAGGAAAAGATTATGGTTCTTTTTCCAGAAACCTTTATGAATAAATCTGGCGCAAGTGTAGTGACGGCGGTTTCAAGTGTCAAAAAGGCTGAACAGCTGGTTGTTGTTTATGATGACTTAGATTTAGGGCTTGGTTCTATGAAGATTTCATTTAACCGCGGGTCTGGGGGACACAGGGGAGTGGAGTCAATTATTCGTGGTTTGAAAACAGAGGCTTTTGTTAGGGTTAGAATTGGTATCAGCAAGACAACTCCAAGTGGAAAAATAAAAAAACCAAAAGGAGGCAAAGAGGTAGAAAAGCATATTTTGGGGAAATATTCTGCGAAAGAAATGGATGTTCTGAAAAGGATTTCTAAAAAAGCCTCTCAAGCTATTGAAGCGATTGTTATTGATGGTAGGGAAACAGCAATGACTGTTTTTAATAAATAGGGGAGCAGTTAAACAGTTTCAAGTCGATCAGTAGATCGCGCCGGGAGGCGTAACTGGCTTTTAGCCACGACATTTTAGTCGGGCGACCTTGCGTCGGGATTTTAAGAGAAGACTGATACAAAAGAAAGGCAAAAGGAAAGGACGAGCTGAGATTAGAACCCCAACTCGCCCCCGATTGTTCCAAGTTCACGATGCCTCTTGCTGTGGGGTGATACCCAAAGAGAATAGGGCACAGGCTTTGGTTGCCGCCAGATCTTCCAATGTGTGCCCATTTGCCACTGAGTTGTCGACGAAGTTCTGAAGTCTGGATGTGTAGTCAGCATACATCACCATGTGGTTCCCAATCACGAGAAAGACCTCCTTGTAATGAAACAGAATGGAGGTGAGCTCTGGATAATAGCCCCAGCAGAGGTCGCGGAAGAACGCTGTACTGCCTTGTCCTCTCTGTTTCTCGATTGATTCTATGAAGGTTGGGAAAATCAGCAGGTGTAGATCCTCCATGCTGACTGGCATCAATCCACCTTCTTCCAAGTTGAGAAGAAGGATTAACACCAAGTCGCGCTGGTATAAATCAATATTTTCCCTTGAGCTGATACGCATAGAGCCCCCATTGGTTGGGTATGCATGAGCGGTTCTTTTTTTATTTTATACTTGGGTTTTTAAAATGCAAATCCTCCACCACTTGGACGTGGTACGTCCAAGTACTCAAAATCCCGACGCAAGGTCGGGATTTTGACAGAATCGTCGGGGCTGAGAACTTAAAACTATTTACGCCTCACGGCGCGATCTACTGATCGACTATTTATTTGCTTCAGTAAATGAAAGCGCCATCTTCTGTTCCTTTGGATCAAATAGGGTAATTTTGAAATCGTATGTTTTTCCTAGTTCAAGTTTTTCTCGAAGCTTCTCTTCAGAACCGAATTCAGAAATGTGCACTAGTCCAGCGACACCTTCTTCAATAGATGCCAAAGCACCATGTTTGTTGAATTTTATGATAACTCCTTTTACAAGGTCATCTTTTTTATATTTTTTCTCAGCCTCTCTCCAAGGATTTTCTTTAAGCGCCTTGATTGAAAGAGAAATCTTCCCATCTTTAATATCAATAACTTTCACTTTTGCCTTATCTCCAACTTTGTAAAGGGTCCGTGGGTTTTCTACAAGTGCCCAATCAATTTCAGAAATATGGACGAGTCCTTCAAGGCCTTCCTCCACCTTAACGAAGATACCAAAATCTACAATGCCAGTAACTTCACCCACTAGCTCATCTCCCAAGGCGTACTTATCTACAATCTGTTCCTTGTCCTTACTTTCTGGACTTTTCTCGGAGAATATAAGTTTTCCTTCTTTGGGGATTGCCGCAATGATTGATACAGAGATTCGTTCTCCAACGAGTTTTCTCAATTCTTCTACAATCTTGTCTTTGTCTCCATCAGATACGCGGGGATAGTGTTCTGGTTTTAATTGAGAAGCGGGTAGAAATCCTTGTATTCCTTGCCAAGCTAGAATAAGGCCTCCCTTATTT
>CAZMSV010000047.1:0-3750 GCA_964569075.1 uncultured Candidatus Saccharibacteria bacterium
AAGTAGGTTCGAGCGAAGTCGTAAAGACACTCCACAAAATGTAATCTAAAAAACTTGCCGAAGTAGCTCAGTTGGTAGAGCACCGTTTTCGTAAAGCGGGGGTCGACAGTTCAATCCTGTCCTTCGGCTCAAAAATAAGTCGCACATTTTTCTTTGTCGTGGTAGGTTGTGTGTAGACAGAACCTTAAGCAAACTATGGAGGGAATATGGGAAAACAGATCAAAAGCCTTCTAAACGATGCTCTGGCTAGGCTAATTTTAACTCAAATCTGGAGAATCCACGACTTGGGTGGTGTGTCTCATGGCCGTTCGCTTGAAAATAGGCTTCTCGAAGCCTCTATGGATCTTTTGCCAGATCCAGAAAGAGGTGATCGTGATCGATGGACTCGGGAGGAAGTTTTGAAAGAAGCAGAAGAACGCGTGTCAAGGAAGAGGCTACTAGCAATTGCAAGCGCCGTAACTGATTGATTCTGACTTGCGTACCCGCTTTCTTGGAGTAATATAAAAACTGTCCCAGATCCTGAACGTCAGTAAAATGGCAGTGAGAGGATCCGTCTACCTTCTCAAGCTACCTCCGAAAGGTGGGAAGCCAGGACCGTTACTCGGTCGACTGATGGGGTCGAAGATGCGGTTCTGATAGAAACTGATTTCTGGGATATGTGCGAGATGCTTTATCGAATTAGACACCCGAAAACTCTCGTGCGGAGGGCGCCGATACACCACTCGGCGTCCCTTTTTGTTGTTATCACTTGATTTTTGATTGCCATAGGTTATCCTGAAAGGAGTCAGATTAGGGGAGGTGGCCGACCCCTATCATGCAATGACTAGGCTATCACCAACAGGTCAACCGCATCCCGTTGACCATCGCTAACGCATACTGGTGATTGGTGCCGGTTCCCTTCGGGGGGCCGGCACCATTTGCATTTGCTATAATTATAATTCATGAATAAAGAAGAAATTCAGAAAAAAATAGAAATTCTTGAGGAAGAAATGGCACTTCCTGATTTTTGGTCTGACAAAGACAAGGCTCAGAAAACAATAAAAGATATACAGGACTTGAAAGACCAGCTTGAAGGAGTTGGCAAATATGATAAGGGGGATGCCATTATGACGATATTTTCTGGGGCTGGGGGAGATGACGCTGAGGATTTTTCTTCTATTCTTCTTGATATGTATTTGAAATATTTTCAGAAAAAGAATTGGAATACCACACTTCTTCACGAAAATAAAAATGATCACGGCGGATTTAGAAACGTCACAATTGAAATATCTGGCAAAGGTGTTTATGGCACATTAAAAAATGAATCCGGTGTTCATCGCCTTGTTCGCATTTCTCCATTCAATGCCAAGAAGCTTCGCCATACATCCTTTTCTCTCGTGGAGGTAATTCCAAAATTTGAGAAAGCTGGTGAATTAGACATTCCAGAAGGAGATATTAGGGTTGAGTTATCTAGATCTGGTGGTCCCGGCGGGCAAAATGTAAATAAAAGAGAGACCGCTGTCAGGGTTGTCCATATCCCAAGTAATTTATCCGCGCATGTAACAAGTGAGCGCTCTCAGGCACAGAATAAAGAAAAAGCTATGGCCATTCTTTATGGGAAGCTATACAAGAAACTTGAGGAGGAAAGAGTTGCCAAAGAAAAGGGGATGTATATCTCAAAGAGCACTCAAATAGAGTGGGGTAATCAGATTCGCTCGTATGTTTTTCATCCTTATAAAATGGTGAAAGATCACCGCACTAATGTGGAAACGGCAGATGTTGATTCTGTGCTCGGGGGGGATATTGATGAATTTATTGAAGCTGAAAAGGCTCTGTAATTTACCAATTTTGTTTGTGGGCAAGTTTCTGTGTGATATAATTGGTCATCACAGCAATGATTTATTTTGATAAAGTTTCAAAAATATACGCAGACGAGTCGATTGCTCTTCAAGATGTGACATTTGTCGTTGAACCACAGGAGTTTGTCTCCATTGTTGGTCATTCAGGAGCTGGGAAGTCTACACTCTTAAAGCTTGTTTTAGCCGAAGAAAGGCCTTCTGCTGGGAGGGTTTTTTTTGGCTCTACGGATATTCACACATTAGAGAACAATGCTATACCAGAATTTCGTCGAAGGATCGGTGTTGTATTTCAGGATTTTCGTCTTTTGCCGAATAAAAATGTGTATGAAAACATTGCTTTTAGTATGGAAGCGGCCGGGCGGACAGATGAAGAGATAGAGTCTGATGTTCCGCATGTTTTGGAGCTCGTAGATTTGGGAAGAAAGATGTGGAGCTTCCCACACGAGCTATCAGGAGGAGAAAAACAACGGGTTGCAATAGCCAGAGCCATTGTAAACCAACCAGATATTATTATTGCTGATGAACCAACAGGGAATTTGGATCCCATAAACACTTATGAGATTGTGCAAATTTTAAAAAAGATTAATGACTTGGGTACCACGATTATTCTTACCACACACAATAAGGGGGTGATAGACTCACTTAGTCGTCGAGTTATTACTTTAGAGAATGGTCAAATTGTGAGAGATGACAAAGAGGGCAGATATGTTATTTGAAATTAAGGATCCGGGTATTGTTGGAGACTATAATTTCAATAACCCCGCCTTCATTTGAGAGTTTGAAAAGATTAGCTGTTAGTAAGTCGATGGGGTAAAATATATTAAACACATAGAATATAAAAAATTAATGAAGGTGGGGTGACGATTTTCCAAAACTCATTCCATTTCGTTAAGAAAATCAATCATGTTTTGGGTAAACACAAAAAGAATAATAAGAAGCGGATTTTTTAACTTCTCTCGAAATACATTTGTTTCGCTCTCTTCTGTTTTGGTAATGGTGATCACCCTCTCTACTATTGGCGGACTTATTTTTCTTTCCGCAATTTTAAATACTTCCCTTGAAGAAATACGAAATAAAGTTGATGTGAATGTGTATTTTGTGACGGTGGCTCCAGAGGACGACATTCTCGCCCTTCGAAGTACCTTGGAGAAGCTTCCAGAGGTGGAATCTGTTTCTTACACCTCCCGTGAGCAGGCTTTAGATGATTTTAGGGTTCGCCATGAGAATGATGCATTTACACTTCAAGCCCTAGATGAGCTCGGAGAAAATCCACTTGGGGCAAGTCTCAATATAAAGGCCAAAGACCCCTCTCAGTATCAGGGTATTTCAGACTACCTAGAATCAGATCCACCGATTGGCGCTGATGGTTCGGCAATTGTTGATAAAGTGAACTATTATCAAAATAAGACAGCCATAGACAACCTTACTCGGATTATTAATGCAGCAGATAGATTCGGGACCCTCTTTTCTCTCGTCTTGGTGATAGTCTCTATTTTGATTACACTCAACACCATTCGTTTGGCCATCTTTATTTCAAGAGAAGAGATTGCAGTGATGCGCCTGGTTGGGGCAAGTTCTCGCTATATTCGCGGACCTTTTGTTGTGGTGGGGATTCTCTACGGCGCTGTTGCGGGAGTTGTCACACTCTTGGTTTTTTATCCAATTACATATTGGATTGGGGGAGCGACAGAAACATTTTTTATAGGTTTAAATCTTTTTGAATATTACACTTCTAATTTTGGTCAGATATTCCTCATCATTGTGTCTTCTGGCATAGCAATCGGGGCAATATCTAGTTATCTAGCGGTCAGAAAGTATTTGAGGATCTAGTTCTCAACCACGTCGTTCGTGAACGACTGTTCTAGGTACACACATATGGCGGATTAGTTTTTGAATAATTGGCCAGAAATTC
>CAZMSV010000048.1:0-1408 GCA_964569075.1 uncultured Candidatus Saccharibacteria bacterium
TCTTTGTGTGGGTGGCCATAGGAATTATTTTTTCCAGCAGAAATAATTGCAAACGAAGGCCTCAGTGCGGAAAGAAATATTTCTGATGTTGAAGTTTTAGAACCATGATGTCCGACCTTCAAGACATCGCAATGTAAGCTTTCTCCATAAATCCTGACAAGAGATTCCTCCATTTTCGCAGGAGAATCTCCCGTTAACATAAAACAAGTTTCTCCGTAAACAAAGCGCGCGATAATAGATGCATCATTTGTTTCAAGGCCCGAAACATCTCTATCAGGAAAGAGAATCTCTAAATATGATCCATCCGAAAGATCAATAATTGTGCCACTTCTAGCAAGAATTGTTTTTATATCTTTCTCGCCAAGTTTTCTATCTATCTCATCATCAATAGAATTCTCTGATTCAACTCCCGGTTCAACAAATAGCCCCACCTTATATCTATTTAGAATGTGCGGAAAACCACCTATGTGATCCCTATCTGGATGGGTTGCAATCAAAACATCAACAAATCTATCAAAGAAAAAAGTTTCCCTTGAAATCTCCCTTAAAACAGACTTATTTGGGCCAGCATCAATCAAAATCTGATTACCTGTTCTGCCTGTAATTAAAATACTGTCACCTTGCCCAACATCTAAAAAAGATACGGATACAAAATCTCTGGGGCGTTCGTAGGAAACTGCCAACCAAATAAGCAGGTTTAAGACAAAGAGAATTAGAACTAGAAACGGGGCGAAATTTCTACGAGTATATTTCATTCTTTTTATTATATCTCCCCTAAAATGCTAATATAAAGGGATACCTATCAATAAAACCAACACTACCATGAACCAATTCACAGAAAGAAAGTTCAATATTACAAAACTTATAGGCATTTCAGAAAAAAACGTTGAGGAACATCTGAAGCTATATTCAGGATATGTGAAAAATGCCAACACTGTCCTTGAGAAGATAGCCGAATATAGGAAGGATTCAGAAAGTCATGCTTATGCACTGGGAGAATTACAGCGACGCTTCGCTTTTGAATTTGATGGAATGAGAAATCATGAATACTATTTCTCATCTTTAGAGGGTGGACCGAGTGCGCTTGCCACAGATAGCTCGCTGTACAAAAAAATAGAAAGTGAGTGGGATTCTTTTGATGCTTTTCTTGAAATGTTCAAGGCGATAGCTCTCACTCGTGGGGTGGGGTGGGCATGGCTTTATTATGACAAGACAACAGATAGACTTCTCACCCAATGGACAGATGAACAGCACCTAGGGCATTTAATAGGATGTGCGCCGATATTGGGAATTGATGTTTGGGAACACGCATACGTCGCTGACTATCAACCAAGTGGCAAAAAACAGTATGTCGAGGATTATATTGCAAATATAAACTGGCAAGTAATAGAGGAAAATTATTTGAAAG
>CAZMSV010000048.1:1508-3704 GCA_964569075.1 uncultured Candidatus Saccharibacteria bacterium
CTAGATGCCGAGTACTCGAGGTATAAGAGGATTATATTGCAAATATAAACTGGCAAGTAATAGAGGAAAATTATTTGAAAGCATCATAATAACACCACCTCTAGATGCCGAGTACTCGAGGTATAAGAGGATTATATTGCAAATATAAACTGGCAGGTAATAGAGGAAAACTACAAAGGGGCGCTTAAAAAAACAGACCTGCTTTCTTACTTCAAAAGCGCGCTAAAACTGGCGCGCTTTTGGTATGCGAAAAATATAATCCAACACAAATAAAGAAACACAGGTACTAAAAATGAAACCGCTCCTATTGAAATAGCGCTCAGAGGGAGACTTGCAAAAAATGAAGACAGGGAAACGACATAAGTGAGAAGTGCGTAAGAAATAACTCCTGGAATCAGGGCTATGCCAGAAGAAAAGACACCAATAAGCCCTGTAAAAAAACCAACAAACATAATACTTGGAATAAATGGCAAGACTAATAGATTGACGATAAACCCAGATATTGAGACCGTGCCACTGGCATAAACTAAAAGTGGAAGGACGAAAATCTGCGTGGCCAAAGTTGCAGAAGCAATATCACGCAAGCCAAATCTTTCGGTAATAAATCCAAGCCTTTTCTCAAGCAATGGCGCTATCCATATAATGGCAATCGTTGCCAGAAAAGAAAGCTGAAAACCGAGATCGAAACTCAAAACATATGGATTCCAGGCAATCATTACAAACCCTGCTATAAGAAGAGAACGGGATATTGCATATGTTCTGTGTGTGAATCGTGCTATGAGGACCAAAATCGCCATTACAGAGGCGCGAACAACTGACGGCCCTCCACCAACCATAATGGCAAAAAGAACGATACCTAGGGTGCCGATAACCAAAGCTTTTCTTCTGGACAAAAAAGACATTAATCTCATCACAGCTTCAGCGACAATCGTAATGTTATATCCAGATAGAACAATAATATGGATTATGCCGACAATCCTAAATGCATCAAGTAGTTCCTTGTCTAGTGACTCTTCGCTCCCCAAAAGAATGCCTGAAAGAAGCGCTGACTCTGGGTCAGGAATAGCTCTCTCAATTGCAGAAATAAAAGAGCGCTTAATAGAGAACAAATTTTTCCTTATACTAAAACCCCCTTCCCCTATCTTTTCTGCATTGGCAAAAGAAGCTACAAAAGATATTCCTTCTTTTCTAAGATATCTCTCATAATCAAACATTCTGCCACCAATAGTTTCAAATGGCTCTGGCCTACTTAATGTTCCTCGAACGACGAGCTTATCTCCGTATGAAAAATTGGGGAACAAATCGGCCCTCACCAATACGGTTTCTCCAGAATTAGTTTTGACTATATATTCCCTATAAGACGCCCTTTCTCTGGGCTCTTTTGAAACAACCCCGACAAAAGAAAACTTTTCTCCAATAGCTTTTATAAAAATTGGACTCGGTGGTACATCAGAAACTACGAAACGCACAACTCCAAGTCCGGCGAGGATGCAGAAAAAAGACAATAACAAAAGCCATGAGCGAAAATTTTTATCATTAATGACCCTCCATCCATATAAAGCAATAATTAGCCCTATAAAAACAAAAAATACCGCCCCAGATATGGAAACGATATTAAATGAAGCAAGGAAAATACCCAAAGAAAATCCAATGATGGTGAAAAACAACCAAAATCTTTTTAGTGGGCTTTCTTCCATAGATTTATAAGATCCTTTTCATCTTCAAGAGAAAAAGATTTTTTAAACTTAGCCCCCGAAACACCTTTCACTCTTTTTTCACACTCTGCCCATGTCTTGTGAGTTTTTATTACTCTGCTGACCATACTAACGTAGGAATATGCCTTTGATGAGCTTTTATGTTTTAGTCGATCAGTAGGTCGCGCCGTGAGGCGTAACTGGCTTTTATCCTTTGGAGAAGGCGCTGGGATTTTTAGACTGACTGAATAGTTATCAATTGGCCCGATATAAAGCTTGGGCTTTTTATTGTCGGCAAAAATAGTGGCTATCTCATCACACCTTTCATTTGCAGGAACTCCCGAGTGCCCCTTTATTAATCGCCATTCGACATTCACTTTCGGCAAAACCTTGCCAAGCTTCTCCCACAAATCTTTGTTGAGCACATCTTTTTTATCTTTTGTTTTCCAGCCATTTTTTTGCCAATTATGAATCCATTCTTTAGCACCTTTAAGGACATAGG
>CAZMSV010000049.1:0-3526 GCA_964569075.1 uncultured Candidatus Saccharibacteria bacterium
AGAAGAAGAGAAGCACAAATTAAAAAATGGACTAAAGAGAAGAAAGAAAAGCTGATTAAGGGAGAGTGGAATTGATTTCATCCCGGTACACAAATATTTTTTCTCAAATTAGAGCCTTATTTTGCAAGGTTATTTTAGTTCAGTCACCAAACTACTGATAAATGGAGAATCTTAGTATATACTATAAATATTGATGAAATCCAAGTAATCAGTCACGCTTGATAGCGCGTGTTCTCTACCACTCACTGACCCGCCGGACAACCGGGGGCAGGAAGAAGAAAAACAGAGGAAAATGGCTGAAATGGTAAAAGGGTATAAATTATTCCAAGAAGGTAAAGGTTAGAAACAAAGTTAATGTATTTTTTATAAATTAATTTTAAATATATGCGCGCACTTGCAACTGTTTATAAATGTTCCGATTGTTTTTCTCCGATCAGGGGAGTTGAATATTTGAGTGGCAATACAGTTGGAGGAGTTGTGTATTCTGATACGTACACAAAAGCTCCAATGAAAATTCCCGAAGGTTATCAGTATGTAGGTTGTTCAAGTTGTAAGAATGTTTTCGATAAAAAAGATCTTGAGGTTCTTGAACACTATGACGAAAAAATGACTGACGAGCAAAATAATGAATACAAAGCGTTTCCTGATCCAATGCTTCATTTTGATATGCTTAAAATTTTATTGGAGGATTCGAAGTTCTCTAATGAAAATCAAAAAGCTTTTACCCTTTGGTATTTATGGGCATTTAACCATGAGATTAAACCAGAACAAAAACAAGAAGAGGTTGAAAATGGAAATTATAAGAAATACACTGACAGACTTATTGAGATTCTCGGTTCTGAAATAGATAATATTAATTCAGTAGTTTTAAAGGCCGAAATTTTAAGGGAAAGAGGAGTGTTTGATGAAGCTGAAAAAATACTTGATTCTGTTGATAAGTCCAAATTTACAACTGAAAAAATCCAATATGTTTTTGAAGAAATAAAAAACAAAATCTCTAAAAAAGACTCTGCTATTTTCGAAGTAGAGAAGAAATCTGATTTTATTAGATAGCCCGTCTACCAAAGAAAAACTTGAAATTGTCGCCTCGTTTTGCGAGGCGAAAACCGCAAAAGAACCCGAAGATAAACAACTTGTCCTGAGCATGTCGAAGGGCGTATAATTTTTGTATGTCTTGGTATGTTTATATTGCAGAATCAAGGTTCAAACATTTTTACACTGGAATAACAAATAATCCGGAGCTGAGAATTCTTAAACATAATTCCGGAAAAGGATCACAAATGGCAGCACAACAAGGACCATTTGTATTAGTCTATGTTTCCAAAGAGTTTTCAGACAAATCAACAGCAAGAAGAAGAGAAGCACAAATTAAAAAATGGACTAAAGAGAAGAAAGAAAAGCTGATTAAGGGAGAGTGGAATTGATTTCATCCCGGCGCATTGACTCCCCGCCTTTTTTAAGTAGCATTCCACTCATGTTTTTAATTATTTATTAAACCATACCGCCTATGTTAGAATACAAATATGAGATTTGAGAACTTTAATAATGATATTTCGCCCCAACCAACGGAACCAGAAAAACCAAAAGAATCTGCACCAAACCATCTTGAGAAAGGAGAGGCTTTTCGTCTCAATACACTCGCTGAAAGCGTTAAAAGAATAGGAATTTGTCTTGCCAAACGAGAAGCCGATGGGCTTAATAGTCTGATAGATAGAAGTGGAGTTGGGGCTTTTTTCTCTGTAAGTAGTGGAATAGAGGAATTTCTTTCAGGAAATAAAGATACCATTGCTGAATTACAAGAAACTATTCCTAAACTCAATTTTGCATTTGAACAATTTGGGAAAGTCCCCCCAGAACGAATGGTTAGAGAAGATACTGAAAGTTTGAAATACCTTAATCACACATTACTAGGATTTGCTGATGAAGCCATGTCTCTCAAAAGTTTTTTGGGTAGTAAGGGAAAAGAAGAATATGCCGGGATAATTTTAGGATTAAATAGAAGTATTGAACTTTCTGAAAAAGTTTCAATCTGGCTCAGGAAAAAAGCAGATTTGTTGGAAGGACGAGGAAGATACTAATTTAAGGGAATAATCACCACCGTTTTATAGTATCTCCTAAAAACAGCGGGGATATTCTGCGCGAATGTCGGTTCTTTTCATTTGTATTATTTTTGTAGTTAAATTGCTTTAGTCGAAGGAGAAACTCCTTCCCGGCGATTGACTCCTTGCCTTTTTTAAGTAGCATTCCACTAAGAACCAGTCCATTGGAGGGAGGTAAAGATGAGCATAAGTATTTTGAGGTCCCTACTTGACGCCATTCAACACAAGTTCAGTAGAGAGTGGCTTGCGGGAGTCTTGGGTATGATTCCAATCGGTGTTATTGGAAGTTTGATGCTTCTTGGGCTAGAGATTTTCATCGTCAAGATTCCAGCAGCGGATCTATTGTCGATGCGAATTCTCTACACGGCCCTGAAGCTCTTCTTTGCTGATACGGCATTAAAGATGGGGGATTTCGCTGAGCTTAGGTTCATACCCTCAAACTCCAGTCCTATCCGCAGAATGTTTGTTGATGGTCTGGCTTGGTCCTCTTTCATAATCCCGCTCTTTGTTTTTAGTGCCATCGTGTTTGGGGTTTCTGTTTCTTTGGTTGCCCCAACATGTCTTTGGTACTTAACCACTGGTTTTTTCGTGGGCACTCCCAACCGCATTTGCATGGTTAAGGCGAGGGAGAAGCTTGCGAGAAGGCCAGCATAACCCTATTTGGATGCTCAGGCATTCAGGTGGGGTTATTTGTTGCAAATTTAAAAGTTTATGCTATTCTGGTTCTCACTATGTCACAAGATAATCTTATAATGCTACGAAATAAAGACACCAAAGAAGTCTATTATACTCGTAAGAATAAACGCAAAGTTGAGCGAAAAATTGAGCTCAAAAAGTACAGTAAAAAGCTACGAAAGAGAGTAGTTTTCAAAGAGGCAAAAAAGTAGTCCTCGGTCCGTTTTTAGATCTGAGCCTAAACAACATTCCAACATTCTCAAGAATGTTGGAATGTTGTTTTTTGGGTGCTCGTGTATTATGGATTTATGAAAATTACGCCTAATCCTAGAACTTGGGTAGAGATTGATACAAATATTTTGATCAATAATATCTCCGTATTAAGGAGTATGTTGCCTGACGCAACGAAACTTATGTGTGTTATTAAATCAAATGCTTATGGCCATGGGCTGATAGGTGTAGCTAGAATAATTCAAAAAATTGGAAATATATATCTGGCAGTTGATTCGTTTGGAGAGGCTGTTTCTTTGAGAGAAAACAAAATCAAACTACCCATCCTTGTTTTGGGCTTTGTCCCAGAAGCATGTTTCAAAGAATGTGCAAATAAAAATATTGGTATAACCATTTCAAGCATTAAACCTTTGAAAAGCTTGTTGAAATTTAAGAATAAAAAGGCTCTTTCTGTATCTATTAAAATTGATAGCGGACTTCATAGGCAGGGATTTCTTTGGAAAGACAGAAATATACTATTC
>CAZMSV010000050.1:0-3087 GCA_964569075.1 uncultured Candidatus Saccharibacteria bacterium
GTTTAAAATTATCGGAATTGATCTTGGTACAACAAACTCCGCCGTTGCAGTGATGGAGGTTGGTAATCCAAAAATTGTAGAGAATGCGGAA
The DNA here is from genome assembly GCA_964569075.1 of uncultured Candidatus Saccharibacteria bacterium. Lineage (GTDB taxonomy): Bacteria > Patescibacteriota > Minisyncoccia > Phycocordibacterales > Zambryskibacteraceae > JBGTNQ01. Next base: position 92 of record CAZMSV010000050.1, read on the forward strand.
GGTGCGCGCACCACTCCGTCTGTTGTTGCTGTGTCAAAAACAGGAGAGAGACTTGTTGGTATGCTTGCGCGAAGGCAAGTGGTAACTAACCCTAAAAATACAATCTTTGGAATCAAGCGCTTTATCGGACACACGTTTGATGATCCTGGAGTACAGAAAGATAAGAACAATGTTCCGTTTGATGTTGTGAAAGCATCGAATGATGGGGTTGAAGTTAAGATGGGAGACAAAAACTTTCGTCCAGAAGAAATATCAGCAATGATTCTCGGCAAATTGAAGGCTGATGCAGAGGCGAAGCTGGGTGAAAAAATCACAGAAGCTATCATAACTGTGCCTGCATACTTTAACGACGCACAACGTCAAGCCACAAAAGATGCTGGGAAAATTGCCGGTCTAGATGTAAAGAGAATCATCAATGAACCTACTGCTGCCGCACTTGCATACGGACTTAACAAAAAGAAAAACGAAAAAATAGCCGTTTACGATTTTGGGGGTGGAACACTCGATGTTTCTATTCTTGAGGTTGGCGATGATGTTGTTGAAGTAAAATCTACTGATGGAGATAGCCATCTTGGAGGTCGTGACATAGATCAGAAAATAATTAATTGGCTAGCAGACGAATTCAAGAAGGAATCAGGTATTGATGTTAGGGGAGACGCACTTGCCCTCCAACGCCTAGATGAAGCGGCTGAAAAGGCCAAAATTGAGCTTTCTACGGCAGTAGAGACAGAAGTGAACATTCCCTTCATTACCTCAGATGCCAATGGCCCAAAGCACTTTCTTATAAAAATGAGTCGAGCAAAGCTCGAAGAGCTGTCTAAAGAATTTATCGATCGATCAATTGAGATTGCAAAACGAGCCATAGACGCTTCTCCGTTTAAGGTTAATGAAATTGATGAGGTGATTCTTGTAGGTGGACAAACACGTATGCCAGCCATAGAAGCTGCTGTAAAAAATCTTTTTGGAAAAGAACCAAATAAATCGATCAACCCAGATGAAGTGGTCGCCCTCGGTGCTGCCCTTCAAGGCGGGATTATAAGGGGGGATGTAAAAGACATATTGCTTCTTGATGTTATACCTCTTTCTTTGGGGATTGAAACGATGGGTGGCGTGGCAACTAAACTCATAGAAAAAAATACCACTATTCCGGCTTCAAAATCACAGGTATTTTCAACAGCCGCAGATAATCAGACTTCTGTAGAAATAAAAATTATACAGGGAGAAAGGCCCATGGCCTCTGACAACAAGAATCTGGGAACTTTTATTCTTGATGGTATCCCACCATCGCCTCGAGGTATGCCTCAGGTTGAGGTTACCTTTGATATAGATGCTAATGGGATTCTCAATGTAAAAGCGAAAGACAAGACAAGCGGAAAAGAGCAATCAATCCGTGTAGAAGCAACATCTGGACTAACCCCAGCAGATATTGAAAAAATGCAAAAAGATGCAGAAGTACACAGTGAAGAAGACAGAAAGAAAAAAGAACTCGTTGAAGCGAAAAATCTTGCTGAGCAACTAGTTTACAGTGCGGAAAAGTCACTAAAAGATGCTCAAGGGAAAGTTCCAGCTGAACTTGTGACTGAAATACAGGTAAAAATTGATAATCTGAAGAAAGACAAAGACAGTACCTCAGTTGAGGCAATTAAAAAAGCTTCTGATGAACTTTCTGCTGAATTGCAGAAAATAGGACCTGCTATGCAGGCGTCTGGCACACAACCTGAAACACCGAAGACGGAGGAACAGCCAAAAGACGCTGAATTTGAAGAAAAGAAGGACGATACAAAGCCGGGAATTTAAGGTTCGACCTTAAGTAGCAGATTCCAAGGTCGAACCTTGGAATTCGAAAACTATATGTCAAAAGATTACTACCAAACATTGGGTGTAGATAAGAGTGCAACTAAAGACGAAATAAAAAAAGCCTTTCGTAAGCTTGCGCATGAATACCATCCTGACAAAAAAGGTGGTAACGAAACTAAGTTCAAGGAATTGAATGAGGCATATTCTGTACTTTCTGATGACAGTAAGCGTTCTCAATACGATACTTTCGGTAGTGGAAATATGGGCGGATCGCAATCTGGTGGTTTCGGTGGCGGACAGGGGTTTGATGGATTTGACTTCAGTGGCTTTCAAGGTGGATTCCAGCAAGGAAATGGTGTGGAATTTGATCTGGGAGATATTTTTGGAGAATTTTTTGGTGGTGGTCGTAGAAGGGCTCCACGTGGAAGAGACATTTCTGTAGATATTACACTGTCGTTTGAAGAGTCTATTTTTGGTGTTCAGAGGACTATTATTTTAAATAAGGTGTCGGTCTGCGATACATGTGGTGGGAGTGGCGCTAAAAGAGGTTCAGTGCAGAACACCTGCAGTACATGTAACGGGAAGGGGAAAATTCAGGAAATGAGACGTTCGATTATTGGTTCGTTTTCTACAACAAAGGTTTGCGAAACTTGTCATGGGTTTGGCAAGGTGCCAAAGGAAAAATGCGAAACTTGTAACGGTAGGGGAACCTTAAAACGCAATAAGGATATTAAGGCTGCTATACCGGCAGGTATAGAGGATGGACAAGTGCTTTCAATGAGAGGTCAAGGCGAGGCTGTAACCGGTGGGACTTCAGGTGATTTGTATATCAAAGTTCATGTGGAGCAACACAATCTATTCAGCAAAGAGGGAAATAATCTTGTGATGGATTTGCACGTGAAGCTTTCCGACGCATTACTTGGAGTTAGAACTGACATTAAGACACTAGACGGCACTATCACACTGACAATTCCCGAAGGAGTGAATTTTTTTGAAGTGCTTCGAGTAAAAGGCAAAGGCGTTCCATATACCCATGGCAAACGTGGCGATCTTTTGGCTCGCATCATTATAGATATGCCTAAAAAAATGTCTAAAGAGGCCAAAAAAGCTGTGGAAGAGCTCCGTACAAGGGGAATTTAAGCATCGTTGACTCAGAAGTTGCTTGGTGTAGTATTTTATATAGAAACTTCATTGTAGAG
>CAZMSV010000051.1:0-2987 GCA_964569075.1 uncultured Candidatus Saccharibacteria bacterium
GTAAGTGCATATTTGTGGCTACCAACACCAGATCATACGCCTCCAACAAAAGATCAGCTTGTGCTTGGATCAATGACACTCAAAACACTTGTTGAGCAAAATAAAAAAGTCTATGTACATTGCAAAAATGGTCATGGTAGAGCAAGTACTTTTGTCATCGCCTATCTGATCACTCAGGGACACACATTAGAGGAAGCGGAGTCTATCGTTAAAAAGGGTCGCCCAACAATGCATCTGCAAGATAGCCAAAAAGAGGCCTTGGCCCTATTTAGTCAAAATTGGAAGCGATAGCGTCAATCAGAAAGTGCCAAGTATTTTAAAATTCTAGCTTTACCTTGATAATACCCCCGTCATAGATTCCCTCTTTTCTTCTGACCTGCGCTTTAAGGGGCAGAAGATAACCCCCCGACTGTTTGTCTGGAAATATAGATGTTTTCCATTTTGTTTTGCCGATGGTTACTGACACCGGAACTGAGCCCCATCCCCTTCTCTTTTTACCTTCCTGCATTTTATTTATTTTTTTGGCAATATTCTTTTCCACCATAGCAAAATGCCACCCCACCATACCAGGATAAAGCCACACTTTTGATTTTATATTTATAGATTTCATTATAAAAAATATACTATCACACCTTGATTCTATGGCCTTTTTTCGTTATTGTTTTTGAGTTCTAGTTTGTGCTGACAGCTCTAAGCTAACACCTAAAACCCCGTCCGACCGGGTCATCCGGGCGGGCTAACAGCTACAAGCTAGTCCATACGGCCCTATCGTCTAACGGTTAGGACAGAGCCTTCTCAAGGCTCAAATCAGAGTTCGATTCTCTGTAGGGTCACAGGTTGTTAAACCCGATACAGAAAGTATCGGGTTTTTACATCCTGCCGGGTCCCGACGGAGAATCGAAAGACGGAGCGCACGAAGTCGGACAAAGTCCGTAGCGCGAGTCCGGGGAGGAACCACACAATATTTTCTGAATATATGATAGAAAATATTGATGTGAGTTGACCCCGATTCTCTGTAGGGTCACAAATTGAAACTTCGGCAGGAGTAAGCGAAAGACGGAGCGCACGAAGCCATCTCACCTTTGGTGAGATGTTGCCGAGTCGGGGTCGCGGAAAATTTCTGAAAGAAGTTTATTTGTGACCGATTCCCGGTAGGGTCACCAAAAGAAACATAATCCAAATCGTGAAAATTTTTAGCCATAGCCCTCGGCAAAAGTGGGTGCGCAAAATCGGTTTTCGTGCGATAGGCAAAGACGAATTCCATCACAGCCCAACATCCGCCCCGAGACACTGGGTACAGTGTCTCTCCGCTTCTGCCGTTCTGTGTCCGCCCTCAGTCACGGATATTTTCCTGCTGGAAAATTCCGCTACCCCGACTCGGCTCGTCAGCCTCCGTCTCTGAAACGCTATTCGCGTTTCAGCCCATCGCTTCCCATCCTAAATTTGTTTTGCGCGGGATTTCTTTGAATTGAATAGGCGATGGGATTCGGGCGGGTTTATAAAGAATAAACTAAATCCATTATTCTTCCTGCTCGCTCCTCATTTGAGATGTCAGCATTTTCGTTCGCAAAAGTAACACTCTTGCCGAATGTGAGGACTGGTCTATTATTATCATTCCATTTTATATGCAAAGGCAGAATAGATGATTGGGTCTGCTCGATTAAATATCCAATTCCGGGTCGAGGTTTTTTATCTTCATTACCTCTTATAATTTTCCCCTCTGGGAAAAACATCACTGTTTTTCCTGCATTAACTTTTTCAATAGTTGTAAATAAAAAATCATGAAGTGCCCAGGCTCTTTTGGCTACAGGATAACAGCCAAGTAATTTTAATATTGGACGCAGATACCATCGCCGATAATAATGCTCAGTCGTTAAAAAATAAATTGGGAGTAGTCGCTTAACTACCGAAAGAGGCAATAAAGATAAAAGAAAAGGATCGACTTTTGAAGTATGATTTGCTACAAGAATGAATGGTCTTTGTGGTATATGCTCTACGCCCGATATTTTTGGGCGAAACCATACCTTAAAGGGCAAATGGAAAATATAATAAAAACAATACTGTGCGATTGATAACATAGCGTAGTCATAAAACCTGACGAGACCCTTGTTAAACTCCAAGAATTGCTTGAAGATTTTCGACAGCACGATCACCCTCTTGATCATTCAATCTTTCCACAACAGCCTTATCAAGCAATTTAGCCACTACGTTCTGCGGAATCTCGTACTCCACATCCATAGTCAATCTCGTACCGCCATTTTCTGGCTCTACGCCATAACTAAAAGTACTTACAACCCCTGTGGAGGTCTTGAATGAATAATGCTTTCCCTCAACGTAATCGGATGTTTCTGCTTTACCCTTGACTTCTACTCCACCCATGCTGAATGTAAAATCCCAACCCTCGCCAATTTCTTTCGGATCACCATGAAGATTATCCACAGATTTTAGGGCAGAAATGAAAGCAGGATGATTTTTAACATCTGCGATATAGGCCAAAACTTTTTCAGGATCAGCCTTGATGGAAACTACTTTTGTGACTCTCGACATAAGATTTAGTTAAATTTGATTACTAATTTTGGGAAGATACCAGAAAATTTCTTCACAAGAAAATTCTCCAGCACATCGACCTTTTTTTGGTGTACATCTCCCTTGAAAGTAATTGTAGCACATTTTGGCCACAGACTTACAACGTTCAACAGTAGCTCACTACCCTCTGTCACTTTAGCGATATACCCTTTATCTGATTTTTGAAATGGCATCAAAATCTTTGAGAAGCAATCTTCAATAAGAAGCGATGTTGTCCCAGAGTTATTTTTTAATAAGAGCCATTTTTTTCTCAACAAAATCGATATAAAAGACATGGACAGTAGTAAATATAAAGTGATGAGATTTTCATTGAATTGTCTACCAATTGCCACGACTAAAAAAGTAACCGCCAAAAAACCAAAAATACGAAATAATGGTGGCTGTCCTTTTTAATTTCGCTA
>CAZMSV010000052.1:0-2942 GCA_964569075.1 uncultured Candidatus Saccharibacteria bacterium
TTTAGAGGGAGACATTGTTAGGGTTGGAAATTAAAATATGTTTAAAATTCTTCTATATTATAAATATGTGCTAATTGAAGATCCGGAAGCCCTTAAGCAGTCTCAGAGAGAGCTTTGTGAGTGGTTGGGACTAAAAGGTAGGATTATTGTTGCATCCGAGGGTATAAATGGGACGGTAGAAGGGGATGAGAGTTCTACAAATGAGTATATGAAAGTTTTGTCTTCAGATTCTCGTTTTGCTGATATTAATTTTAAAATAGACGAAGGGACCGGTGAAGCTTTCCCCAAACTTTCAGTAAAAGTTCGTAAGGAAATAGTATCTGCACACCTGGGAGATGAAGATGTGAAGCCGTGGGAGACAACGGGAAAATATCTCTCTGCAGAAGAGCTCCACAAATGGGTCAAGGAAGGTAAGGAGTTCACTATTGTTGATATGCGCAATAACTATGAATATAAAATAGGGCACTTTGAAGGCTCGGTAAATATGAAGTTGGATAATTTTAGAGATTTACCAAAGGCGCTGTCAAAAATTGAATCTTTGAAAGATAAGACCGTGGTGCCAATTTGCACCGGAGGTGTGAGATGTGAGAAAGCTTCTGGATATTTAATCAAAAAAGGATTCAAGGATGTGTACCAACTTCACAATGGGATTGTTGATTATATGAAAAAGTACCCCAATGAGGCATTTAAAGGTAAGCTCTATGTTTTTGATAAAAGAATTGCTGTAGATTTTGATGAACCGGGGAAGCATACGGTAGTGGGGAAGTGCGATGTATGTTCAGAGCCTACTGAGAGATATGTAAACTGTCGCAATAAAGAGTGCAATGCTCACTTTTTAATTTGTGATATTTGTAAGGCGGAAAAAGATGTTTTTTGTGGAGAAGAGTGTAGGAATACAATAATGACTAAGGTATAAAAATTATATGAAGTCCTCTCTTTCTCTCAACAAAACAACAAAAGAATCAAAAAAATATTTCCAAAAGTGACAGTACGAGGGCGTATGAGTCTGAATAGAATTCTTAAGCCCAACTGGAAAGACAGAATTCTCCAAGCACTTCCATTTTTTGATAAATCACTCTATTTTTTCTGCATTAAGTAAAACCAACAAGGTGTCAACCTGCCAAGTTGACACCTTGTTGGTAAGGTTGAAGCTTACTGAAATGGTTTGACATGTTTCTGCGGGGGGGGTACCCTTAAAGGGAGTCAATTTTAGATTTAGTAATAATCAATTTAGTAATATGAAATTTGAATCAACCCCAACTCCTTTTCAGGGGGATGGAACAAAGAGGGTAGATGACCCGATCGAAAAGAAAAAAGAGCAGCTAAAGCAAAAATTTCTTGAACGAAATGTCCAAACTGCCTGGGAGCTCGTAAGCAAAGGACATCATGGTTATGAGGATGGTGTGGTATACGAATCAGAAAGTGCTGCTCGTGCAGAGGCCGATAAGCTGGAATGGGAAAACTCGAGGGCTATTTGGAACTCGGGGAACCCTAATTTAAGAACATCAAAGCCATACGTAAGAGAAATTGAAAAACCAAAAAAAAAGACACGGGAGATTAAAACCCGCGAAGGTATTTGGACGGAGTGGGGGGATTAAAAACTAAAAACAAAATCTATGAATACATTTGAAAGATCCCAACAACCTGAAAACAGCGAAGGAGATGGACCAAAAAGAGTGGGTGATGTGGAGAAGGCTGAAGAAATGGCGTATGTAGGAGAGTCTGGGCGGGAGGAGTTGTCTACTGCTGCCAGACATAGGCATGAGGTCCTTACGGAAGACTATGGCGATGAATATGCAGAGGCTTACCATAGCGCTATGACAGGGGCGAAAAAAATGAGCGCCGAGGAGTTAGAGGAAGCAAGAAAGCAGTCATGGCTTCGTTATGAAGAGTTAAGGTTAATCCGACCAGGGGGCGCGATGACTAGTGAAGATCATAAGAATCCCGAGGGCAAGAAATACCAGCATCTGATTAAGGAGTATCAGGCAATTGGAAACCTTAACGGTTTTGAAGATGAGCTTGAGAGAAGAGGGACTAAAGAGTAGGCCTATGAAAATCTTGGCATATTATTTGTTCCAGCCTCGTTTTTATTCTTATTCATGTTTACTACTTCCTTGATCTGGTGCGAAACAAAAACATCCGTTTTTCCACAGGGAACCCCTGTGTGGTGATTTGTTTATTTTTTTACTATGATATATCATAGTATGTATATATGAAGGTCAGGGTGGAAAAACTGAGTGACAAGGAAATAATGCATACTTTAGACGTTTTATATACTGCTACGAGTAATATTAAAGGCAGAGAGGCGATGAAATTGTTTCTGCGCGACTTACTCACCAAAAGCGAGCGCATCATGCTGGGACGACGCATAATTATTGCCCGCAAGTTGATTGAGGGAGAAACGTATGAAGATATCGTGGAGACGCTTCACGTGGGTTTTGATACCATCAGGCGGGTGCAGAGATGGCTCAATGACCAGATGCCCGGGTATGAAAAAGCTGTAGAGGGTATGAAAGAAGAATTTGACCGGCGTCAGACAAAAAAACTCCATGCACAGAGCATGCTCTATCGTCTGAAGAAGAAATATCCTCTGCACTTTTTGTTGTTTCCGTCTCCAAAACTTAAAGACAAGGTTGAGGTTTATCGAAACGTTGGTAAGGGTAGTAGTAAAAATAAAAAATAATAAGGTGTCAACCTGCCAAGTTGACACCTTGTTGGTAAGGTCGAACCTTGCCTGAAGCGGGTTGCTTTTTTGTTTGTTTTATGTTATATATAAATATAAGTTATTTGACATGTATCAGGGGCCCGACCAAATTACTTCGTAATTTAATCGGGTAAACCTGCCCCGTACGAAGTAGGTCTTCTTTAGATGATCCAAACTTCGTGTCGGGGGGAACCTCTTTTCTTGTCTATAAGCTATTAGCTAAAACCTAACATCTAGT
>CAZMSV010000053.1:0-2754 GCA_964569075.1 uncultured Candidatus Saccharibacteria bacterium
CTTCGTGCGTCCCACCTTCTGGCTTTGAAAAAGCCGTTAAGTTCTGTTCTGGTGCGCGATGCAGGACTTGAACCTGCGACCTTTTCAGTGTAAATGAATTGCTCTACCAACTGAGCTAATCGCGCAATATTTTCTTCAAAAATCTTCTTCCAGCTGAAGTCTTTAAATATAACTCTCTTTCCCGTACTTTTTCAAGTGTCGAGTGATTTTCTGTGTACACAACCCTTGGATTTATAAGATTTTTTGTTGACTGAGTTTGACCAGATTTGTGTTCTTTTAGCCTACGATTTAGATCGGATGTCATACCTTTGTAGTATTTTTTATTGTCGTCCATTAGAACATAGACAATATATTTCATGGTAATTTGCTCTACCAACTCCCGCCCGAACGGCCGAACTCGTTCGGTCGGGCGGGGAGCTAATCGCGCATGTGTAAACTATTTGTACCTACCAAGACAGCTAATCGCCTAAAAACTTATAACAAATAAGATACAACAAACAGATAATAAATACCAGCTACAATATCTTTCTTTGTTTAAGATTGCTTGGGTTCAACTTTCATATATAGTGAGACTGTGACTGCTAACAAATCTATTCAAGTTGTATATGAAGATGATGAAATTCTGGCAATAAATAAGCCGGCTGGGCTTACTGTGCATGCTGATGGCCGGACTAAAGAAATGACCCTTGTTGATTGGATTATTAAGAATTATCCAGATATAAAAGGGGTAGGAGAACCACTAACCCTTTCTTCAGGTGAAGTTGTTGATAGGCCGGGCATTGTTCATAGGATAGACAGAGACACTACGGGGCTTCTCATTATTGCTAAGACGCAAAAATCTTTCGTTTATTTAAAATCACTTTTTCACGATAGAAAAATTCGCAAGGAGTATCATGCTTTTGTATATGGAAGTTTGCCAAAAGATTTTGGCACCATTGATCGCCCAATTGGTAGAAGCCGGACTGATTTCAGGAAATGGTCAGCAGAGCCGAAGTCGCGAGGAGAATTGCGTGAAGCAGAGACTTACTATGAAGTTTTAAAGAGAGGGGAGGGTGCGACTTTCATTAAAGCTCTGCCAAAGACAGGTAGAACGCATCAGATCAGGGTTCATTTTAAGGCAATTAGTCATCCGATTGTCGCAGACGGACTATATGCTCCAAAAAGAGAAAAGATACTTGGGTTTGAACGAACAGCCCTGCATGCTTTTTCTTTGGAGTTCGCCACCTCTCAAGGTCGTATTCTGATCTTGAATGCACCCTATCCAGAGGATTTCTCTAAGGCCATTGAAACATTCGGTAATTGAGCAATATTGCGATTTTTTATTGGCTATGATATTGTTTCGAGCACTCTATGAATACAAAAGCTATAGCATTTTCTCCTGTCGATATGTCCGAGCGTCAAAAGCTCGGTATTCGTTCTGGTGACACCGTAAAAGTGTGGCAGAAAATCCAAGAAAAAGGCAAAACACGACTTCAGGTTTTTGAAGGGCTTGTTTTGGCGGTAAAGCATGGGAAAGAGCCGGGCGCCACCTTTACCGTTCGCAGAGTAGCTAGTGGTGTGGGGGTAGAGAAGATATTTCCCCTGTACTCTCCAATGATAGATAAAATTTCCATAACTAAAAGTGCTAAGGTCCGAAGGTCAAAGCTTTACCACATTCGTGATAAGGCAGCCAAAGAGATTAAGCGTCAGATGAGAAACATTAGAATTATTCCAGCTAAAGAAGAGGAAGAGAAGATAGAAAACAAGAAAGAAGAGAAGACGGAAGAAGAGAAGACGGAAGAAGTAAAGACGGAAGGAACTGAAAAAACAGAAGAAGTAAAGGCGGTGGCATAAATAAAAGCAGCTGATTTTGTAGCTGTTTTATTTTAATTTAAATTGGTAGACGCTATAACCTTGAGCGGTCTTTATAAAAATTGTATCGTATAAATATGAAGAAAACGGGAGTCAGGCCCAAAGGTAAAATAAAAATAAAATGGTCAGCAGACTTTGCTTATGGGATCGGACTTTTAGCCAGTGACGGCAACTTGTCGCCAGACGGAAGGCACATAACCTTTGTCTCAAAGGATATTTTGCAAATAAAGAATTTTCTAAAAGCTTTCAAAATCATCAAAATCAAAGTTGGAAGAATCACATCTGGGAATGGTTTGAAAAAAAACCATAGGATCCAGTTTGGAGATGTCATTTTTTATAAATTTCTTTTGAATTTAGGTTTAAGTCAGGCCAAATCTAAAACAATAGGCAGGGTTGATGTCCCGAACAAGTATTTTTTTGATTTTCTCCGTGGTTTGTTTGATGGCGATGGAACTTCCTACTCATATTGGGATCCAAGGTGGCGTTCAAGTTTTATGTTTTACACGGAATTCATATCTGCCAGTAGGGAGCACATTCTTTGGATTCGAAGTGAATTATATGAAAGGTTGAAAATTAGCGGGCATATAACAAATGACAGAGAGGGGTTCACTATTCAGTTAAAATATGCAAAAAAAGAGTCTGTTAAGCTTTTGAAACAAATGTATAAAAACAAGGATGGTCTGTATCTAAAAAGAAAGAAGTTGAAAATAACCAAGGCTTTAGCTATAGTTGGTGAGCAAATTTAATGCGCGGGTGCTGTAACTGGTAGCCAGGCTAGATTGAGGTTCTAGTGCCGCAAGGCGTGGAGGTTCAAGTCCTCTCCCGCGCACCAGCAGGAACAGTGGCGAAGTTTGAAATCGGAAAAGCGTATCGCTTTGCTAAAATGGAACAAACGGAATGCTG
>CAZMSV010000054.1:0-2407 GCA_964569075.1 uncultured Candidatus Saccharibacteria bacterium
TCCACATCAGGATTTTGTTGGAAAAAAGTTCGGATTTTGTTCAGGAGACACAGCCGCCATTTTTTAAAGAACGAAGTGATTATAAAAAATGAGCGTCCCGAGAAGTACTCTTCGAGGGGCTGCTAATTCTGCTTACATTTTTTGCAAGCGAAGCGTCCATTAACAAAAAAGCGTAAAATCGCTTCGTTGTGTTTTTACAAAAAACACAAGAAGGTTCTAGCGTAAAAATCGCGTCGAAATCAGTAGGTTTTCGACGAGGGTTTTGAGACGGAAAGTGAAGGGCTGGAGATTAATTTATATGTCATTCACCACAACGAATTTAATCTGAAACTCAACCTGCACTCTGGTCGTAAAAAATGACATATTGGGTCTAATGAACCGAAGGCACTTTAGATAGCCACCCGTAAACAGTCGCACATTATTGTGGCTGTTTTGGGTGGCTTTTTCTATTGCCTTTGTAGCTCAACGGTAGAGCGCGCCCTCGAAACGGGCGAGACGGTGGTTCAACTCCACTCAAAGGCACATGCCCCTCGCAAGCTAATTAATAAACTGTCCCAACCCCGAATACGCCATCCGTGTGGCGTATTCAAGACAAGCCGGCTTGGCGTATTCGGGAAAATTGAATATTTACGAATGAAAATGCGGATTGTTTTGAAAAAAAGTTCGAAAAAATGGGTGATATAATTAAGTTATGAATTTTATTAACCTTCAGATATCTTTCGGTGAAGTATTGTTAGTAGTTTTTCGAACTGCATTGATTTTTATTTATGCATTTATATTGTTACGTTTATTGGGACGCAGAAAACTGTCTCATTTAACCTATGTTGATTTACTTTTAATTATTGCGTTTGGTTCAGCCGTTGGAGACGTGATGATTTATACCGAATCAGTTGCAAGGTTTGCGTATTCATTTATTGCTTTGACAGCTGTTTCTGTTTTAGTAAAAATTATGGACGAATTTGCTTCTCATTTTCCAATATTTAATCGATTTATTGAAGGAGAAGCGACACTATTGATAGATAACGGCAAGATTGTAAAAGCTATTTTAGCAAAAGAAGATTTAACAGAAACTAGTTTGCTCTCTTTATTAAGAGAAAAAGGCGTTGATTCTGTTTCAAAAGTTCGAAAAGCTTTTATTGAGCCAGATGGTGAATTGAGCATTATCTTGTATTAATATATCGCCTAAATAAAGCCCTTGCTCTAGTCGCGTCGATCATGCGGTGAAATTGTTGTCGGCGCCGATCCACACACATTCATACCCAAGGAGTTTCCGCCAGAAGGTTGCCGATTTTCTTCCTGTCAAATTTAAGCCGCCCTACAGTGATCTTGTTTGGTGGCTTAGGTTTGAACCAACTCACGCTAGGTCTTCGCCCCTTGCTTGTTAATGACTAAATATATCTATAAAATATAGTTAATTATGTCTTTCTCTTACAAAATAGTAGCATTTGATTTAGATGGAACCTTAGCGGAAAGTAAACAACCACTAGGGCTAGAAGTGGCAGAACTTCTATTTAAACTCGCTAAGACTTTGCCTGTAGTTATAATTTCAGGTGGTTCAGAACTTCAATTTGAAAAGCAGTTTATTTCGCAATGGAAAAAACTGGTACCGCAAGTCCCAGAGGTGAACAAGAACCTTATCCTACTTTCAACTAGCGGTACACAAGATTATGAATACGACAAAGAAAACGATTCTTGGAAAGAAGTCTATAAAGCCGAGTTCCCAGAAGATAAGAAACAGGCGGTTAAGAAATTCCTAGAAGAAATGATTACCTCTGGCAAATATGATATTCCTAGCGAACACGAAGGAGAATATGTAGAAGATCGGGGTACCCAAATTACTTTTTCCGCCTGCGGACAAAATGCCTCTATAGAAAAGAAGAAGGGTTGGGATCCTTCACGAGAAAAACGTCGTAAAATGAAAGCTGTACTTGAATCTCATTTTCCAGATCTAGGAATTTCTATTGGAGGCATGACGTCAATTGATATCCTCACAAAAGGTTTTACAAAGGCTGTGGGCTTAAAAATGTTGCTTCAAAGGAAGGGTCTTGAAGAAAGAGATTTAATATTTGTAGGGGATGCTTTTTATCCTGGAGGAAATGATCGTTCTGTTATGGATGCTGGCATTAAAAGCGTTCAGGTCTCTGGCCCTAGAGAAACTGCTGAGATCATAAAAGGCTGGTTTTCATAAGTGTTTTTTACTATAATTGACCCCATATGGACCTTCTAAATGTACGTGAGGAAAATCGACCTTGGGGTAAGTTCAGAGAATTTACTTTCGAAAGGAAATCTACTGTGAAGATGATCTTTGTGAAAACTGGCGAATCCCTCAGCCTTCAATACCATGCCAAGAGAAGTGAGTTTTGGAGAGTCGTCCAAGGGACCCCAGAGATAACCATAGGAGAAAAAG
>CAZMSV010000055.1:0-2385 GCA_964569075.1 uncultured Candidatus Saccharibacteria bacterium
TTTTTTTCTGTAGTAGCACTATCTTTGTCTAGTCGGAAGACTTTTGCTTTCGCAAACTTTTTTTTGATTTCCTTTTCTACCAACTCAATACCAATTCCAAGAGTACGAAGTTTCCAACTGTCACAATTTATACATCTTTCTGCAGAGCTTCTTTCTTCTCCACATTTGTTACAGGAAAATATGTTTTCATCCTTTCTTTGGAAGAGTGTTATTGGCGCCTTGCATCGTCCGCATATAACTACTTGCCCACAATCACCACAGACAGTAACTGGTGCCAATCCCTTTCTGCCACAAAAAATAAAAAGATTTTCATTTTCTTCTGTAGTTTTGTCTATTAAGGCTTCGAGTTCTCTGGACAAAACCCTAAATTCTTCTCTATATTCTCCAGGCGGAAGCTTCATATCAACTAATAGGCTACGGCTCGATGAAAGCATTCTTAGTTTAAGTGGAAAGAATTCTGCGTATTCTTCGCTCTGCTCTTTCCAGAGAGTTTCTATCGATAGCATAAGGTCGCCCATTATTAACTTCACAAATGAAGCTTTTGCAAAATGCTTAATAAACTCTCGCATATCAATATATGGACGAGTCTGGGTACGATAAGACCGAGAGTTTTCTCTGTCGAGAATAATGCTTCCCAAGTCGCCCCTAGCAACAGAGAGGAATGCGGGAGTGCCGATGATTAGGACAGGGTGCTTTTCTTCGGCAATAAGTTTAAGAGATTTTACGAATTCCTTTTTAGTAAGTCCGCTGTGAAGAATACAACTGTATTGTTCTATGCCTTTTTCAAGGATATTTTTTGCTCGACGAACGTCTTCACCTGATGGTAAGCAGAAAAAAACTGATGAGTGTTTAGCAAACTCTCCACGAATAAAACTTTTGTAATGTGCAAAGCGTTCACTATCTGCTTCTTGGATTACCAAAAATTCTTTCCTTATTCTTGGGTTCTGGCGAACTTCTCGGTAAGAAACTAATTTATTATGCTCTAGGACAAGTTTTGGTATTAGATTTTGTAATACAGAACCAGTGGTTGAGGCATACATTCTAGCTGTTTCGATTGCTGATTCAAGAAATGCTGGAGACAGAAAATGTTTGTTTTTTATTGGCCCAATTTTTTTTAAGCTGTAAGTGGAAGATTTTATCTCTGATTTTGAAGGACTTATTTCTTTTTCTCCAACCACCAGAGCATTGGCGGTTTTTTGGCGCAAAGGGATGGATACCAAAGACCCCAGAGGAATACCGTCGGCCCCAAAGTAAGATAGGGTCTCTTTAGATATTCCACGGGCTATGGGTATAACTTTATAGATCCTCATAAAGGGTATTATATCTTAGAAGAACAATACCTGTTGATTTGTTTTTCGCAATTAGCCAATTTTTTCGCCTTGTATTTACTCTCTATAAGCTATAAGCTATAAGCCAAAAGCCCGTCCGACCGGGTCATCCGGGCGGGCTAAAAGGAGCCCATTATGAGTATTTTCTCTAAAAAACTAGGTATTGATTTGGGGACGACAAGCGTCTTGGTTTTTGTACCAGGGCGGGGGATCGTCTTGAATGAACCATCTGTGGTTGCAATATCTGAAGAAGATAACCGTATTCTTGCCATTGGCTCAGACGCAAAGGATATGATTGGTAAAACACCCGAGTCAATTGTGGCATATAGGCCAATGAAAGATGGCGTTATTGCTGACTACAGAGTAACAGAGGCGATGCTTCGTTATTACATTGGTAAGGCACTTGGCAAGTGGAGTATTTTTAGACCAGAGGTTTTGATTTCAGTTCCCGCAGGTGTTACTTCAACAGAAAGAAGAGCGGTAGTTGAAGCGGCCATGAAGGCGGGTGCAAAAAATGCATATGTTGTTAAAGAACCAATACTAGCTGCCATTGGTGCTGGTATACCAATCTATGAGCCGGTAGGACACATGATTGTTGACATTGGTGGCGGGACAACAGATGTTGCTGTTATATCTCTTGGGGGGATAGTTTCTTCTACCTCGGTCAAATGTGCTGGTAACCGTATTGATGCAGCAATTGCTGATTATATAAAAAAGACCTTTAATCTGGCTGTTGGAGATAAAACTGCAGAGGATATAAAGATAAAGATTGGCTCAGCCATTCCATTAGATGAAGAACTTGCGATGACGATTAAGGGGCGAGACTATGTTCTTGGACTTCCTCGTTCAGTGGAGATAAAGACAAATGAAATCACGAAAGCAATAAGTAAAGAGCTTCGGGAAATGATAAAAGCAATCAAGGATGTGCTTCAGGAAACTCCTCCAGAACTTTCTTCTGATATTATTGATAGAGGGATTATTATGACCGGCGGGTCTTCGCAACTTAGAAATCTTCCTGAATTAGTTTTTCGTCGTACTGGTGTAAAGGCTGTTTTAG
>CAZMSV010000056.1:0-2279 GCA_964569075.1 uncultured Candidatus Saccharibacteria bacterium
GAAATGCAAGGAGTGTTTTTTCTTTCGGGGTTGCCGAGGCTCTGCGAGGCAGTGGTGGAACGATTCATTCATCATTGGGATTTTGCTCAAAATACATTCGAACTTTGTCCAGAACATACCGCAATTTTTCAAAGATTCTTTTTGAAATAAACTCATGAAATTAAATTTTACTTACAACATAGATAAAGACATTGAAAATGTTATCAACGGGACACGGGCGGTAAACAGCAAGAAACCGACTAAATTTCAAAATTTATTTACTGGACAGTATGGGGACAGTTTTGAGGCACAAAAAATCGAAGCGTTTATAGAGGAACAGGATAAAATAAATAACTTTGACGCGAGCAAAGAAATTGTCGCTATTGAAGAAAGATGGAAAATTGTTGAGCCGACTTTTATTGAGCGCGTAGAGAAGACATTCAGTATTTCTTACCCCTCACCAACAATTACTGTTTACTTAACCCACAACGAGCGCTGCACCTACAACATCGAACAAAATTACTTTTTTGTCAGAATCGGCTCGGGATTTTCTAACAACACAATAATGCACGAACTTTTACATTTCTACACTTGGCACGCTTTTGGTAAAAAGTTGCTTGATGATGGGCTTTCCAAGTTGGAATATAACGATATTAAAGAATCATTAACTGAGCTCCTCAATCTTGAATTTTCCGATCTGCTCAACGGAAAGCCCGATAGTGGTTATCCGCAACATCTAGAAATACGTTCTGAAATTCATAATATGTGGCTAGAGAAAAAAGAACTCACACAGATTATTGAAAAGTTAGCTGGTACAATAAAGCCTATATGAGACATATTGTTGTACATTTGATTAGAGGTGAAGCGGAAAAGTATCATCAGAATCTTACTAAAGATTTAACTGCAAAGTTTGATACTTTTCCGCTTCATGATCGAATTGCACCTCACTTAACATTCAAAAGTTGGTTCGAGATGGACAAAAAAGGAATGACCACACTCTATAAATGCCTCGAAAATTTTGTGAATTCACACAAACAAAGCAAATATTCTCTTACTGGATTTGGAAATTTTAGAAAGGATGTGATTTATCTTGATGTTGTTCCTTCACCAGAAATGTCACAAGATGTACCTGATTTGATGAACGTCCTACACGAAATCAAGGAAATGACTTTTGACGAATTTGATAACGGTACCAATTTTCATGCAACTGTAGCAATGGGCGCTCTGAAGCCATTTGATTACGAAGAAATACGGGGTTATCTCAAAACAATAGATCAACCAAATTTTAATATAAAATTCGATAATATTGCGGTACTTAAAAAACCTATCAATAAATGGATTATTGATAGGGTCTGGGAAATACAACCTTAATCGAAAAAAGTAAAATGGTTAAAATAAAAAACTCGACTAGTGCAGTCCACAAATTGCCAGCGGATTTTCGCAAGGTAATTGAATCTGCCCGTGTTGCGAAAAAGCTATGGGAAGATATCACACCATTAGCACGCAATGGGTGGATCTGCTGGGTTACATCTGCCAAGAAAGATGGGAATAGAAAACAACGTATCTCTGTCGGCTTAGATAAAATGCACAAAGATATGCGTCGGCCTTGTTGTTGGGCTGGCTGTCCTCATCGTTGAAATAATCAAATTAGGTGGAGATGGCCTGACTCCAAGGTGGCATGTCAGAGCCTCACCAATCAAACTCTCTGATAATATAGAGAGATGAATCTTCGGACACCACTCAAAGAAATCACCCGAATACTCCCCGCTCAAGAGAAAGCTCTTAAAAAGTTAGGGGTAGAAACAGCGGGTGATCTCCTATACCACTTCCCCACTCGTTATGGAGATATAGCAAACAAAATGAACATTGGTGATCTCCGAGCTGGAGACACCGCTGTTATTTTCGGCAAATTAGAAAACCTCAAAACTAAAAAAACTTTCCGTGGAAGTACGCCAATGGCGGAGGGCACTATTACTGATGAAACTGGTAAAATAAAAATAATATGGCTCCATCAAGCATATCTAGCAAAAATGCTCTCGGAAGGATCTCTGGCACGGGCAGAAGGAAAGGTCTCTGAAAGAAATGGAGTCTTAGCAATAATAAATCCAAAAGCTGAAGCCGTATCAAAGGCGCCATTTGCCGTTGGCAATTCTCTATTTAGCGAAGATGAAACCCCCGAGCACGCCCTTTATCCTGTATATCCAGAAAGTCGAGGAATAACTTCAAACTGGATGTACCACGCTCTTCAGAAAATATTTAAATCAGGGATACTTGATTCATTAGAAGACCCAATATCAGAT
>CAZMSV010000057.1:0-2218 GCA_964569075.1 uncultured Candidatus Saccharibacteria bacterium
ATTTATATGACTGTAATAAAACACAAAGATCAACGCGTTGGTATTTTTATTGATGCTCAAAATTTGTACCATAGTGCAAAAAATCTTTACCATTCAAAAGTAAATTTTGGTCAGGTGGTAAAAGACGCCCTTGCTGGGAGACCTCTTATCCGTGCGGTTGCTTATGTCATCACCACAGAGGGGGGCGAAGAAAAAAGCTTTTTTGAGGCTCTAGAAAAAGCCGGAATTGAAACAAAAACAAAGAATCTCCAGATCTTTCTTGGCGGAGCCAAGAAAGCCGACTGGGATGTGGGCATGGCAATGGACGCAGTAAAAATGGCACCGAAACTTGACACTATCATTTTAATATCAGGAGATGGAGATTTCGTACCTTTGGTGGAATATTTAAAAAATACTCACGGATGTCAGGTTGAAGTTGCGGCTTTTGGTAAATCTTCATCAAGCAGATTGATCGAGGTGGCCGACGACTTTATTGATCTTGATGAAAACGCAAGAAAATATCTTTTAGGAAGAGCGCCCCAAAAACAAAGTAGGAGTACAAAATCTAGCTAAGCAGTGCTGTCGTTTGCAAACAACTGAATTTCATATAACAACAATCCCTCTGTGATAGAATAAAATCACGAATGTATTTTTTCTATGCCAGAAGAAACAGACAAAATAAGCCCTAGCTTGCCAAATGAAACCGCCGAAAACGCGAGTGACGGTGTCGCAAAAGGAATGAGAGAGAGCCCTGAGAATCAGCGTGAAGTTTTTGAGCGTATCAATGGAAAAACAGAAACAAAATCTTCGGGAGATTTTACTGCTCAACATCCAGAGGTAGTAATAAAAAATCTTCGCACATTCCAAGGTGACGTCGCCGAAGCAATGAAGCAACAAAACACATCCGTTCTCTCTATTGCCATGGCCGAACAACAAAGACAGGCCACTAGAGAAATGGTCGCAGATGAAACAAGGCAGTCATATATACCTCCACAAAGTATCGTGGAAAGAATTCTTGGAGCAAAAAAACAAGAACGAATCAATATACCTGGACCAAAGAAACCTACGATTAGACAGACCATACCCAAAGCTACCCCGGCGATCCCCACAACACCAATCACTGAAAAAATAATAAAGAAAGACCCAATTAAGCAAGATGCCCATACAAGCTATACCTCCAGGGTTGTGTTTAGCCAGAAACCAGAAAATAAACTCGGCCCTGATTTTAAGAAAAACGTTTTCACCATTATTTTAAGTATTATCCTAATACTATCGGGGATCGGAGCTGTGATTGTTCTTTTCATGCTTCAAAGTAACGACCCAGCAATAGCGCCAACTCCGACCAATCTTCAAGCCCTCCTCTCCTACAATAAACAAGAAAGTATTTTGACTGACAATCTTAGTAGAGAAGAGTTAATCCAAAAAATAGATACCGCCAAACGTGAGCAAGCACTTGAAATGAACGACGTCCTCTTTATTTCCCTTAAGGAAACAGTAGGGGAAGGTGAGGAACCAATCACCACACAAACGCTTTTCGGAAAACTCAAGACACAAATACCGCCAGCAACACTTCGGTCTTTCAATAAGGCTTTTATGCTAGGTATATACAACATAAACGGCAATCATCCATTTTTGATAGTAAAAATATCTTCTTTCGAAAATGCCTTCGGTGGTATGCTTTTGTGGGAAAAAACACTAAACAAGGACTTGGGCTCTCTATTTTCTGCGCGAGCAATCCCAATTACAGAATTTATACCAACAGAAATCGCCTCTTCTACAAACGGAACTGCGGTACCCTCCAACACGACAAAAATTGTTAACGTTGACATAGGAATAAATGAGGACTTTGAGGATATTACAATACGTAATAAAGATGCTCGCGTACTAAAAAACGCACGAGGAGACACGATACTCTTATATTCATTTTTAGACCAACAAACACTCCTGATTACCTCAAGTGAAGCCCCACTTAGAGAGATTATCAACAAACTAAACTCCCTAAAACTTATACGCTAAACAGCTTGTTGCATAAGTTCTTTCGCTTGATATCATAGACCTATGACACCAGAACAACTAAGATCCTTTGCAGAAAAACTCAAAACAGAAAAGGAGCTTCTTGAAAAGGAGCTACAAACTGTAGGTAGAAGGAATCCCGACAATCCCGCCGACTGGGAAGCGGTGCCGGCTGACACAGAAGAAGATGGGGCTGATGAGAATGTGATAGCTGACACCATAGAAG
>CAZMSV010000058.1:0-2188 GCA_964569075.1 uncultured Candidatus Saccharibacteria bacterium
ACAAGCTCTAGGTTGATAACTCCAACATCAGAAAGTGGGTCAACTTTGCCGTGAACATGGATGACATCATCATCTTTAAATGTCCTCACCATTTCTCCGATAGCATCAACCTCTCGAATATTTGTTAGAAATTTATTCCCCAAACCTTCTCCTTCTGAAGCCCCCTTTACTAAGCCCGCAATATCTACGAACTCAATAACAGCCGGAACGGTCTTCGCAGATTTACTAAACTCCGCAAGTTTCCAAAGTCTCTCGTCTGGCACAGGAACAATACCCACCGATGGATCAATGGTACAGAAAGGGTAGTTTTCCGCTGGGACGGATTTTTTTGTTAAAGCATTAAATAGTGTGGACTTACCAACGTTTGGCAGACCAACAATTCCTATCTGGGTTTTACTCATGTTGTGTTTGACTTTTTAACTTCGTCCGTCTATACTGAATGTGTATCACCAACGGAAAAGTGTCCCTATGCGGTTCCGTCCGCATGGGGCCTTTTCTTTTTATATTCGAGCTTTTCTCTTAACTCATTCATATGCCTCAAATAAGGCCCGAACTCTCTTAGCTTCAAGAGACCAGAATACTTGGATTTGTTGGGAATTAATAGGGCCTCGAACTTCTTTTGATCAATCAGATATTTGACCAGACAATAGAAATCACCATCACCCGTCACGATTAGGGCTTTCCCATAATTCTGGTATTCAATCATCGCCTGCAGAACTAATTCTGCATCACAGTTTCCTTTTGTGGTTCCATCTTTGTATTTAAGAGTTGGTTTGAAAATACAAATGAACCCAGCATCTTGTAGTGATTTATATAGTTCAGTATTGCCTTCTACAAAACCCAGAAACATAAAAGCTTTTTCCACTCCATATTTCTCTTTCAGATAAATTCTGAACTTGTGGAAGTCAAGAACCCATCCAAGCTCACGAATACTGAGATTTAGATTTTGGCTATCGATAAAAGCATAATTCTTTGACTTCCTTTTCATGCAATAAGAATATATTAAAAGACATTTTTATCAACCGTATGCAGTTGTGTCAATTTCGTTTAACTGTTTGCCAATTTGGTAAAGGAAGTTTGATAGTGAAGGAGAGTGGAATCAGCTTAGACTCTTCTACCCTACTGGTATGTCCGATCGTGTTCAAACCATACCGATTGATAGACTCATAGAGTAGAGAGTTTTTAGTTTTTAGTAAATACATAAATACAAAAACTCACCCCCGCTTGCAAGCAAGCGGGGGTGAAAGCAGGCGGCATACTCGATACTTACGCCTATCTGACACACAACACGTCTGATACCCTGAAATATCAGAGATGTCGGCGGGGTTGAAAAAGGGACCGTTTTCAGGGTTCGGGTCTTTTCCCACCCACTCAGCTTCGGCAATCTGGCAGCACGCCGTTGTCTATAAAGTAAGTTACAATCTGATACAAGTATATTCCACCCTCAGTAGAATTGTCAATGAATTTATCTACTCACGAAAAACTACCTCCCCCTCTTTCCTAGCTTAAAAACTTTTCTTTTCATATGTTCCCTTTTCCACATTCCAAAGTGTTTTAAATATCCGAACTTGTGAAGTCTCACAGGAGAAAATCCAGCGAACCACAAAATACCTTTTCTAATTTCATTGGTAGTGTCACCAAAGAATATTCGCAGAGCTATGGGTATTGAGTCAGAAGTGACCACGACAGTGGCACTTCTACCTTTAAGAAGTCTCTTCCAAATATATCCCCCACTTAAAAAGTAATAAGCAAAACCGGGAACCCAAGCTCTGTCAAAAAGACCCTTGAGAAGTGCTGGCATTGTAGAAAACCAAGTTGGATAGAAAATAACAAAATGTTCACACCATTTCACATTATCTTGGAAAGACAGTAGATCTGGCTCCAATTCTTGAATTTCTCTGTATCCCTTGTGAAGAATCGGATCAAACTGCATATCTCCAGCATTTTGCCTCCGTACTTCGTGCCCAGCTTCGAGCGCCCCTTTCTCATATTCACTCGCAAGAGTAGCATTCAAACTGTCAGAGTCTGGATGACCTAAAAGTATGAAAATTTTCTTTTTTCTCATTATTTTAATTAATTATCTAAAGTTTCCCACATTTCTCTTCCCCACCAATTTGTACGATATATCGTACAAATTAGTGAGGCCGTTCTAATTTTCGTACAACATTCTATTTTATACACCCTAACC
>CAZMSV010000059.1:0-2081 GCA_964569075.1 uncultured Candidatus Saccharibacteria bacterium
CCTGCTGACCTACATTTCGATCGTGTCTTTCAGTATCGCGATTAGTGCAAAACCAAGAGAAGAACAGGGGCTCTCAAGCAGATCAGAATCAAGATTACCATCAGATGGTAATCTTGATTCTGAAATTGCAACGATAATAACAAACTCGAATATGTTTGAATTGCCAAAAAGTGATTGACGAGTGTCTTCACTTACATGGTGGGGAGGGTTTCCTCTCTGATCATTGGCTTTCTCATGCACGCCAAGATTCACAAGCGTTCACGCTTGCCGCCGGATCATCAGAAATAATAAAAGATTTATTGACTGGAATGTTGAAAATGTAATTCTCGTAGGGAGATCCCGCTCGCATCCCTCTCCTCCTTTGCGAGCGGGCTTGCGCGCGCATGGGAGGGGTTGGGGCAAGCACATATGATGTTGAGCCTCGGACATTTCCGCTAGGAGCGTTCGGGGCTAAAGGACGAGCGCCGACCAGAACGAAGTCACCAAACGCCGTAGCGGAAGCGATACTACATAATCAGAGATGAAAACGAGGAGAGGGGTTGTGCGAGGGCGGACTTCGTAGGCACATTAGCTCTCGAAAAAAGTTCGTGCAAAGGATACAATTACATCATGCTTACAAAACTGAGCTCACTTTGTGAGCCTTTTTTGTGCATGACCCTAAGTAAAGTATTTAAATACTTTACGTCCGGGAATCGAAGAGCTTTTCGTTAAAGATGAGCACTGGTGCGAATATTTCGAAAAGGTGTACTGAACCTGTAAGGTTCGATAAGCGTACTCGCGGTCCCGGTAGATTTGTAGCCGAAAATCTAGAATAACTTGTCCCCAAGTACCATCCCATCATTCTGTTTGAGCCCATGCATATTTAGGTATATGATAAGAAAAATGCCATTGAATCACCTTGCAAATACCCCTCTCCCCACTTTAGAAACCTGCCCGCCGACGAGGCAGGTTTCCAATAGCATCCTTTTGAAATAAATTTATGGGCAAAGTAAAGCAGAAAAATAAAATAGTGATATATCAAGCAAAGAGTGGGGCCATAGAGCTTCGTGGCGATTTTTCGCATGAGACAGTCTGGGCGACACAGGCGCAGGTTGCTCAAGTTTTTGGTATTGAGCGTTCTGTTATTACAAAACACATTAAGAATATCTATAAAGAAAAAGAACTTGAGGAAAAATCAGTATGTGCAATTTTTGCACATACTGCCGAAGATGGAAAAACGTATAGTGTTCAGCATTATAATTTGGATGCAATTATTTCCATTGGATATCGTGTCAATTCAAAAACCGCCACTCGTTTCCGCCAATGGGCGACAAAGACACTTCGGGCTTATATTGTGGAAGGGTATGTTGTAAACAGAAAATTGATTGCAAGAAATTACAAGCAATTTTTGAATGTTGTTGAAGACGTTAAGAGGTTACTTCCCACAGGCTCTGCTGTCAATCCCAAAGATGCGGTTGAGCTCGTCTCATTCTTTGCGGACACATGGCTCTCGCTTGATGCATATGACAAAGAATTATTACCAAAAGGTAAACTGACAAAGAAGAAAGTTTCTATGACGGGTGAAAAAGTTGCAAGAGATTTAGCAGAATTCAAAAAGATATTGATGAAGAAAGGCGAAGCAACAGAACTTTTTGGCAAGGAACGAACTTCGGGTGTAATGTCGGGCATTGTGGGAAATGTAATGCAGTCTTTTGGTGGCAAAGAATTTTACGAAACTGCCGAGGAAAAGGCTGCACACCTTTTGTATTTTATGGTGAAAAATCACCCATTTACCGACGGCAATAAACGCTCTGGCGCTTTTGCGTTTGTGTGGTTTCTGAGACAAGCAACGCTCTTGGACGTGAACCGCCTGACACCATCGGCACTTACTGCTATTACTGTGCTCGTGGCGGAGAGCAATCCTACACATAAAGATAAAGTAATTAAACTTATACTTAATTTAATCTCTAAAAAATTATGAACAAGCCACAAAAATATGCAGAACTATTGAAGCCAAGCTGGGCGTCACCGAGCTGGATCTTTGAGCCAGTGCATATTTAGGTATATGATAAGCAAAATGGCAATAAATCACCTTGCAAATA
>CAZMSV010000060.1:0-1805 GCA_964569075.1 uncultured Candidatus Saccharibacteria bacterium
CCTCCCCCCAACACATATTCCCTTACTTGCGCAAGTAAGGGAATATGTGTTGGCTCACAATAATATATTAAAGCGTATCGAAAGATATTGAAGCATATCAATCACCCACCAAAGTGGCGAGTGATTTCTTTTTGTGTCTAAACATATTAAGACCCATCGAAAGGTATCAATATATCTATATAAATATATTGATACTGCGAAAGTGCTACTTCAACTCTGATAAAACATTTTTCACAACCCTCGTTTGAACTTTTGCCAACGAATAATATGCCTCCAAACCCCTTTGATCTCGCTCCACGAGATCAAAGGCTCTCAACAAGGCCAGGTGACGCGATGTGGCAGTAATTGACAACCTTAGCTCCCCAGCAATATCCCCCACCGTTGCCTCCTTAATATTTTTTAAGTAAAACAAAATAGCTAGTCTTCTCTTATTGCCCAAAACTTTTAATATTTTCTCTAAATAATTCATATCCAATTATATTCATAACACCCTTACTTGCGCAAGTAAGGGTGTTAATAAAAAGCCGGTGAAAATGAACAGGTAGACCTATGTAGATCTATGTAGACCTGGGTAGATCTATGTAGACCTGGGTAGACCTATGAGACCTATAGTATTATTCATTGACCGAAAATTTTCACGAGTGCAAGTTCAATTGGAAGTTCTGGAATATGTGTGCGTCCTGACATGTCGTAGGCACCGAGGAGCTCGAATAGAAGAACGGAATTAATCCCCTGCTCTTTCTCCCCCGCTAGATTCTTCAAAAATTCAAAATCATTATCTGAAACTTTCTCTTTTATTACCTTTTCCATATCTTTGGCAAATTTCAAAAGAAGAACAAAGCGCAGTTTCATAAGTGCGAGCTTCAAAAACACTTTTATATCAACATTTGAAGATCCCGCTTCTTCCAGTGCCCCCAGAGAGCCCGAAAGGTCTTTTTTAGAGATTGAGGCGACGAAGTCATTAATCAAACTATTTCTAGGCGCGCCAGTGATTTTCTCCACCTCTTCTAATGTAATCTTTTTATCCTTGGAAAAGCTTAGAACCTTTTGAAGCATTCCTTGGGTATCTCTAAATGAACCGTCACCCAAAAGAGCAATGAGTTCAGCCCCTGCATTTTCTAAAGAGGCCCCTTCTGCTTTTGCAATAGAAAGAGCGACATCCTTCAAGATACTTTCTGTAGGTTTTTTAAATTGAAATGTCTGACATCTCGATATTACGGTTTCTGGCAATTTATCTGTCTCGGTCGTCGCCAAAATGAAAACAACATGCTTGGGTGGCTCTGCAAGAGTTTTTAAAAGAGCGTTGAAAGCAGACTTGGAAAGCATATGCGCTTCGTCCAAGATATAAACTTTGTATGGAGATTCGAAAGGAAGGGTGCGAACGGATTCATTTAGATCACGAATGTTTTCTACACCAGTATTAGATGCGGCGTCTATTTCATATAAATCATTGGCAGTACAACCAATCTCACGAGCAAAGATACGCGCCACAGAAGTCTTGCCCGTACCCCTAGAACCAGCAAAAAGATAGGCATGAGATATAGAGTTATTTTTTATTGAAGCTTCAAGAACAGAGACAATGTGGTCTTGACCCACAACATCTTTAAATTTTTGTGGACGATATTTACGATAGAGGGCAATCTCCTGTGGTTCATTCTTCATAGAAAATAGTTTACCACAGTGGCAGAATGGGAGGAATGAGGGGAGTAGTTTTTAGTTTTAAGTTAATAGTTTTTGGCCCCGACGATTCTGTCGGGGTCCCGACCTTGCGTCGGGACTGTTAGGTTTTAGATGTTAGGTTAAGG